>JAKOQS010000328.1 GCA_029778235.1 Chloroflexota bacterium | reverse complement strand
GTCGAACGTCTCGGCCATCAGCCGCTGGGCCTGGGGCTCCATCCACGTCCCGACGAACGTCGCGAGGTTGAGGCGCGCGTTCCCGTCGAGCATCAGCTCGTCGTGGACGATCTGATAGGCGACCTCGGGATCCATCTCCTCGTCGGGGATCCGGTGGCGCGGCGCGCGGCCCACCTCGGAGAAGACGTCACCGATCGTCTGAGCGCCCGCGCGCTTCGTCTTCTTCAGCGCCACGTCGTCCCTCCCGACAGCCCCGGCCGCAGCCCGCCCGCGGTCCGGGCGGCCCCGGACGGCGAAGCGTAGAGGCATCCGGGCGGGCCGCCAAGACCGCCCTGCGGTCAGCCTCCCGCGGCCACGATCTCCTCGATGGTCACCCGGCGCCCCTCGCGCGCGCTGAGGTTCGCCGCGTCCACCACCCGCTGCACCGCGAGCCCGTCGGCGAAGTCGGGGGAGGCCGGCCGGCCCTCGGCGACCGCCGTGACGAACCCCCGCGTCATGTTGTCCTGCTTGCGGAAGACGTCGCGGTAGGTGTCGTGGACATCGTCGCGCCTGGCGTCGCCCCAGACGTGGTCCGGGATCGGGAGCGGGTGGGTCTCGGGCTCGCCGTCGCGGCAGCCCTCGACCCGCTGCACGCGGATCCAGTCGGTCGTCGTGTGCAACGTCCCCGCGCTCCCGTGGAGGTCCATGTCGTGGCGCTGCCCGAAGACGCCGGGCTCGTAGGCGAGGGACGTGACATGGATGTTCCCGGTCGCGCCGTTCGCGAACTCCAGCAGGAGCATGGCGTTGTCGTCGGCCGCCGGGAACGGCGCGCCGTCCGGGCGCGGGGCGCGGGGGACGCTCCGGGTGAGGAGCGCCGTGACCGCCTCGACCTCGCCGAAGTACCAGCGCGCCAGGTAGATGAAGTGCGACCCGATGTCGCCGGAGACCCCCGAGCCGGCCACGCCGGCGTCGAACCGCCATGCGTACGCGCCGTCGCGCCCGTAGCCGGTGAAGTAGCGCATGTCGAGGTGGTACGGCCGCCCGATGTAGCCGTCGTCCACGAGCTCCTTCACGTAGCGGTTCACGGGCATGAAGCGGTACGTGAACGGGACCATCGTGATGATGCCCGCGCGCTCGGCGGCCTCGGCCATCGCGCGCGCGTCGCGGGCCGAGAGCGCGAGGGGCTTCTCGCAGAGGACATGGAGGCCGCGCTCGATGGCGGCCGTGGCCGACCGCAGGTGGTCGTCGTTGCGGGAGAGCACGAGGACGGCGTCGAGCGACTCCCCGTCGAGCATCGCCTCGACCGTGTCGTACGTGGCCGGGATCCCCCACTGGGCGGCGAAGGCGCGCGTGTGCTCCGGCCTGGTCGCACCGACGACCGCGCGGACGTCCGCGAGCGGGTGGCCCGAGAGCGCCGGCAGGTACATCGCATCGGCCCACCAGCTCGTCCCCACGACGCCGATCCTCACCTTGTCGCCCATCGCGCTCCCCTCCCTCGTGCCATCCGCTGCCGGGCGGCGGCCCGCGACCGCCGCCCGGCCGCCCCTGCCCCGGCCGCTCAGAGTCCGATCGACCGCAGGTACTCGCGGTTCCTGCGCGCGCTCTCCTTCGGGTCGCCCATCCCGGGAAGGATGTCCTGCTCGACGACGATCCACCCGTCGTAGCCGGCTGCCCGAAGCGCCGCGAGGACGCCCGGGAAGTCGACGCAGCCCTTCCCCAGCTCGCAGAAGACGCCGTGGCCGGTGGACGTGAGCCCGTCCCACTCGAGGCGCCGCGATTCCGCCATCACGGCCGGGTCGCAGTCCTTGAAGTGGACGTGCCAGATCCGGTCGCCGAGCTCGCGGACCGCGTCCGCCGGGTCCTGGCCCGTCCCGAACGTCCAGTGCCCGGTGTCGAGGCAGACGCCGACGAGGTCGGGGTCGGTCGCGTCGAGGAAGCGCCGGACCTCCGGCCCCGACTCGACGAGCGTGCCCAGGTGCTGGTGGATGACGGTCCGGATCCCGGCCTCGTCACGGACGCGCCGCGCGACACGGTCCGCGCCGCGGGCGAAGACGGCCCATCCCTCGTCCGTCAGCCCGTGCTCCGCGGTGATCCGCCCGGCGTTCTTCCCGCGGGCCGGGTCGCCGTACGGGTCGTTGCCGAGGACGATGAACGTCCCGGGCCCGCCGACCGCGGCCAGGAGCTTCGCGATCCGGACGGCGTCGTCCGCGCTCTGCGCGTGGCGGGCGGCATCCTGCAGCCAGGGGGTCGAGAACGAGCCGACGAGCGCGAGGCCCCGCGCATCGAGCTCCGCCCGGAGCACGTCCGGGTCGGTGGGCATGAAGCCCCAGTCCCCGAGCTCGGTGCCGGCGTATCCCGTCTCGGCCATCTCGTCGAGGACCTTCCGGTAGCCGCTCGTCTCACCGGCGACGTTCTCGATGACGCCCCACGAGCACGGGGCGTTCGCGACGCGGATCACGCTGCACCTCCCACGCGGGCCGCGCGCGCCGCGAGCAGGTCGCCCAGGTACGCGGCTGCCTCCCGGACCCCTTCCTCCTCTCCGACGTACGGGTCCTCCTGCTCGATCGAGAGCGCGTCGTCGTAGCCGACCTCGGCGAGCGCGTCGAGGAAGGCCGCCCACCATGCCCGATCGTGCGCGCGACCGATCGTCCGGAAGTTCCACGCCCGATGCGCCGGGTCCTCGAACGAGCGGCTGTCCAGGACGCCGGCGATCGCCACCTGGTCCGGGACGATCTCCGTGTCCTTGATATGGACGTGGTAGACGGCGCCGCCGAGTGCCCGGACCGACGCGATGGGGTCCATCCCCATCCACATCAGGTGGCTCGGGTCCATGTTCGCGCCGATGCGCGGCCCTGCCTGCTCGCGGAAGGCGAGGAGGGTCGGGACGTTGTAGACGACGTGCAGCGGATGCAGCTCGAAGGCGATCTCCTCGACGCCGCACGCCTCTGCGAGGCGGGACTTCTCCTCCCAGTAGGCGACCGCCGCGTCCCAGGCCCGGCGGCCATGCGCGACCGCGTCCGGCGGCCACGGCAGGAAGACCCAGTTGAACGTAGTCGCGCCCGGGCCGTCGCCGGCGGTCCCGGACATGGAGACCACCTTCCGCACCCCGAGCTCGGCCGCCAGCCGCAGCGTCTTCGTGATGACGCCGTCGTGGAACGCCCCGTCCACGGGGTGGAGCGGCCACGCCGAGCAGTTGAGGGCGGCGATGTGGAGGCCGCGGCTCGCGAAGGCGTCCGCGAAGGCGGTCCGCCTCTCCGCGCTGCCGAGCAGCTCGTCCACGCGCAGATGCGGCGCCCGGGACTGCCCGCCGACGGCGATCTCGATCGCCGTGACGCCGGCATCGGCCGCGATGTCGAGCGCCTGCTCGAAGGGGAACCCCTGGAGGGAGTCCGTGTAGAGCCCGACGTCCATGGTGTCTCCTGGTGAGCCGTCGTCAGGACGGATCGGTGGCGTAGAGGTGCTGGCGCCGAACGGGCGACCAGTCGGGGCCGGCGAGCCGCGGGATCGCCGCGACGCCGTCGCGGTGCACGGGGTCGTCGGGGCTCAGCGGGACCTCGACGGTCCGGCCGAGCGCCGCGGAGGCGTACGCGGCGAGCGTGACCTCGAGTGCATGGAGCCCGTCCGCGCCGGTCATCCGCGAGTCGCGGCCTGCGAGGACGGCGTCCGCGAAGTCCTCCACGAGCCGGCGCATGGCGTCGACGTGGATCTCGGGCAGCGCGCGCTTCTCGACGTCCACCTCGCGTGTCCCACCGTCGCGCCTCCGGACGGTCATGGAGGCCAGCGGGACGAACGGCCCGGTCCCGCCGCCCTGCCAGCGCATCTCGATCGCGCCCTCGGTCCCCTCGATGAAGACGCCGCCCGGTCCGAGCCCCCAGCCGACGTTGACGAGCGCGACCGGCCCATCCGTCTCCAGGCGGCAGAGCGCCGTGGCGTCGACGTGCGGATGGTCCGCATCGCCGGCCACCCACGCCGAGACGCGCTGCGCGTCCCGGCCGATCATCCGCTCCGTGATGTACAGGCAGTGGAGCATGTCGATGAGCACGCCGCCGCCGGCCGCCATCGGGTCGTGCCGCCAGGCGCGCGTCGTCTCGCCGGCGCCCTTGATGTCCGGCACGCCGAGGTAGTCCACCAGCGCGAGCCGCGGGGTGCCGATCTCCCCGGACGCGACGATCGACTCCGCGGCGAGCACCTCCGGGTAGAAGGCCCAGTTGTGCCAGACGCCCAGCGTCACGCCCGCCGCGCGGCAGCGCTCGATCATGCGGGTCGCCTCGGCGGGGACCGTCGTGATCGGCTTCTCGCACAGGACGTGCTTCCCCGCCGCCGCGGCCGCCTCGGCGACCTCGGCGTGCAGGCGGGGCGGCGTCGCGACGTCCACGATGTCCACGTCGGGTCGGGCGACGAGGTCGCGCCAGTCCGCCTGGACGCTCGCGTCCGCCAAGCCGGGGATCGCCCGCGCCTCGGCGATCCGCGCCGGCTCCACGTCGGCCAGGGAGACGACGCGCACGCGGTCCGGCAGCTGCAGGTAGGCGGGCAGGTGGAACCTCGTCGTCACGTTGCCGCAGCCGACCACGCCGACACGGAGGACCCGGCTCATGCCTTCCTCCCGCCCGCCGCGGCGATGCCCGCCGCGACCCCGGGCCCCGCTGCGCCGGGCGCCGCTGCGCAGCCAGCCGTGGCGATGCCCGCCGCGGCGCCGCCAGCCGCAGCGCCGCGCGCTTCGGCCCCGCGACCCCATGCCCCCCGCCCGCGGGTCATGGCCGCGCGTCCGGGTCGGGCAGCACGATGTCGCGGACCGCCCCGATGAGGTCGTGATAGGACGCGATGAACGCCCGGAGCGTCCGGACGGTCGCCCCGTACCGGTCGAACTCGTCGGCCGCCATCCCGTCGGGCTCGTACGCCCGGCGGAAGTCGGGGATGCGCACCAGGAGTTCGTCCACCATCCCCGGGTCCACGGGCTCGTCCATCCGCGGCACGGGCGCGAGGCCGCTCCCGTTGATCCGCACCTGCCAGGGGTGCGTGATCGTGAGGATGACGTCCCCGCCCACCAGCTCGGTCCAGTGGAGCAGGTGGCGGTAGGCGCCGCCGAGCAGGCGCGTGCGGTAGCCGCGCTGGCGGTAGAGCCCGTACGCGCGCTTGAAGACGGCGATCCCTGCGCGGTCGATCGCGTCGGGACGGACAGCGAGGCCGTCCCGCTCCACCAGGACGCGCATCCAGTCGTCGAGGCGCCCGAACATGATCGTGCAGACCGGACGCATCGAAGCCACCTCGAGCCCCTCCGCCTCCCGGCGGCGGAGCCCGCGCTCCACCGCCTCCGCCACGGCGAGCGCCTGCGGGACGGTGAACGAGACGGTGGCGTTGACGTTGACGCCGCGATACGTCGCCTCCTCGATCGCGACGATCCCCGCGGACGTCACCGGGACCTTCACCTGGATATTCGGCGCGAGGCCGGCGAAGCGGACAGCCTGCTCCACGATGCGGTCGGGGGCGCCGTGGAACGTCGGGTCCGTCTGGAGGGAGAGGCGGCCGCGCCGCCCGCCCGACGCGTCGAGGACCGGCCGGAGGAGGGCCGCTGCGCCGACCGCCATCTCCTCGATGACCGCCCACGTGAGGCCGTGCTCCGTGCGGGCAGGGTCGGCCGCGTGGAGCGCCTCGAGCCGCGGTGCCCACCGCTCCCGCTCCCGGCGGAGCACGTCGAGGACGATCGACGGGTTGGACGTCGCGCCGGTCGCCCCGTTCGCGAGCGCGTACTCGAGGTCCGCGACCGCGCAGGAGTCGTTCCAGATCTCCGTCGGCGTCGTGGTGACCGCTTCGAGCAGGACGCTCCGGCCCATCGCGTGTCCTCCCTGGCGCCCGACCGGCGAGCCGGCCGGGCGCGGATCGCGGACGGCCGGCCGGCGGGCGCCGCCCGGCCGTCCGCCGGGCGTCAGCCCTCCGACCCGGGCCGCTGGTATGGAGCGCCCGGGATCATCAGGTAGCGCTGGCGCCCCTTGTTCCGGTCGAACTCCTCGCGTGCGGCGTTCACCGCCGGCATCTCCGAGACCATCGGCGTGGCCATCTCCCACCAGGAGTTGGCGTAGCCCTTCACCCGCTCGTGCCAGTCGGTCTGGACGACGATGCAGACCGTCTCCGACCCGGCGCGCGCGTCGGCCAGCGCGCTCCGCAGCTCGTCGAGGGTCCGGACCTCGAGCGCCCTCGCGCCCATCCCCTCGCACATCTTCACGAAGTCGAGCTGCATCTCGGGTCCGTCGTAGTCGCCCGACGGGCCGCGCAGTCGGTAGTGGCACCCGAAGCCCTCGGCGCCCACCTGCTCGCTGACCCGCCCGACGCTCGAGAAGCCCTTGTTGTCCACCACGACCACGATGAGCTTGAGGCCCTCCTGGACCGCGGTCGTGATCTCGTTGCTCATCATCTGGAACGAGCCGTCGCCCACCATCACGTAGACCTCGCGGTCCGGTGCGGCAAGCTTGGCGCCGACCCCGCCGGCGATCTCGTACCCCATCGTCGAGTAGCCGTACTCGACCTGGTAGGACGAAACGTCGCGCGAACGCCAGAGCTTGAGCAGGTCGCCGGGGAGGCTGCCGGCGGAGGTGACCACGACGTCGCGCGGGTCGGTCGATGCCTCGACCGCGCCGATGACCTCGCCCTGCGTGAGCACGTCGCCGACGCTGTGGTAGACGCGCTCGACCTCGGCGTCCCACGCGCGGTTGAGCTCCGCGACGCGCGCGCGGTACCCGGGCGACGTCCCGTAGTCGCCGACCGCCGCGGTGAGCTCCTCGAGCGTGGCGCGCGCGTCCCCGACGAGGGGGATCGCCGCGTGCTTGTACGCGTCGAACTCCGCGACGTTCACGTGGATGAACCGGACGTCGGGATCCTGGAAGGCCGTCTTCGAGGCGGTCGGGAAGTCCGTGAAGCGCGTCCCGATCCCGATGACCAGGTCCGCCTCGGGCGCGATGACGTTGGCCGCGAGCGTGCCGGAGACGCCGGCCCCGCCCAGGCTGAGCGGGTGGTCGTACGGCATGGAGCCCTTGCCGGCGTGCGTCTCCGCGACGGGGATGCCGGTCCGCTCCGCGAACGTCCTGAGCGCGTCGGCGGCCTCGCTGTACCGCACGCCGCCGCCTGCGAAGATGACGGGCCGCTTCGCCTCTCGGATCAAGCGCGCCGCGGCGGCCACGGCGTCGCGGTCGGGCCGGTCGCGCCGGATCGTCCAGACGCGCTTCTCGAACATCTCGACCGGGAAGTCGAACGCGTACGTCTGGATGTCCTGCGGCAGGGCGAGGAAGACCGCGCCCGTCTCGACCGGCGACGTGAGGACGCGCATCACCTCGGGCAGCGCCGTGATCAGCTGCTCCGGGCGGTTGATGCGGTCCCAGTAGCGCACCACGGGCCGGAACGCGTCGTTGACGCTGGTGTCCTGCGACTGCTGCCACTCGAGCTGCTGGAGCACCGGCGACTGCACGCGCTCGGCGAACATGTCGCCCGCCATGAGGAGGACGGGGACGTGGTTGATGGTCGCCGACGCGGCGCCCGTCACCATGTTCGTGGCCCCCGGGCCGATCGAGGTCAGGCAGGCGAACGCGCCCAGGCGGTTCCGGAGCTTCGCGTAGCCCACCGCGGCGTGGACCATGGCCTGCTCGTTGCGGGTCAGGTAGTACGGGAAGTCGGCGTCGACCTGCTGGATCGCCTGAGCGACGCCCCCGATGTTCCCGTGGCCGAAGATCCCCCAGAGCCCGGCGAAGAACCGGTGCTCGACCCCGTCCCGCTCCACGTGCTGGCGCGCGAGGTACTCGATGATCGCCTGGCCGGTGGTGAGTCGCACCGTCGCCATCTCCTCTCCTCCCGATGCCCCCGCGGGGCCGGGCCGTCCGTCGGGCCGGCCCGGTCCCGCCGACGGATCCGCTACTCGGTGACCTCGTCGAGCCGCACGGGGCGGTTCTCGCGCCACGAGCGGGTGCACGCGACCGCGAGCCGCAGCGTCTCCAGCGCGTCCTCCGGCCCGGGGAGCGGCGTCCGGCCGGCCACGAGGTCCTCGAAGAAGACCTCGAGCTCGCGGCGGTAGGCCACGTCGAACCGGTCGAAGAAGTCGCCGTACAGGTCGTGCTGGAGGTTCACGCCGTGGGTGACGGTGGCCGGGGTCTTGCGGTCCGCATCCACCGTGACCTTGTTGAGGGAGCCGCACACCTCGGCGCGGATGTCGTACCCCCAGGTCGAGTGCCGGGCCGTCTCGACGACGCCCATCGCCCCGTTGCGGAACTTCAGCAAGATCGCGGCGGTGTCCCAGTCGTTCGCCTGCGTGAAGCGGTCGTCGTAGAGGGTGGCCGCCCACGCATGGACCTCCTCCACCTCTCCCACCAGGAAGCGCGCGAGGTCGAGGTCGTGGACGGACATGTCCAGGAACGAGCCGCCGGCGTGGAGGAGGAACTCGAGCGGCGGCGGGTTGACGTCGCGCGAGTAGGCATGGAACTGCTCGATGCGCCCGAGCTCGCCGGCGTCGATCAGCTCCTTGGCGCGGGCGTAGCCGGGGTCGTACCGGCGCATGAACCCGACCGCGCACGGCAGCCCGGTCGCGCGCCACAGGTCCACGATCCGTCGCGTGTCGCCGATCTCCTGCGCGATCGGCTTCTCGGTCCAGACGGCCTTGCCGGCCCGCAGCGAGGCGTCGATGAGCTCCGCGTGCGTGGACGTCGGCGTGACGATCACGACGACCTCCACGTCTGGATCCGCGATCGCCTCGAGCGGGTCGAGCGACGCCCGCCGCGCCCGGGCGATCTCCCGGCCCTGCTCGGCCGCCGCGGCGACCGGGTCCGCGACGACGACGACGTCCACGTTGCCGATCCCGGCGAGCGTGCGCATGTGCGTCTGCGCCATCCGCCCGGCGCCCAGGACCGCGACGCCGATCCGTCCGGGATCCCTCAGCTGGAACGTGCTCATCGACCTCTCTCCCGTCGGCGCGGCCGTGCGGCGGGCACGCTGCCCGGCGCCGGTCGCGGCCGCGCTACGTGCCCGCCCGCGGGGCGGCAGGGCTCCAATCCATGAGCCACGCGTGGTCCGGGTCGAGGGTGAATCGCCACTCCCGGCCGGGGCCCGCCATGACGTTGAGGAACCAGCAGTCGTAGCCCGCGGGGACGCCCACCGGGTGATAGCCCTCGGGGACGAGCACGAGGTCGCCGTCCATCGGCGTCAGCGTCTCGTCGAGGCTCCGGTCCTGCGTGTAGACGCGGGCGAATGCGAAGCCCTGCGGCTTCGCGAATCGGAAGTAGTACAGCTCCTCCAGGCGCGCCTCCCGCGGCGGGTCTTCGGTGTCGTGCTTGTGCGGCGGATAGCTGGACCAGTGGCCGCCGGGCGTGTACGCCTCGAAGGCGATGAGGCGGCCGGCGTGGTCGCCGCCGGGCGGGAGCAGGTGATGGATCGTCCGCTGCGTGCTGCCGGCGCCTCGCGTCTCGACGAGGATCGCCTCCGGCTGGATGACGGCCGTCCGCCGCACGGGGCCGCCCGGGGCGGCCGCGATGGCCACGAAGGCGGCGGTGGTCGCCTCGACGGCGACCGACAGGCCCGGCTCCACCACCACCACTGGCGCCGGGACTCCGTCGAAGACCGAGTCGCGCGAGCCGACGACGCCGAGGTCCCGATCGCCCGCCCGGACCCGTGCGCGACCTTCGAGCACCAGGACCACCCGCTCCTGGTCGTCCGCCGCGCGTTCCACCTGCATCCCGGGCCGGAGCCGCCAGGCGTGGAACGTGACCCACTCCCAGCCGGGGAGCGGCGGGTCGACGGCCATGACCAGGCCGTGGACGTCCGGTCCGGTGGCCCGGCGGAGGAGGCGGGGCTCCTGGGTGCTCAACGGGATGGTCCCTCGTGCGGGCGGCGCGCTCGCGCCCCCCACGGACAGTCTAGGTCGCGCCCCTCCTGCTCAGTGCAGGTTCCGGATCACGGCGTCGCGGAAGGTCGCGGCACAGGCGCGCGCCTCCGCCTCCCCGTCGCGCATCCGGATGCCGAAGGCGGCCAGGTTGGGGTCGCGGATCCCGATGCCGATGCTGATCGAACGGGCGAGCAGCGCATCCGTCCGGGGCAGCGTCCCGGGTCGGTAGTCGGGGACCGGGTGGTCCTCCGCCGGCATGTCGAACGGGTAGCCCTTCCCGGTGGCGGTCCGCCGCTCGATGAGGTGGTTCATCTTGCTGTAGACGTGCCAGCCGGACTGGTCGAGCGTGATCGCTCCCACCTCCGCCGCGACCGCTCCGGCGATCTCCGCGGACGGCAGGACGGTCACGAGGTGCGTCGCGAGCTCGCCCTCCGGGTCGGTCAGGGTGCGGAACCCGATGTCCGGGACCTCCTCGAGCATGTCGCGCACGATCGCCTTGTTGGCGTGGAGGTGCGTCCGGATCCGGTCGAGCTTGCGCAGCTGCGCGAGCAGGACGGCGCTCGGCAGCTCGGTCATCCGGAAGTTCATCCCCAGGAACGGCCGCGGCGCGTAGCGCGATTCCAGCCGATACGGCGCGTGTCCCTGGTCGTGGATCGCGAAGCACCGCTCGTACAGCTCGTCGTCGTCCGTGACGATCATCCCGCCGTCGCCGCACGTGATCGTCTTGTACTCGTTGAAGCTGAACGCGCCGATCGCCCCGACGCTCCCGATCCCGCGCCCCTTGTACCTCGCCCCGAACGCCTGGCAGCAGTCCTCGAGGATGGGGACCCCGTGGCGGTCGGCGACGGCCTTGAGCTCGTCGAGACGGGCAGGGGCGCCGAGCATGTGGACGGCGACGATGGCCTTCGTCCGGGGCGTGATCCTCGCCTCAACGTCGGCAGGGTCGAGGTCGAACGTGTCGTCCACCTCGGCGAGCACCGGCGTCGCGCCCGTGTACACCACGGACGAGATGGACGCGACGAAGGTGAAGCCGGGGACGATGACCTCGTCCCCCGCGCCGACGCCCAGCGCGAGGAGCGCGATCCACAGCGCGGCCGAGCCGCCGCCGCTGAGGGCGAGCGCATGCCGCACGCCGGTGAGGGCGGCGACCTCCTCCTCCAGCCGGTGCGTCTTGGCGAGGAACCTCGGGTCGTCCGCGGGGCCGTAGCGGCTCAGGAAGCCGCTGTTCATCACCTCGAGGACCTCGGCGATCTCCTCCGCGCCGACGAGCTCGATCCCGGGTCCGGGCATGCCCTTCCTCCATCTATGGCGGCCGCGTCCCCGGCGTGGGCGGCGGCGTGGGCGACGGGCGTGCGCCGCGTCGTGGGCGACGGCGTGCGACCGCATCGTGAGCAGCGGCGTGCAACCGATTGCACAACGGTAGGAGGGCCGGGGAACGGCGTCAAGCCCGACCGGTCCGGGACGGGGCGAGAGCCCGCACCCGCAGCCGCCCTCGCCGCCTCTCCGCCGGCCGCCCGACTCAGGGCGCCGTGTAGTGCTGGCTCGGCGTCCAGAGGCTGTTCGCGTTCACCCGGGTGGGCTGCGCCTGGGCGCGGACGTACCAGGATCCCCGCGCGAACGTGAACGTCGTGGAGGCGACGCCGGCAGGGTCCGCAGCGACGGCGACGCTCTGCGAGAGGATCCAGCGCGACCCGGACCGCCGATACAGCTCGAACCGGACGCTCGCCGTCGGGAGGGCGGGCCCGGCGGGGCGGACGGTCGCGTTGAACGTGACGGAGGTCCCCGCGGCCACCCGCCGCGTGCCGTCATGGATCGGGCGGATGACGATCGTCTGGCGGACGGTGACGCGCGGGGTGTTCGACACCGAGGTCCCCGCGACCGCGCGGTACCAGTAGTTGCGGACGGGCCGATACCGGTAGGTGGAGCTCCCGTCGGCGCCGATCGTGAACGCGAGGGCTGTCCCGGTCGCGTCGGCGAGCGTCGTCCACGTCTCGTTGTCCGTCGTGACCTGCAGCGTGAACGCCGTCCCCACGGGCGCCGTCGTCACGAGGTCCACCCCCTCGCCCCAGAGGATCGCGCCGTTGACCATCGTCGGGGCGTTCGCCGCGAGCGAGAGGGACACGGCCGGGGGCGGTGTCGCAAGGGCGATCGTGCCGCCGCCGCCGGGAAGGGTGAGGGGAGCCGTGGCACCGGGCACGAGGACCACGACCGTCAGCTGCCCGCTCGTCGCGGCCGGCCCGGATGCGTCCACGGGACGGAGGAGCAGCACGGACCCGAAGTCGATGCGGCATCGTCCGTACGTCGCCGGCCAGCCGGGCGCATCGATCACGTCGAAGAGCACCGGCCTCGACCCTTCCTGGTACCGGTTGCCGCCAAGCGCCCGGTCGCACCCGGTCACCTGCGGATGAAGGTCGATCGCGCGGTTCCACTCGAACCCGGGTGGCAGCAGGAGGATGACGGTCATCCCCACGAGGAGCTGAAGGTCCGCGGTCTCCTCGATCACGGGACCGGTCAGGGTCGTCCACGCGCCCGTGCCGCCCGTCGCAGCGGTGGACGGCGGGATCGCGTCCCCGCCCGTGGCCGGCACGATGGACGGCCACGTGGGGCTCGTCACCACCATGCCCACCGGGCCCGCGGTGGGGCCGACGAGCGTCGCGGACGGCGGCGTGGCCTCGCGGATCCGGATGTGGATGGGGCCGCCCCGTGCGAGCATCGTCGCGCTCACGGGCCGGACCTGCAGGACCTGGTACGCGATCCTGCATGGATCGCCGCCCGGCCCGCCCATGCCCAGGATCATCCGGATCGAGGCGACACCTTCGGACGGGTAGGACACCGAGGACGATCGGAGCTCGCAGCCGGTGACCGACGGCGCCGCCGTCACATGGATGTTCCATTCGAAGCCGATCGGCAGCTCGAGGTCGATGCGGTCGTTCGTCGCGAGGTCGGTCACGTACTGCTCCGTGAGGACCAGACCGTGGAGGTCGGTCCACGCGCCGCTGCCGCCGACCCGGGCCCGCCCCGCGGGGATCGCCGCGGCGCCGGTCGCCGGTGCCGTGACGAGGATGGATGGCGCCGCGGCCCGCACGCCGCCGGCGGTCTGCGGCGACCCGGCGACAACAGGCGGTGGGCTCGAAAGGACGCCGAGGACGAGGAGTGCCGCCATCGCGGCGACGGGATGTCGCGGCGGTGAGGTGCGTCCGATGCCCATCTGTCCGTCCCTCCGCGCGTGCGTCCCCGGCCCTCGGGCCGGGGCGCGCGCATACGAGTGGGCCATCCAGCGGACCTTCCGCCGGACCGGCGGACGATGGGCGCGGCCCCCCGGCGCACATGGGATCGCGCGTCCGACACCTCGATTCTAGGAGCGGTCGCCAGCCCCCCGGCGCCCTGCGCCGACCCGCACATCGCCTCCCGTGCTGCCGGCGCCTCGCCCTGCCGCTCTCGGCCGCCCGCCGCCCCGCCCGCCGCCGCGATCCCTGCGATCCTTGCCAGATGCGCCAGATGCGCGCCGGGTGGGCACGTGGCGGGCGGGAGCGGGGACTCCACGCTCGCAAACGAGGAGGCTCCGGTCCCCGGCACGCTCACCGAGCCCCGGGTCGAGCGTGGGATCGACCCCGGATGGTCGGCCGACGTCGCCACGTGCCCATCCCGTGTGCATCCGGCGGAAGTGCCCGGGTCCGGCCAGCCCCGGGCCCCGCCGTGCTCGGCCCGATCCAGCCCTGGGAGCGCGGCTGGCGCCGGGGATCACCGACACACGCCCCCCGGCCCCTCGCGGAGGGGCGAGGGGGCATCTCCGAGTCGGGCACACCGGCCCCTTCTCATCCGCTCCAAAGGTCCGTACCATTCGTCTCGGCAGGTCCCGGATGCCGCCGCCCTCGGGATCCGAGGGGCAGCGGCGGCTCGGGATCGCCACGGACCGCATGCACCGCGCCGGACCCCGCGCCCGGCGCCCCGGCTCACGAGATCGGAGGACGGCGGATGCCCATCCGGTATGCCAAGCCCTCGGCGCCCAGCGACGACAAGCGCTGGAGGATCGTCGAGACGCGGATGCGCCGCCTGGGCGACCGCCCGTACGCGCTGATCGAGGCGCTGCACGCGGCGCAGGAGGCGTTCGGGTACCTCGACGACGCCGCGCTCCACTTCGTCGGCGACACGCTGGGCGTCCCCCACTCGCGCGTGTACGGCGTCGCGACCTTCTACTCGTTCTTCACCCTGAAGCCCCAGGGCGAGCACACCTGCGTGGTCTGCACCGGCACGGCCTGCTACATCAACGGGGCCAAGGAGATCCTGTCCGGGCTGGACCGCTCGCTCGGTGTCCGGCCGAAGGAGACGACCGCCGACGGCAAGGTCTCGCTCCTCACGGCACGATGCCTCGGGGCATGCAGCCTGGCCCCCGCCGTCATCGTCGACGGTGACGTGCAGGGCAAGGTGCGCGCGGCCGACCTGGTCGCGCGACTGGAGGCGATGTGAGCGAGATGCCCGCCGCGGCGCGGCACGTCCGCCGCCGCGTGATCACGGAGGAGATCGCGGAGGAGCCCGCGCGCGCGACCGCGTACGTGTGCGAGGCGGCAAGCTGCCTCTCCCTCCAGTCGAACGAGGTCACCGGCCGCCTGCGCGAGCTCGCCGCCGAGGCCGGGATGTCCGACGTGGAGGTCAAGCGCGTCGGTTGTCTCGGCCTCTGTGCGGCCGGCCCGCTGGTGGAGATCGCCGAGACCGGCCGCCTCTTCGAGCGGGTCACGCCGGACGCCGTGCAGCCCGTCGTCGACGCGCTGCGCGCGGTGTCGGAGACGGACGTCCGCGCCCCGCAGGGGCCGTTCTTCGAGCGCCAGCTGCGCGTCGCCACCGAGAACTTCGGGCGGGTGGACCCGGAGAGCCTGGACGACTACGTGGAGCGCGGTGGCTACGAGGCGCTGAGGCGCGTCCTCTCCGACATGACGTCCACGGAGGTCCGCGAGGAGGTCACCCGCAGCGGCCTCCGTGGGCGCGGCGGCGCCGGCTTCCCCACCGGCCTCAAGTGGACGACCGTCGCGAAGGCACAGGGCGCGCAGAAGTACGTGATCTGCAATGCCGACGAGGGCGATCCGGGCGCGTTCATGGACCGCAGCGTCCTCGAGAGCGACCCGTACCGCATCCTCGAGGGGATGACGATCGCGGCGTTCGCGGTCCACGCGACCGAGGGCTACATCTACTGCCGGGCGGAGTACCCGCTGGCCGTGGCCCGGCTCCGGACGGCGATCCGCCAGGCCCAGCGCGCCGGATACCTGGGCGCCGGGATCATGGACACCTCCTTCGCGTTCGACATCCAGATCCGCCTGGGCGCCGGCGCGTTCGTGTGCGGCGAGGAGACGGCGCTCATCGCGTCGGTGGAGGGGAGGCGCGGCACGCCGCGGCCGCGGCCGCCATACCCGGCGGTCTCCGGCCTGTTCGACTGCCCCACGCTCATCAACAACGTCGAGACGTTCGCGAGTATCCCCACCATCCTGCGGCGGGGCCCGGACTGGTACGCCGCGATCGGCGTCGGGAAGAGCAAGGGGACCAAGGTCTTCGCGCTCGCCGGGCGCGTGGTCAACACGGGCCTGGTCGAGGTCCCGATGGGGATGACCCTCCGCGAGATCATCTTCGACATCGGCGGCGGGATCATCGACGGCCGGCCGTTCAAGGCCGTCCAGACGGGCGGCCCGTCGGGCGGCTGCATCCCCGCCGAGCATCTCGACACCCCGGTCACGTACGAGTCGCTCATCGAGCTGGGGTCCTTCATGGGCTCCGGCGGGATGATCGTCATGGACGACACGTCGTGCATGGTGGACGTGGCCAAGTACTTCATGGACTTCTGCCGCGACGAGTCGTGCGGCAAGTGCACGCCGTGTCGCGTCGGGACCACCCAGATGTGGATGCTGCTCGACCGGATCACCGCCGGCAGGGCGAAGATGGCCGACCTGGCGCAGCTGGAGCACCTCGCCGGGATCGTCCAGCGGACCTCGCTGTGCGGCCTCGGCCAGGGCGCGCCGAACCCGATCTTCAGCACGCTCCGCTACTTCCGCGACGAGTACCTCGCCCACATCGAGGAGCGGCGGTGCCCCGCGGGCGTCTGCACGATCGACGAGCCGGCGGAGGTGATGGCATGAGCGTCTACACGCTGACGATCGACGGCAGGGACGTCGCCGGCTCCGAGGGCCAGACGATCATGGACGTCGCCGAGGAGAACGGGATCGACATCCCCGGCCTCTGCCATCTCGAGGGGATCCACGACCGCGGCGCCTGCCGGCTCTGCGTCGTCGAGATCGCGGGCTCGCCACGGCTCGCCGCGGCGTGCGTGACGCAGATCGCCGAGGGGATGGAGGTCACGGCGCACTCCGAGAGGCTCCTCGAGTACCGCCGGACGATCACCGAGATGATGTTCGTCGAGCGCAACCACGTCTGCGCGGTCTGCGTCGCGAACAACCACTGCGAGCTGCAGGACACAGCGGAGGACCTGGGCCTGACCCACTTCGACCTCCCGCGGATCAGCCCGAAGGGCGACATCGACGCGAGCCACCGGCTCTTCGCGATCGACCACGACCGGTGCATCCTCTGCCTCCGGTGCGTCCGCGTCTGCGACGAGATCGAGGGCGCGCACACCTGGGACGTGATGCACCGCGGCCTCGAGACCCGCGTCCAGACGGACATGGGCATCCCGTGGGGCGAGTCGCCGACCTGCACCAGCTGCGGCAAGTGCGTCCAGGTCTGTCCCACCGGGGCGCTCTTCGAGAAGGGCCGCGCGGTCGCGCGCGGCAGCAAGCGACGTCGGCCGTTCCTCCCCTGGATGAAGGTCGTCGCCGAGGAGCGTGGGCTGTGAGCAAGCCGCGTGTCGCCACCGTCTGGCTCGACGGATGCTCGGGCTGCCACATGTCCCTCATCGACCTGGACGAGCGCCTGCTCGAGATCTTCGAGCGCGCCGACCTCGTGTACGGCCCGCTCGTGGACGTCAAGGAGTTCCCCGAGGACGTGGACGTCTGCCTGGTGGAGGGCGCCGTCTCATCGGAGGACGACCTCCACCGGATCCGCCTGGTGCGCGAACGGACGAAGACGCTCGTCGCGTTCGGCGACTGCGCCGTCACCTCCAACGTCCCCGGGATGCGCAACCCCATCGGCGTGCAGCCGCTGATGGACCGCGCATACCGGGAGAACGTCACCCTCGCGCCGCAGGTTCCCACCCGCGGCGTGCCGCCGCTGCTGCCGACCTCGCAGCCGGTGCACAAGTTCGTCCAGGTGGACGTCTTCCTCCCCGGCTGCCCACCCCACGCCGACCTGATCTACGCGATGCTCGACGACCTGCTGTCCGGGCGCGTCCCCGACGCGGCCGGCGCCCGGTTCGGGCGCTGACGGAGGACGTGATGAGCCAGACCGTCGTCATCGATCCGGTCACGCGGATCGAGGGCCACTCGAAGATCACCATCCAGCTCGACGACCGCGGCGAGGTGACGGACGCCCACTTCCACGTCACCCAGTTCCGCGGGTTCGAGCGCATCACCCAGGGCCGGCCCGTCCACGAGATGCCCGCGATCATGGCGCGCATCTGCGGCATCTGCCCGGTCAGCCACATGATCGCCTCGTCCAAGGCGGTCGACGACATCATGGCGGTCGAGCCGACTCCCACCGGGGCCGACCTCCGGCGGGTGATCAACCTCGGCCAGATCGTCCAGTCGAACGCCCTCTCCTTCTTCCACCTGTCGTCGCCCGACCTGCTGTTCGGCTTCGACGCGGACCCGGCCGTCCGCAACATCGTCGGGGTCGCCCGCGCGAACCCGCAGCTCGCGAAGGACGGCATCGGGCTGCGCAAGTGGGGCCAGCAGATCATCGAGTGGATCGCCGGCAAGCGCATCCACCCCGAGGGGATCGTCCCGGGCGGCGTGGCCACCCCGCTCACCGCGGACGTCCGCGACCGGATCCTCGCCGGCGTCCCCGAGGCGATCGCGGCCGTGGAACGGGCGATCGCCTGGTACAAGTCGGACATGCTGCGGTGGGAGGAGGAGGCCGCCACCTTCGGGAACTTCCGCTCGGCGTTCATGGGCCTCGTGGACCGCCAGGGCAACGTGGACCACTACGGCGGCTGGATCCGCGTCGTGGACGCGGACGGCAAGGCCCTCGCCGACCGGATCGACCCGAAGACCTTCAACGACTACATCGGCGAGGCGGTGGAGCCCTGGTCGTACCTGAAGTCGCCCTACTGGAAGGCGATGGGCTACCCGGACGGCATCTACCGCGTGGGGCCGCTGGCTCGGCTCAACGTGGCCGAGCGGACCGGGACGCCGCGGGCCGACGAGGAGCTCGAGAAGTTCCGCTGGCGGGTGGGTCGCGTGGCGGGCTCGTCCTTCCACTACCACTACGCCCGCCTGATCGACACGCTCCACGCGATCGAGAAGATCGAGGGACTCCTGCGGGGCCCGGAGATCCTGGACACCCACGTGCGCTCCT
The DNA here is from genome assembly GCA_029778235.1 of Chloroflexota bacterium. Taxonomy (GTDB): domain Bacteria; phylum Chloroflexota; class Limnocylindria; order Limnocylindrales; family CSP1-4; genus CAIYQJ01. Next base: position 25,021 of record JAKOQS010000328.1, on the reverse strand, counting down.
ACGCCGGCATCAACCGCCGGGAGGGGATCGGCGTCTCCGAGGCGCCGCGCGGCACGCTCATGCACCACTACCGGGTGGATGACGACGGCATCGTCCAGTGGGCGAACCTGGTCATCGCGACCGGCCACAACAACATGGCCATGAACCGCGCTGTGCTCCAGGTCGCGCGCCACCACGTCAAGGGCGACGCGATCACCGAGCCGATGCTCAACCGGGTGGAGGCGGTCATCCGCTGCTACGACCCCTGCCTCTCGTGCTCCACGCATGCGCTGGGGCAGATGCCGCTCCGGGTCCAGCTGCTCGGGCCCGACGGCACCGTGCTGCACGAGCTGGCGCGGTGACGAAGGTCCCCGCGGTGGCCGGCGCGCGCGTCGCTGCAGCGACAGCCCCGGCCCCGGCGGGACCGTCGGCGGCCGAGAGGGCTCCCGACGGCCCCGACCGCGCGAGCGGCGAGGGGCCGGGGGCGGGCGTCCTGGTCGTCGGCTGCGGCAACCCGCTGCGTGGCGACGACGGGGCCGGGCCGCGCGTCGCGGAGCTTCTCGCGGCCGATCCCCGGCTCGCGGGGGCGACCGTGCTCGCCCGCCACCAGCTGACGCCCGAGCTGGCCGACGCGATGCGCGAGGTCTCGGCGGTCATCCTGGTGGACGCGGACGTGGGCCTCCTCCCCGGCGGCATCGCCGTGCGGACGGTCGACGCCTCCGCTCCCGCGGCGGGGGCTTCCTCGCACCACGTGGACGTCGCGGGCCTCGTCGCCCTCGCGCGCGAGCTCTGGGGCGCGACGCCGCGGGTGGTGTGCGTCGCGATCGGCGCGGCCGCCTTCGAGACCGGTGAGCCGCTCTCGCCCGAGGTCGAGCGGGCGCTTCCCGCCGCGGTCGAGGCCGTCGCGGGGATCGTCGAGGAGGTGCGCGGTGCATGAGGTCTCGCTGATCGCCGAGCTCGTGGACGAGGTGGCCCGCCGCGCGGACGGCCGGCCCGTTTCCGTCGTCCGGGTGCGCCATGCGACCACGATCCCGGACGACGTGCTCGACCAGGCGTGGGCGATGCTCACGGAGGGCGGCCCGCTCGCGTCCGCGGTCCTCGACGCCGAGCCGTTCGAGATCCGCATCTCCTGCGCGTGCGGATACGCGGGTGCGATCGGCCACGACGACCTCGTCGTCGGGACGATGGCGGTCTGCCCCGCGTGCGGGGCGGTCGTGACGATCCCCCACACCGCGGAGCTGGAGCTGCTCGAGGTCCGGACCGACCCCTGACCGCCGCGGCCCGGCGCGGGCAGGCCGGCGCCCGGTGGCGCTCCGGCCGCCCGAAGCCGCCCGACCGATCGGTCGCATCTGCGGCGCGGTACGATCGGTGAGCGTCCTGCGAGTCACCGCCGCTCTCACGCCGAACGGGAGGACCGACGACGCCGTGAGCCTCTCCGCGCGCCTCGCCGCGCTCGACACGCCGACCCTGCTCCGCCGCGGGCTGGTCGCCCTGGCCCTGCTCGGCATGGCCGGCGCCGCCCTCGAGCTCCTGTTCACGCGGCACTGGTCCACGATCGGGATGAACGTCGCCTGGCTCGATATCGGCGTGTGCCTGGTGGCGGCCGTGATCCTGGCGATCGCCTCCTCGCCCCGCGCGGCCGCGCCGCGGCGGGCGATCCTCGTCGCCCGGTGGCTGGCGGTCCTGGGGCTCGTCCTGGCCGTGGTCGGCGTCGTCCTCCACGTCTGGGCAAACCTGCAGGCGGGCCCGGCGGACCCGACGCTGGGCGCCACCTGGGAGACGATCCCGCCGCTCGAGCAGCTCTGGGACGCGGTGGCCGGGACGGTGGGGAAGGCGCCGTCCTTGGCGCCCGGCGCGCTTGCGGAGACCTCCCTGATCCTCCTGCTCGCGACGCTGCGCCACCCGGCGCTGGACGCACGCCTCTCCGCCGCCTGAGCCGGCGTCCGCCGGCCCGCCGGGAGGGACCGCGATGACCGACACCGCGACGGCGTCCGGGACGACCGGTCCGCGCGGAACGGACGCCGCTGCATGACGTGGCCTCGGACCGCCCCGCCCGGGTCCGCGCCGCGACCGCCCCCGGGGCCTGCGCACGCGGGCCCGCCGGGATGCCACACTCCCACCGTGCACCTCGACGTCTCCCTGGTCCCTGCCGCCCTTCCCCCCGACGACGGCTCCGTTCTCGTCGTCATCGACCAGATCCGGGCGAGCACGGTCATCGTCACGCTGCTCGATCTCGGCGTGAGCGACCTCGTGCTCGCGGGCAACGTGGCGTCCGCGCGCCGGCTCGCGCGCGAGCACGGCAGCCTGCTTGCCGGCGAGCTGCGCGCGCGCAAGCCTCCCGGCTACGATTTCGACAACTCACCGTCGGAGCTGGTGCGCGCGGACCTGCGCGGCCGGTCGCTTGTGCTCAGCACGACGAACGGCACCGCGGTCCTCCACCGGGTCCGGGGAGCGCGGCACGTGCTGGTCGGCTGCCTCCGCAACGCGACCGCCTGCGCGCGCGCGGCCCTCGCGATCGCCGAGCGGGAGCGGGTCGGCATCCGCGTCGTGTGCGCCGGGCGGAGCCGGCGGTTCGTCCTCGAGGACGCCTATGCCGCGGGGGCGATCCTGGAGGCGGTGGCCGCCGAGCTCGCCGAGCGCGGCGTGGAACCTGCCATGACCGACGCGGCGATCCTGGCCCTGCGGCTGCGCGCGGCCGAGCCGGACCCGGTGGCTGCGCTCGCCGAGAGCGACGGCGGCGCGACGCTCCGGCGGATCGGCCAGGAGGAGGACATCCCGTTCTGTGCCGAGACGGACCGGAGCGCGACGGTGCCGGTCCTCCGCGCCGGCCCGCCGATGCGCATGGAACGACTCGGTGCGTGAGGCGGCCACCACGGCCCTTCCTCCGATCCCCAACCTGCGCGACGTCGGGGGCCACGCCACCCGGTCGGGCGGGCGCGTCCGCACCGGCCTGCTGTACCGCTCGGTGGACCTCGCCCGCGCGACCGACGCCGACGCCGCGGCCCTGGCGTCGCTCGGCGTGCGCGTCGTGTACGACCTCCGCACCGACGACGAGCGTGCGATGGCGCCCGACCGCCTGCCGCCCGGCGCCCACCTGCTGGTCGCGGACGTGATGGCCGACGACGTGGGCTCGTCCCCCGCGGCGTTCGGGGCGATCCTGGAGGACCCGGCACGCGCCGAGCAGGTGCTCGGCGGCGGACGGAGCGCGCGGTTCTTCGTGGAGAAGTACCGCACATTCGTCACGATGCCGAGCGCGCGCGCGGCATACCGACGGCTCTACGCGGGGCTCGCGGAGCCGGGGGGACGGCCCGCCCTGATCCACTGCACGACGGGCAAGGACAGGACGGGGTGGGGGGTAGCGGCGCTCCTCCTGCTGCTCGACGTCCCCGAGGAGCTGGTGCTCGAGGATTTCCTCGCGAGCGGCCCGGCGCTCGCGCCGATCATGGAGCCGGCGCTCGAGGAGTTCCGCGCGCGGGGCGGCGATCCGACGCTCCTGGAGCCGCTGATCGGCGTCTCGCCGGAGTACCTCGCCTCCGCGCTCGACGAGGTCGCCGTCGCCTACGGCTCGCTCGATGGCTGGTTCACCGACGGGCTCGGGCTCGACGCAGCCACGATCGACGCACTGCGCTCGGCGTTCGTCGAGCGCGCCTGATCCCGACCGGTCCGGGCCGCGTCCGGCCCCGGTCTCGCGCCCCGGCCCCGCCCCAGGGTCACGGTGCGACGGGGAGCTTCCACCGCCCGGGGTCGCCGAGCACCACGGCGCCGGCCACGGCCTGGAGCGCGGCCGCATCGGACGCGGAGATCCCACCCGCGGCCGGCAGCCCGACCGGCGTCCGTCCGGTGAGCGACGCGTAGAGGACACAGGCCGCGAGGTACGTGCCGGCGGCGGACGGATGGCTTCCGTCGGGCTGCCACAGGTCGATCCCCGGCGCCGCGCGCAGCGCGGCCGACCACGCCTGGCCGACGGGAGCGACGCTCGCACCGAGATCGCGCGCCGTCGCCTCGTAGGCCGCGTCGATCCTCGCCTGCATCGCGGCGTATCCCGCGACCCCGCGGTCCGGCACGCCGTCGCGGTGGGCCCACGTTTCCAACAGCAGCGGCCTCGCGCCGACCGCCGCCGCCGACGACGCGAGCGAACTGGCGGCCGGCACCATCGACCCGGTCCTGTCCGCTTCCGAGACCGGGAGGACGCTCTGCTCCTGGAGGATGACCACGGTCCAGCGGCCGTCTGCGAGCGCGGCGGTCGTCGCGGGATCCGCCGCGTGGTCCGCGAGCGTCGCACCGCCGGTCGCGAGCATCCCTGTCTCGATCGACCGTCCGCCGGAGCGGACGAGCCCCGCGAGGGTCCCGGGGAGATCGTTCACGAACGTGTAGCTGTTCCCCAGGAAGAGCACCCGGAGGCATCGGTCGTCGGCCGGCGGGCAGCGCCCAGGCGCGGCGAGTCGTCCACTGATCGCGAGGGCCCCGACGACGGCGAGGCAGACGAGGAGAGCCGCCGCGGCGGTGGCGGCGATCGTGGGGAGGCGTGCGGCCCGCATCGCCGACCGGCCCTCAGTCGATCCGCAGGCTCCGCGCGTCCTCCAGGCGCCTTCGCAGGGCGTTCAGGAAGCGTGCTGCCATCTCGCCGTCCACCAGCCGGTGGTCCGAGGAGAGCGTGAGCTTCATGACCCAGCGGACCGCGAGTGCGTCGCCGATCGCCACGGGCTGGCGGAGCGCGCTCGCGACCGCGAGGATCGCGGCCTCGCCCGGGTTGATGATCGCGCTGAACTCGTCCACCCCGAACATCCCGAGGTTCGAGACGGTGAACGTGGACCCGGTCATCTCGTCCACCGACAGCCGCCCTTCCCGCGCCGCCGCGCCCAGCGCAGCTGCGCGGTCGTGGATCTCGCCGACGGTGAGGCGGTCCGCATCGCGGATCACGGGGACGACGAGGCCGGCGGGCAGGGCGACGGCGACGCCGAGGTGGACGCGCCGGCGCGGGTAGACGCTCACGCCGTCCGTGCGGGAGTTGACGTCGGGGAACTCGACGAGCGTCTGGGCGGTCGCAGCGAGGACGAAGTCGGTCACCGTGAGGTCGACGCCGGCGGCCTTCATCTCCGTGCGCCAGGCCATGAGACGCGTCACGTCGGCGGCGACCGTGACGGTGAAGTGCGGGGTCGTCCGGTAGCTCGCCGTGAGCCGGTCGGCGATCACGCGCCGCATCCGCGTCAGCGGCCGCGGCGGCTCCTCGCCCTCGACCGGTGGCACGACGACCGCCGGGACATCGGCGGCGGCGCCGCCGGCCGCCCCGGACGCCACGGCCGTGGCAGCGACCTCGCCGGCGGTGACCGCCGACGCCGCCGCGCGCGCGTCGATCGCGGCGCGGACGTCCCGCTCCACGATCCGGCCGCCCGGACCGGTCCCAGCGAGCGTCCTCGGGTCGATGCCCGAGTCGGCCGCCAGGCGGGTCGCGCGCGGGCTGATGCGGAGACGTCCACCCGCGGGCGCGCCGGGCGCGGGCGCGGGCGTGCCGGGGGGGACGGACGCTGCCCGCGGGCCCGGCGTGGCGGGCCCGGGCTCCGGCCCCCTTCGTGGCACCCCGCCGGGGAGGGACGGCGCAGCCGGCCCGCCGCTCCCCGCGGCCGCCGGCGGCTCCGCGCCGCCACCGCCGCCCGCCGTGAGCGCCGCTTCGGCGGCCGCCACCTCGCCGGCCGGGATCTCCTCACCGGCCCTTCCGACCCAGCCGCAGATCGCGTTGACCGGGACGGTCGCCCCCTCGGGCGCCAGGCGCCGCAGCAGGACGCCCTCGTCGAACGCCTCCACCTCCATCGAGGACTTGTCCGTCTCGATCTCGAACAGGACGTCGCCCCGGCGGACCGGGTCGCCCTCCGCCTTCAGCCACGACGTGAGGACGCACTCCTCCGTCATCTGGCCCGGCTTCGGCATGCGGATCGCGTGAGCCATCGGTGCGCTCCTCGGCGGTCTGCCGGTCTCAGAGGATGGCGGTCACGGCACGCACGATCGCGGCCGCGTCGGGGAGGAAGGCCTTCTCCAGGACCTCCGCCTGCGGCGAGATCCCGTTGGCCGCGCCGACGCGGCCCACCGGGCCGTCGAGGTCGTCGAACGCCTCCGCCTGGACCCGCGCGACGATCTCGTTCACGTAGCTGCCGACGAGCACCGCCTGCGCCGCGACCACGCAGCGGCCGGTCCGGCGGACCGACGCCAGGACGGTCTCCATGTCGAGCGGCACCAGCGTCCGCAGGTCGATGACCTCCGCCGAGACGCCGTGCTCCGCCGCGAGGACCTCGGCCGCGGCGAGCGCATCGGGGACGGCGGGGCCCCAGGCGACGATGGTCGCGTCGGCCCCCTCCCGCGCGACGCGCGCCTTCCCGATCGGCACGAGGTGCTCGCCCTCCGGCACGGGGCCCTTGGCGCCGTACAGCCCCTGGCTCTCGACGAAGACGACCGGGTCGTTCGACCGGATCGCCGCCGTCAGCAGGCCCTTCGCGTCCGCCGGGGTGGCCGGGTACGCCACCACCAGGCCGGGGGTGTGCGTGAAGATGCTTTCGAGCGACTGGCTGTGCTGTCCGCCGTATCCCTTGCCGGCCCCGACCGAGCAGCGGATGACCAGCGGGACCTCAAGCTGCGCCCCGCTCATGTAGTGCCACTTGCCCGCCTGGTTCGCGATCTGGTCCGAGGCCATGAGCGCGAAGTCCATGTACATGAGCTCGACCACCGGCCGGAGCCCCACGATCGCGGCCCCGACCCCCGTCCCGCAGATGCACGCCTCCGAGATGGGCGTGTTGAACACGCGGTCCCGGCCGAACGCCTCGAGCAGGCCCTTGGTCAGCTTGAACGCGCCGCCGTAGTCGGCCACGTCCTCGCCGTAGAAGATCACCCGGCCGTCGCGGGCCATCTCGCCGACCAGCGCCTCGCGGAGCGCGTCGCGATACGTGATCGCCCCGTCCGCGTCGCGCTTCGCGACCGGCGGGTCCGCGTGGAGGACGACCGCCGGCGCGTCCGGCGGGACCACGTCCGACGCCGTCTCCGCGTACAGGTAGTCCAGGAGCGACTCCGGCGCCGGGTCCGTCCCCGCTGCCGCGCGCACGGCGGCACGCACGTTGCGCACACGCGCGCGCGCCTCCACCGACTCCAGGCCCGCCTCGTCGGTGATGCCTGCGGCCAGGATCTGGATCTTCAGCCGCTCGATCGGGTCGATCGCCCGCCACGCGGCCTCCTCCTCGCGGGTCCGGTACTCGTTGCGCGGGTCGGAGAGCGAGTGGCCGTAGTAGCGGTACGTGGACGACTCGATCAGGACCGGGCCCTCCCCGGCGCGGCAGAGCGCCGCCGCGCGTCGGACGGCGTCCCGGACGGCGAGGACGTCCATCCCGTTGACGACCTCGGCGTGCATCCCGTCGTCTGCGAAGCCCGAGCCGCGTCGCGCCAGGTGCCGGATGCCCATGACCTCCTCGTCGGTCCGGTGCGTCATCCCGTAGTGGTTGTTCTGGATCAGGTAGATCGCCGGCAGGCCGTAGGGGTGGTCGCCCGCGAGGTGGTTCGTCCACTGGTCCTGCGCCGCCCAGTTGAGCGACTCGAGGACCACGCCGTTGGCGTACGCGCCGTCCCCCGCGAAGCAGCAGACCACCTGGTCGCTTCGCTGGTACCGGCGCGCCATCGCGGCCCCGGTGGCGATCGGGACGCTGCCGCCGACGATCGCGTTGGCGCCGAGGTTGCCGGTGGAGAAGTCGCCGATGTGCATCCCGCCGCCCCGGCCGTGGCTGTAGCCCTCCTCCTTGCCGAAGAGCTCGGCGACGATCCGGAAGAGGTGCTCCTCCAGGGCCGCCTCCAGCAACTCCGCGCGCGTCGTCAGAGGCGTTCCGGGGACGCGGGCTCGCAGCTCGTCGTCGGTCATCCGGCGGATCGCCGCGAAGCCCTTGGCCACGGCGTCGCCATGCCCGCGGTGCGAGCTGGTCACGCTGTCGTCCGGGCGCAGGGCCGCGCAGGCGCCGACCGCCGTCCCCTCCTGGCCGATCGAGACGTGCGTGGGCCCGCGGTAGTCGTAGCCGGGGAGGGCGTCGTAGCCGCCCGAGCGCAGCCGGACGATCATCTCCTCCAGCTCGCGGATCGCCAGCATGTCGTCGAGCAGCTCGAACGCCTCGTCGGCGGCGAGCGTGCCGGCCGCCAGCTCCGACGCGACATCGCCCGCGTACGAGAAGCCGGCGAACGTCCCCAGCTGCTCCACGAACGGCTCCATCGCCGGTCGCGCGTCGCTGCGGTAGGTGGGCGCGTCCGCCTGCGTCGTCACGTCGTCTCCTCCGTCATGCGCCGGCTCTGGCGCGCGGCGCGGTCTCCGGCCGTGGAAGTGCTCATGGATGTGCTCGTCGCCGCGCTCATGTGCGTGCCCTTCCAGCGCTCATGGGCGTGCGGCCCGCTCGAGGAGCAGGCGCCCCGTCTCCTCCGTCGTCACGAGTCGGTGGACCAGGCCGCTGCGCAGGACCGCCCCGATCGCCGCGGCCTTGGCCGGGCCCTCGGCGACCGCGAGCACGTCCGGGATCTTCCGCAGCTCGTCCGCGCGGATCGCCAGGCAGCGATCGGGCAGCGCGGCGGCCCGGATCTCGCTCCCTCGGGCGTCCAGCAGGATCGAGCAGACGTCCGCGACGGCCCCGGCAGCGTCGATCGCGGCGGCATCGGCAGCCGAGACCGCGGACCGCAGCGTGGATTCGCCCGCCGTCCACGCCCCGATGCCCACGATCGCCCGGGTCACGCGCGCGAAGGCCGCGAAGGTCGCAGCGGCGTGCACGTCGGCGCGTAGTCGCGTCGCGGTCTCGGGCGTGTCCACGATGAGCGGGACGTGCAGCGGGAACACGGCCCCCGCGCCGCGGACGGTCATCCGGCGGACGAGCTCGAGCGCGTTCATGTCCAGGTCCGCGGCCGGGATGCTCCCGACCAGCTGGACGACGGTGCACGCGGGGAGCGCGCGGAGCTGCTGGACCATCGCCTGGAGCGTGCGCCCCCAGGAGATCCCCAGGACGTCGGTCGCCTCGACCGTCTCGGTCACGAGGCCGGCCGCGGCCGCGCCCAGGAGGGCGCGGGCGGACCCGGGGAGGCCTGGCACGGTCCGGACGACGATCGCGCTCCGGATCGCGTACGCAGCGGCGAGCTCGTGCGAGATGGTGGCGTCGATCCCGGGGGCCGCGTCGATCTCGATGCGGACGATCCCGCGCCGCCGCGCGCTCTCGAGCAGGCGGGCGACGCGGAACCGGGAGACGCCGAGCTCGGCCGCGATCTCGCTCTTGGTCGCGCCATCGAGGAAGTACCGCCGCGCCGCCATCACGGTGATGGCGGGATCGGCGCGCGTCCCCCTGCCGGAACCGATCACGATGCTCCCCTGCGAGGCGGCCGATGCGGGTGCATCGCGACTCTAGCAGGCGATCATCCGAGCGACAAGCGCTCGAATGAGCGCCAGAGCAGAGGGGTGTCGGCGCCCGGGCGGGCCGGCCCGTCGGCCGGAGCGTGCGCCCGGCCGGCCGCCGGTCCAGACTGGCCGCATGCCGGACGACGTCGATGCCCTCGTGGAGCGTGCCCGTGCGCTGTTCCTCGATCGGAGCCTGACCTACGGCTGCGCGGAGGCCACGTACCTGGTCCTGTGCGAGGCCTGGGGAGTGGGGGAGCCCGGGGACAGCTCGCCGGCGATGGCACTCAACGGGGGCGTCGCCTACAGCGGCGCGACGTGCGGCGCGATCACGGGTGCCGCGATGGCGCTCGGGCTCCTCGCCGGCCAGCGGATCGAGGAACACAAGGCCGCCAAGCGGGTCGCGCGCGAGCTGACCATGCGGCTGATGGACGAGTTCCTCGCGGCCCACGGAGCCACCGACTGCCGGGACCTCATCGGCATCGACCTGCGCGCGCCGGGCGGGCACCGGGCGTACCTCCGGAGCGGCGCCTGGGAAGGCCCGTGCATGCGCCAGGTCGAGACCGCCATCCGGGCGGTCGCCCCGCTCGTGGAGCCGGGGGCGTGGGACGCGGCGGTCCGCGAGGTCCTCCGCGCGGGCTAGACTGGGCCGGGTCGCGGGCGGGTCGCTCCGCGCCGGGAGGGGAGATGACGGAGGAGTCGGGCGTCGCGCGCAGCGTCCTCGCCGACCAGGTGAAGGACAGGCTGCTCCAGGACATCCTGTCGGGCGTCTACCCGCCGCACTCGCGCATCGTCGAGACGCGGGTCGCGCGGGAGCTGGGGACGAGCCAGGCGCCCGTCCGCGAGGCGCTCCGCGGCCTCGAGGCGCTCGGCGTCGTGGAGATCACGCCCTTCCGCGGGGCACGGGTCCGCCGGCCCACGGCGCACGAGCTGCTGGAGGCGTACGAGGTGCGCGCGGAGCTCGAGTCGCTGGGGGCACGGCTGGCCGTGCCGCGCCTGACGGACGACCTCCTCGAGGAGCTGCTCGACCTGGGCCGGCAGATGCAGGACGCGGCACGCCGGGGCGATCGCCACGCGGTCGCCATCGCCGACGCGACCTTCCACGGCCGGATCGTCGAGATCTCCGGCAACCGGACGCTCTCGGAGGTCTGGCGCTCGCTCGAGCCGTTCTCGCGGACCTACATCACCCTGGTGGTGCCGGGAGCGGACGCGGCGTGGACCGCGGGGCTGCACACGCCGATCCTCGAGGCGCTCACGCGCCGCGACCCAGAGCTGGTCGCCGCGGCGCTGCGCCGCCACTTCGACGAGGCGAGCGCCCGCCTCGAGCAGTCCTGGGTGGACCCGCCGGACGACGGTCGCGCCCGCGCCCGGGGCTGAACCCGCTCCTGCGCCCCGCCCTCGGTCAGCCCTCGGTCAGCCCTCGGTCAGCAGCGCCGCCACCTGTCCGGCGACCTTGGGCGCGGAGAGACCGTACAGGTCCAGGAGGTCGGCGTTGGTGCCGCTCTCGGTGAAGATGTCGTAGAGGCCGATCCGCTGGACCCGCGTGGGCCGCAGCTCGGAGAGGGTCTCCGCGACGGCTCCGCCGAGGCCGCCGATCACCGAGTGCTCCTCGATCGTGATGACACGCCCGGTCCGAGCGGCCGCGTCCACGATCGCGGCCGCAGGGAACGGCTTGATCGTGGGGACGTGGACCACGTGCGCGTCGATCCCGTCGGCCGCGAGCAGGTCGGCCGCGTCCACCACGCGCGACGTCTGCGCGCCCGTGCTCACGAGCGTGACGTCGCGCCCCTCCCGCACCGTCACGGCCTCGCCGAACCGGAACGCGTACCCGTCCTCGAAGAGGCGCTGGGTCGCGTCGCGCATGAGCCGGATGTAGACCGGGCCGTCGTACCCGGCCGACCACCGCAGCACCTCGCGGGCCTCGGTGTCGTCACAGGGCGACAGGACGACCATGTTGGGCATCGCCCGCATGATCGAGACGTCGTCCACGATCTGGTGCGTCTTGCCCGCCTGTCCGGTGAACAGCCCCGCGTACGCGCCGGTGATCTTCACGTTCGCCCGGGTCTGGGCGACGAGCACCCGGACCTGGTCGAGCGGGCGGACGACCGCGAACGACACGAACGTGCTGATGTACGGGATGTAGCCCATCGTCGCGATCCCGGCCGCGACCCCGAGCATGTTCTGCTCCGCGATCCCCATCTGGAGATACCGTCCCGGGTGGGCCTTCTCGAAGATGTCGCCCTTGGTCGAGCTGCCCAGGTCGGCATCGAGGACGACGATGCGCGGGTCGTCGTTCGCGAGCTCGGTCACCGTCTCGCCGAAGATCTCGCGCTGGGCGCGCCCCATCGGCAGGCTCATCGGGCCCCTCCCGCGGCCGCTGCCGCCTCGGGCCCCGGGGCTTCTCCCAGGTCGCGCATCGCGGTCGCCAGCTCCTCCGGCGTGATCGGCCGGGTGTGCCAGTAGTAGCGGTCCTCCATGAAGGAGACGCCCTTGCCCTTGACGGTGTGGGCGATGACCGCGACGGGCCGGCCGTCCGGATGGTTCGCCGCGTCGAACGCGCCCACGAGGGCCGGGACGTCGTGGCCGTCGACCTCGATCACGCGCCAGCCGAACGCCTCCCACTTGGCGACGATCTCGCCGCCGCGATGCGGCGGGTGCGGCGTGCGCTCCGGGACGGCGGACGCCACCCACCCGAACTGCTGGAGTCGGTTGTGGTCCACGATGGCGACGAGGTTGTCGAGCCCGTAGCGGGCGCCGACCATCGCGGCCTCCCAGACCTCGCCCTCCTGGCACTCGCCGTCGCCGAGGATGACGTAGGTCCGGGCGTCCAGGCCCGACAGCCGGGCGCCGAGCGCGATCCCGACGCCGGCGGAGATGCCCATGCCGAGCGAGCCCGTGGACATGTCCAGGCCCGGGAGCCGGAGCATGTCCGGGTGCCCCTGCAGCCGCGAGCCGATCGCGTCGAACGTGGCCATCTCCTCGAGCGGGAAGTAGCCGCGCAGGGCCATCGCCGCGTACAGGGCGACCGACGAGTGCCCCTTGGAGAGGATCAGGCGGTCGCGCTCGGGCCAGTCCGGGACGTCCGGCCGGATTCGCAGGGTGTGGAAGTAGAGGACGGAGAGCATGTCCGCCGCCGACAGCGGGCCGCCCAGGTGCCCCGCCTTCGCGTTCGCCACCGTCCGGACGATCTCGACGCGGATGCGGCGGGCGACCTCCGTGAGGCGCGCCAGCTCCCCGGGGTCCAGGGCGGCGGGGGTCGCGGTCTCGCTCACGACGGGTCCCTCTTCTCGTAGGAGCCGGGGACGACGGGCGGCGAGAAGAAGCACACGAGCTCCATCTCCTCGGGGCCGTCGGACTCCGTCGCGTGGAAGACGCCCGGCGGGACCCAGACGAGAACGCCCTTCTCGATCTCCGCGACCCCCTCGGACGTCACGATCCTGCCCCTGCCGGAGGCGCAGTAGATCGTCTCCTCCTGGATGTCGTGCACGTGGCCCGGCGGCCGGGAGCCGGCCGGGAAGACCGAGACCCCGAGCGAGACCCGCTCGGTCGGGATGTTCTCCGGGCCGATGTAGGTGTGCCAGTCACGGCCGGGCAGGGGGACGACCGTCGCCTCCGCGCGCGACACGCGCTTGATCATCTCGTCACCTCGTGCGATCGCGTGGGCGCGCCCCGGGGGCCGGCCTCAGCGCGGCTTGGCGTCCGGGTCCGGCAGGATGATGTCGCGGATCGTCCCCTGCAGGTCGTGGTAGGACTTGATGAAGGTGCGCAGTGTCCGCGCGGACGCCCCGAAGCCCTCGAACTCGTCCGGGGTCATCCCGTCCGGCTCGTAGGCGCGCCTGAAGTCCGGGACCCGCTCGAGCAGGTCGTCCACGAGGGCGGGATCCACGGGCACGTCCATGCGCGGGACGGGGACGATGCCGCTCTTGTTGAAGCGGACCTGCCACGGGTACGGAAGCGTCATGGAGACGTCGCCGCCCACCAGCTCGGTCCAGTGCAGCCGATGGCGGATGGCCGCGCCCAGCAGCCGCGACCGGTATCCGCGCTCGCGGAAGATCCCGTACGCCCGCTTGAACGCCGCGACCCCCGCCCAGTTGGTCGCGTCCGGGTGGACCGAGAGGTCGTCGCGCTCGACGAGGACCTTCATCCAGTCGTCGAGGCGGCCGATCATGATCGTCACGATCGGCGACATCGACTCGACGTCCTCGCCGGCCGCCCGCCGTCGCGCGAGCCCGCGCTCCACGGCCTCCGCGGCGGCGAGCGCCTGCGGGACCGTGAAGCTCACGGTCGCGTTGATGTTGACGCCGCGGAACGTGGCCTCCTCGATGGCCACGATGCCCGCCGCCGTGGCCGGGAACTTCACCTGCATGTTCGGTGCGAGCCCGTGGAACCGGACCGCCTGCTCGACCATGCGGGCCGGATCGCGGTGGTTCGCGGGGTTCGTCTGCAGCGAGAGCCGGCCCCGCTTCCCGCCGTTCGCGACGAAGACGGGCTCCAGGACGGCGGCGCCGCGGGCGGCCATCTCCTCGATGATCGCCCAGGTGATCTCCACCTCGCTCCAGGTCGGGTTCGCCGCCGCGACCTCCCGGACGCGGGGGACCCAGTGGGCCCCCTCCTTCTTCATGACCTCGGCGACGATGCTCGGGTTCGAGGTGGCGCCGGTCGCGCCCCGCTCCACCGCGTAGGCGAGCTCCTCGACGGCGCATGAGTCGTTCCAGTAGCCGGTCGGCGTCTCCTGCGTCATGCGCAGGAGCGGGCTCTCCACCGCGGCGATGGTCATCGGTCGTCTCCTCAGCGGACGGGCAGCTGGCCGGGCGGGACGATCACGCAGTCCGGCAGGCCGCGGAGGATGGCCTCCGGCCCGCCGGGGGAGTAGATCGCAAGGATGCGAAGCGGCTCCCACCCGGTGTTGATCGTCGAGTGATAGGTGCTCTCCGGGATGAAGGCCATGTCCCCGGCCTTCATGTGGCGCTCCATCGGGTTCCCGGCGTCGTCCTCGATCATCTGGACCCCCTCGCCCGAGATGAAGTAGAGGATCTCGTCGGAGCCGGGATGGTTGTGCCGGGCGTGGCCCTTGCCGGGATCGAGGATGACGAGCCCGCCGGTCGAACTCTGCTGGCCCGTGACGCGGACCTCGCTCAGCCACTTGATGGTGCCCCAGTCGAAGACCTGCGTCTCGACGTCGTCGGGCGTGATGAACCGCGTCTTGGGGTCGGTCATCGCGGTCGCTCCTCGATGTGCGTGGGGTCGCTTCGGACGGGTCCGCCACACGTATCATCGATTATCGATGCCGGCGCAGCAAGCGCCGCCCGGCAGGGTGCGGGCGATCCGCCGACGGCGCGGGGAGGGCCGGCCTGGGCGCCGTCCGCGACCGTGCGCGAGCGGCCTCCCCGGGGATAGACGGGCACCCGCACAACGGCACTTGACGGGCCTGATAACGCGTTCCTATCGTGCGACAATCGATTATCGAGCGTCCCCTTTCCCTGCCTGTCCAGCGACCGCGAGCACCCTTGGAGGAGAGGTGGTCCATTGTCGAAGGACGTGACCGACTTCCTGACGGTCTGCCTGAACGGCGTGACCCTCGCGGCGCTGTACTTCATCGTCGCGAGCGGCTTCACCCTCATCTTCGGGCTCCTGCGCACCACGAACATGGCGCACGGCGCCATGTACGTGCTCGGCGCGTACGTGGGCGTCAGCGTGGTCGCCATCACCGGCGAGTGGTGGCTGGGGCTCCTCGCCGGATTCGTCCTCGTCTCGCTCCTCGGGATCGCGATCCACCTCGGCCTGCTGGCCTGGATGGCCGGGCAGGACCTGCGCCAGGCGCTCGTGACGATCGGGATCGCGATCATCATCGTGGACCTCAGCCTGGCCCACTACGGGGGCGTGGCGTACCTGATCCCGCCCCCGGAGTTCGTCGCGGGCGCCGTCTCGATCCCCTGGGTGGTCGGCGGCCAGTACTCCGCGTTCCGTCTGTTCATGCTGGTCCTGGCGGCCGCGGTCTACCTGGCCCTCTGGCTGATCCTGAACCGCACGCGGATCGGGATGTACATCCGGGCCGGCATCGACGACCGCGACATGCTCTCCGCCCTGGGCGTGAACGTGGCCCGGGTCTTCCTCTTCGTGTTCGCGCTCGGGGCCGGGCTCGCGGGGATGTCCGGCGTGATCGGCGCGACGGCGCTGTCGATCACCCCCAACGAGGACGGGTGGTTCCTGCTCTCGTCCCTGGTCGTCGTGATCGTCGGCGGGATGGGCAGCCTGGGCGGCGCGGCCATCGGCGCGCTGATCATCGGGCTCGCCCAGCAGATCGGGCTCTTCTACGCGCCCACCTACTCGATCTTCATCACGTTCGTGATCATGGCCGGCGTCCTCGCGGTCCGGCCGCAGGGCCTCCTGGGGAAGCCGGCATGAGCGGCGCCGGTGCCGCGCCGCCCCGGGTGAGCCGGACGACCGCCCGCCGCGTCGGGCTGCCGGCGCTCGGGGTGGCGATCCTCGTCCTGTATCCGCTCGTGCTGCCCCTGCTGTTCAGCGCCAACCAGGCGCGGTACTGGACGCTGTCGATCGGCTCGAACTCGCTGATCCTCGGGATCGTCGCGCTGAGCCTGATCTTCATGTCCGGCTACGGCGGGATGGTCTCGCTCGCGCAGGCGTCGCTCGCGGGCTTCGCCGCCTACATGGTCGCGATCATGAACCTGCTGCCGAGCTCGACCGCGACGGGCGCGACGGTGGGCTTCGGCTGGCCGCCGATCCCCTCCGCGATCGTCGCGCTCATCCTCGCGACCCTCGCGGGAGCCCTCGTGGGCGCGATCGCGTCGCGGTCGTCGGGGATCTACTTCCTCATGCTCACGCTGGCGATCGCCGTCGGCTTCTTCTACGTGGTGCTGCAGAACTACGAGTTCTTCGGCGGCCACATCGGGTTCGCCCAGATCCTGGGCCCCACCGGGCAGCCGCGGGCCAACCCGATCGCCTTCTACTACATGTGCCTCGGGGTGGCGGTCTTCGCGTACCTGGGCCTGCGATACCTCGTGCGGACGCAGCTGGGATTGACGTTCCAGGCCGTCCGCGACAACCCCCGGCGGATGCGGGCCCTCGGGTACCGCGTCTCGCTGCACCGCGTGGCCATCTTCGCCATCGGGGGGTTCGTGGCCGGGCTCTCGGGCGTCCTGGGCGTCTGGTACCGCGGCAACATCTCACCCGGCGTCGTGGACCTCTCCCGCACGATCGACGTCCTGATCATCGCCGTCATCGGCGGCCTGGGGTATCCGATCGGCGCGTTCATCGGCGCGGTGACCTTCGTGATCCTCGACGTCTTCGCCAGCAGCGTCGAGATCCTCGGGTTCAGCTTCGACGAGCGGTTCAACACGCTCATCGGGCTCGCTTTCGTCGTGATCGTGATCGTCGCGCCGCACGGGGTCGTGGGCCTCGCGGACCGCGGCTGGAAGGGGGCGAGACACAGGCTCTCATCGAGACGGTCGCCGGCGGCGGACGGGTCCGCCGGGGCGTCCGCCGAGGAGGGGACGGAGGAGTCGGGAGCGCCGGTCGACCCGATCGACCAGCCCGACTCCGCGAACGTGGGCAACACCTAGCAGGAGGGACTGTCCGGGGCTCGTTCTGGGGAGGAGTCCGAGTCGGACCTCGTGCATGTCGCACGGGGACGCCTCACGAGGAGGAGGACCGATGACCTTCGCGACCACGAAGAAGATCGCCGTGCTGGTCGCGGCGACCGCCATCCTGGCGGCCGCCTGCAGCAGCGGCAACGCGACGACGGCGCCGGCCGAGAGCCAGGCCGCCGCCTCGCAGGCGCCGGCCGAGAGCATGGCCGCGGCGACCTGCAGCGGCAAGACGATCAAGCTCGGCGGCCTCGCCACGCTCGAGGGTCCGTTCGCGGTCCCGGGCCAGGAAGGCTTCCGGGGCATCGAGCAGGCGCTCAACGACTACGCCAAGGTGCCGGGCAAGGACGGGTGGTGGCTCGGCGACTGCGAGATCACCCTGACCAAGGAAGGCTCCGACGCCACGCCGGCCGTCGCGCTCGAGAAGGCCAAGAAGCTCATCGAGCAGGACGACGTCGACATCCTCATCGGCCCGCTCTCGGGCGACGAGGGTCTCGCGATGAAGGACTACGCCAAGACGGTCCCGGACAAGACGTTCGTCAACGGGTCGTCAGCGGCTCAGGACACCACGTTCCGCGACCCGGCCCCCAACTTCTTCCGCTTCTCCACGGACGGCGCCCAGTGGCAGGCCGGCCTCGGGAAGTACGCGTACGACAACAAGGGCTACAAGAAGGTCGCCCTCGTGGCCGAGGACTACTCGTTCCCGTACACGCAGGTCGGCGGCTTCATGTACGAGTTCTGCGACGCCGGCGGCCATGTGGTCCAGAAGAACTGGGTCCCGCTCGGCACCAAGGACTACAGCGCGGTCGTCTCCAACCTCCCGACCGACGTGGACGCGATCTACGTCGCGCTCGGCGGCGCGGACGCCGTCAACTTCTTCACGCAGTACCAGGCGGCCGGCGGCAAGGCCAAGTTCATCGGCGGGTCGATCACGGTCGACCAGTCCGTCCTCGCGACCGAGGGCGCATTCGCCGACTCGCTCGTCGGGACGATCACCGCGAGCCCGACGTCCGACACGGCCACCGACCCTGCGTGGCTCGAGTACGTGAAGAACTACAAGGCGCAGTTCCCGGACGGCCTCCCGTACCCGGGCCTCTTCGCCCTCAGCTACTACAACGAGACGGTCGGCGTCCTCAAGGGCCTCCAGGCCGTGAACGGCGACCTCAGCGGCGACCAGAAGGCCTTCATGGAGGCCCTCGCCAAGGTGAAGTTCGACGGCCCGACCGGCCCGGTCTCGCTCGACTCGAACCGCCAGGCGATCGCCTCCAACTACGTCTCCGAGATCCAGAAGGGCGCCGACGGCAAGCTCGCCGCCGTCGTCATCAGCAAGGTCGACAACATCCCGCAGACGCTCGGCCTCCCGGCCGACAGCCCGTACCTCGCCCAGCCGGTCAGCCGGGACTTCCCGGACTGCCCGTGACCCTCGGATCGGCGGCCGAAGCGTCCGTCCCCGCCCGGCAGCTGCAGGGCGTGGGGCGGCGCTTCGGCGCCCTTCAGGCTCTCCGCGACGTGACCATGGAGGTCGCAGCGGGCGAGCGGCGCGCGATCCTCGGCCCCAATGGGGCCGGGAAGACCACGCTGTTCAACGTCGTCGCCGGCGACTTCCCACCGACGTCCGGGACGATCCGCCTGTACGGCACGGAGGTGACGCATCTCCAGCCGCACCGGCGTACGCGCCTGGGCCTCACCCGCACGTACCAGAACTCGCAGCTCTTCATGGGCCTGTCGGTGGCCGACAGCCTCTACCTCGCCGGGCGTGGCGTCAGGTCCGGCCGCTTCAGCATGCTGCCGCCGCGCGCCAGCGACCCCGCCCTCGTCCACGCACGCGAGGTCGCGGAGACCGTCCACCTCGGCGACGTCTACGAGCGTGCCGTCGGCTCCCTGTCCCACGGGCAGCAGCGGCAGCTCGAGGTGGGGATGGCTCTCGCCGGCCAGCCCCGCCTCCTCATGCTCGACGAGCCGGCAGCCGGGCTCTCGCGCGGGGAGCGCACGATGCTCACCGACCTCCTGCGGAGCCTGCCGCGCGACATCACGATCATCCTCGTGGAGCACGACATGGACGTCGCCCTCGCCGCCGCCGACCGGGTGACGGTCATGCAGGAGGGCTCGATCGTCGTCGAGGGGACCCCGGACGAGATCCAGGCGGACTCGACGGTCCAGGACATCTACCTGGGGCACCACGGCGGGATCCACCATGGCTGAGCCGCTCCTCCACGTCTCCGACCTCAACGTCCGCTACGGCCAGAGCCACGTCCTGCAGGGCGTGAACCTGGAGGTCGGGACGGAGCCGCTCTCGCTCATCGGCCGCAACGGGATGGGCAAGACCACCCTGTGCAACGCGATCACCGGTCTCGTCCACGCGACGGGGTCCGTGAAGCTCGCGGGCCAGGAGCTCGTGGGCCGCCAGCCGCACCTCATCGCCCGCGCCGGCGTGGGGTACGTCCCGCAGGGCCGTCGCGTCTTCGCGTCGCTCACCGTCGACGAGCACCTGAGGATGGTGGCCCGGCGAGGGAACGCGGGCTGGACGATCAGGAAGGTCTATGAGCTCGTCCCGTCCCTGGCGGCCCGGAAGAAGAACGGCGCCACGCAGCTCTCCGGTGGCGAGCAGCAGATGCTCGCGATCGCCCGCGCCCTGCTGCTCAACCCGCGCCTGCTGGTGATGGACAAGCCGTCCGAGGGGCTGGCGCCGATCGTGGTCGAGAACCTCATCGAGGTGCTCCGGAACGTCGCCAACGAAGGCGTGGGACTGCTCCTCGTCGAGCAGAACCTCGGCGTGGCGACCGCCGTCTCCGAGCGCCTCGCGATCATGGTCACCGGCGTGATCGCCGTCGAGACGACGTCCGCGGAGCTGCTCGCCGACGAGGCGTCGCAGCGCCGGTTCCTGGGCGTCGCATCCACGCACACGGAGGCCGCACCGGCCTCGGCATAGGAGGTTTCGCATGGCCAGCGTCGTGCTGCTCGGGACCCTGGACACGAAGGGCCCGGAGTATGCGTTCCTCCGGGATCGCGTCCGCGACGCGGGATGCGACGTCATCCTCGTCGACGCGGGGGTGATGAGCGATCGATCGCCCGGCGACATCACCGCGGACGAGGTCGCCCGCGCCGCCGGCGAGGACCGCGCCGCGCTCGCCGCGGCAGGGGACCGCGGGCCGGCCGTCGCCGCGATGACCCGCGGCGCGGCCGCCGTCGTCCGCCGCCTCTACGACGAGGGCAAGCTCCACGGCATCCTGGGGATGGGCGGATCGGGCGGGTCGTCGCTGATCTCGGCGGCCATGCAGGGCCTGCCGGTCGGCGTACCCAAGCTTCTCGTCTCCACCGTCGCGTCCGGCGATACGCGCCCGTACGTGGGCACGTCCGACATCGCGATGATGTACTCGGTCGTGGACATCGCCGGCATCAACGGGATCTCCGAGAAGATCCTGACGAACGCCGCGGCGGGGATCGCCGGCATGGCGAAGGCGGCCGAGGGCTTCGTCTCCCGGATCGAGAAGAAGCCGCTCATCGGCGCGACGATGTTCGGCGTCACCACCCCCTGCGTGACCACGGCCCGCGAGTGGCTCGAGGCGCACGGATACGAGGTCCTCGTCTTCCACGCGACGGGAGCCGGCGGGCGCTCGATGGAAGCGCTCATGGAGGCCGGCTTCATCACGGGCTCGCTCGACATCACCACGACGGAGCTCGCAGACGAGCTGGTGGGCGGCGTCCTCTCCGCGGGGCCGGACCGGCTCGAGATGGCCGGGAAGCTCGCCATCCCCCAGGTCGTCTCGCTCGGGGCCCTGGACATGGTGAACTTCGGCCCGCTCGATACGGTCCCGCCGCAGTTCAAGGACCGCAACCTCTACGTCCACAATGCGACCGTGACGCTCATGCGCACCACGAAGGACGAGTGCGCCGAGCTCGGTCGGATCATCGCCCGCAAGCTCAACGCCGCGAAGGGACCGCTCACGGTCTTCGTCCCCCTCCGGGGCGTCTCGATGATCGACGTCGAAGGGAAGCCCTTCTTCGACGCCGAGGCGGACGCAGCGCTCATGGGCGAGCTGCGCGCCGGGCTGCGCCCCGACGTGGAGCTCGTGGAGGTCGACACGGACGTGAACGACCCGGCGTTCGCGACGGCGATGGCGGAGCGTCTCGACGCTCTCTATCGCGCGTGGGCGGCGGATCGCTAGTCCGGCACAGGAGGGAACGCGTGGACGGACAGGTGGCGCTCGCGCGCCTGCGGAAGACGATCGCAGACGGCGGCGTGATCATCGGGGCCGGGGCCGGGACGGGCCTTTCGGCGAAGTGCGCGGAGGCCGGCGGCGCCGACCTCATCATCATCTACAACTCGGGCCGCTACCGGATGGCGGGCCGCGGATCGCTCGCCGGCTGCATGCCGTACGGCGACGCGAACGCCATCGTCATGGAGATGGCCGGCGAGGTCCTCCCGATCGTGAAGGAGACCCCGGTCCTGGCGGGCGTCTGCGGCACGGACCCGTTCCGACTGATGCCGGTGTTCCTCCAGGAAGTCAAGCGCGTCGGGTTCTCCGGCGTGCAGAACTTCCCGACGGTCGGGCTCTGCGACGGGCAGTTCCGGCAGAACCTGGAAGAGACCGGGATGGGGTACGGGCTCGAGGTCGACATGATCCGCGACGCCCACCAGGCTGGCCTCCTGTGCTCGCCGTACGTCTTCGACGAGGACCAGGCGAAGGCGATGGCCAGGGCAGGCGCCGACGTCGTCGTCGCGCACATGGGCCTCACCACCAAGGGAGCCATCGGCGCCCACACGGCCCTGACCCTCGACGATTCGGTCGTCCGCATCCAGGCGATCCGCGACGCCGCGGTCTCGGTCAAGCCCGACGTCATCGTCCTCTGCCACGGCGGCCCGGTCGCCGAGCCGGAGGACGCGGAGTACGTCCTCACCCGCACCGAGGGCGTGGCGGGCTTCTTCGGCGCGTCGAGCATGGAACGGCTCCCCACGGAGATCGCGATCACCGAGAACATGAAGCGCTTCAAGGTCATCGCGCACTAGCGCGCAGACCCCTCGCGGGGCTCCCGGCGTTGCCGGCGCCGCCCCGCGTCCGAACCCCCGGCCACACCCGAACGGAGGCAAGACCGGTGCCGCTCAAGGAAGAGGTCCTCGGCGAGTTCCTCGGGGACGCGTCGTTCCCGATCGAGTGGACGTCGGAGACCGAGAGGCTGCTCTTCTGGGTCTACGACGACCTCCACTGCCCCAAGCCGCTGTCCCCCATGTACGAGGACATCGGCGGCTGGTGGCTCTCCTGCGACCACATGTTCCGCCGCTTCGGCACGCCGTTCGCGACGGACTGGATCTACAAGAACATCAACGGCTACCTGTACACGGCGGCGATCCCGGCCGAGAAGGGCCTCGTCGTCGACACGCAGGAGTACGACTACCGGACGAACCCGATCGTCCCGCAGGACGACGCGTACGCCGGGAAGATCGGCGCGTACCTGGGGGCCGTCCTCCCCGTGTACGGCCACAACTTCACCCACTGGTGGCGCACCCGGTTCGTCCCGGAGATGCAGCGGAACTTCGACTACATCGAAGCGATGCTCGACCGGAAGGACGAGCTGACGCTGGCGGAGCTGGCGGTCCTCCTCGAGGACGCCATCGACATGCACGACCGCCACTGGAAGATCCACTGGATGCTGAACTTCGCGCAGCTCAGCTCCACGCTCAACCTCCGGGCGGTCATGGAGAAGACGCACGGCAAGGTGGACGAGGTCCTCCTGGGGCGTCTCCAGAACTCCTCGAACGACCGGAACTGGGACAAGATCCGCGCCCTCTGGGAGATGAAGGAAGAGGTCAAGGGCGACGCCACCCTCAAGGCCGCCTTCGACAACCCGAAGGCCCCGGAGATCGTCGCCGCCCTGCAGTCCACCGAGCGCGGGCGCCGCTTCATCGACGAGCGGGTCGTCCCGTACCAGAAGGAGTTCGGCTGGCACGCCGTCTGGAGCCACGAGTTCATCTATCCGAGCTTCCGCGAGGACATGAACCCGGTCATCCAGCTCGTCCGCGACCAGTACACCGACGACTACGACTACCCGTCCAAGGTGGCGGCCCTCAAGGCCGACGTCGACGCCGCAGCGAAGGAGATCCTCGAAGGGCTCTCCGGCGAGGCGCTCGAGGAGATGCGCGCCGCCAACGAGATCAACCTCAAGATGGCGCCGCTCACCCCGGACCATCACTTCTACATCGACCAGGGCGCCAACGCGCACGTCCGCCTCGTCCTCATCGCGCTCGGCGAGAAGCTCGTCGCCGGTGGCTGGCTGGACCGGCCGGACGACGTGATCTTCTTCCGCTACAACGCGCTGCGCGCCTTCATCGGGGCGCCGGACGCCGTGACCGGCCGGGCGATGGTCGCCGAGGCCCGGGCCCGGTGGTCGGCCGCCGAGAACGTGCGGCCGCTCCCGTGGGTCGGCACGGTCACCGCCACCCAGCTGGCGTTCCCGTACCTCAACCTCTGGGGCTTCCCGGACAAGTTCTACCGCTCGAAGGAGACGGAGCACGGCAAGGTCGTCGGGATCGCCGGCTCCCCGGGCGTCGTCGAGGGCGTGGCGCGCGTCGTCATGTCGGTCGACGAGTTCGACAGCCTGCAGCCGGGCGAGATCCTGGTCTGCGAGATGACGAACCCGGCGTGGCAGGTGCTCTACGGCAAGATCATCGCGGTCGTGACGGACGCGGGCGGGACCGTCTCCCACCCGGCCGTGCTCGCCCGCGAGTACGGCATCCCCGCGGTCGTGGGCACCAACGTGGCCACGAGCACGGTCAAGACCGGCCAGCGGATCCGGGTCGACGGCAACGCCGGCGTCGTCGAGATCCTGTAGCCGGAGGAGCAGAACAGGGGAGAGAAGGCCCCATCCCCGATGCCCCGCGAGATCGAGATCCCGCGCAGCGTCCTCGCCGACCAGGTGAAGGACCGCCTCCTGCAGGCGATCCTCGAGGGCCGGTACCCACCCGGGTCCCGCATCGTCGAGACCCGGGTGGCGAGGGAGTACGGCGTGAGCCAGGCTCCCGTCCGCGAGGCGCTGCGCGGACTCGAGGCGATCGGCGTCGTGGAGATCAACGCGTTCCGCGGCGCCCGGGTCCGGCGCCCCTCCGCGGAGCAGCTCGTGGAGGCGATCACCGTCCGCACCGAGCTGGAGAAGCTCGGGGCTCGGCTGGCCGTGCCACGGGTCACGGACGCGGACGTCGCGGAGCTCGAGGGCTACATCGGCACCATGCGCCGCGCCGCGCGCGTCGGCGACCCGCTCGCCGAAGCGATGGCGGACGCGGCGTTCCACGGCCGCGTCATGCAGCTCGCGGCGAACGCAACGCTCGAACGGGTCTGGCGCCACCTCGAGCCGTTCTCCCGCACGTACATCACCCTGGTGGCGCCGGGCGTGGACCGCGAGCGCATCGCGGGCCTCCACGACCCGGTGCTCGACGCCCTGCGGCGCGGCGATCCCGGCCGCGCCGCGGAGGCGCTGGAACGCCACTTCGAGGTCGCGGGCTCGATGCTCGCAGGCCTGTGGGACGCGCCGGAGCCCGGGTCGCCCACGGAGGGGGGCGGGGCGCTGGCCGGCACCGAGCCGGCGGCCGCGGGATCGGACCGCCGCCTGGCCGGGGTGCGGTCGGCCTGACGGCGGACCGACCTGGCGCGGGGCCACG
This sequence comes from Chloroflexota bacterium, assembly GCA_029778235.1. Lineage (GTDB taxonomy): Bacteria > Chloroflexota > Limnocylindria > Limnocylindrales > CSP1-4 > CAIYQJ01. The sequence continues at coordinate 396 of JAKOQS010000328.1, read as the reverse complement.
GGAGCGCGACGCCACGAGCCCGCGACGCCACGCGATCGGGAAGCGGGGGCACGCGAGACCGCGGGCGCGGGGCATCGGCTCGCGGTCGGCGACACCAGCAAGCCGGTGCGGCGCGGTCGCGGGGGTCCGACCGGGTCTCGGCCCGGTCGGTCGTCAGCCCCGGGGAGGAGCCCCCGCACCGGGCGGGCACAGGCGGATCGCGCCAGCGTCCTCCGCCCACGATGTCATCGATAATCGATTAGAGTACCCACCGGCGGCCGCCGCTCCGCGGCGGTCCCGCACGGCCCACGGCGTGGGCATCGACCTGGCGGACACGCGGGCCGGGGAGCCACCGGGCCGCGGGGGAAGGAGACCATGACCGGACCGCTGCGACTCGTCGAGGAGATGTCCTGCGGC
>JAKOQS010000327.1 GCA_029778235.1 Chloroflexota bacterium | reverse complement strand
CGGCCGCCTTGATGGTGTCGGCGTACCAGCGGCGGTGCGCGATCGTCGGTCCGATGCGGACGGCGAAGGCCTTGCGCGACCTCGCGTAGCGGACCAGCGCGTCGAGGTGGTCGACGACGTCGCCCCGCGCCCAGTCGAGGACGGGGCCCTCGGGCAGGTAGGCCAGGTAGCGGCGGAGCTTCGGCAGCCGGCGGTAGAGCACCAGCCCGACGCCGGTCAGCCCCGCGGCGTCGAAGAACCCGACGGTCTCCGCGCGCCATTCCGGCTTGACCTTCGCCCAGGCGGGCGTCTGCAGGAACGAGGCCGACCCGCGGTCGGCGACGAAGCCGAGATGCTCCTCGGCGGAGATGGGGCGTACCTCGATGCTCACCCGGCCAACCTACCGTCTCCGCTCCGTGCGGGTGCCCGCCTCGCGGGGCGGGCGGTAGGCTCGCCCGCATGACTGATATGAACAGCAAGCCCGAGGTCGACTTTCCCGGCGGCGAGCCGCCCGTCGAGCTCGAGATCACCGACATCGTCGAGGGCGACGGCGCCGAGGCGAAGGCCGGCGACGTCGTGCACGTGCACTACGTGGGGGTCGCGTTCAGCAGCGGCGAGGAGTTCGACTCCTCCTGGAACCGCGGCGCGCCGCTGACGTTCCCGCTCGGCGCCGGCCACGTCATCCGCGGCTGGGACCAGGGCGTCCAGGGCATGAGGGTGGGCGGCCGCCGCCAGCTCGTCATCCCCAGCCACCTGGGCTACGGCGACCGCGGCGCGGGCGGCGTCATCGCCCCGGGCGAGACGCTGATCTTCGTCTGCGACCTCGTCGGCATCCGCTGACCCCATCTCTCGACCCGCGGGGCGGGCCCGGCCGGAAATGGCCGGGCCCGCCTCGTCCGAGTTGGGGGGATATCAGACGAGGCGAGCCACTCCTGAGAATACCTGAGAAAGTCTCAGTAAGCCAGGGTTCTGGGGAAATCGCCGACGACGGGGTCAGGCGGCCTGGTCGACCTCCAACGGGCGCTCGACGACGACGTCGTCCAGCTTCTCGCCGATCGTCATGCCGTAGAACGAGCGGTACACGAAGTACATGCTGGCGATCAGGAACACGACGGCGAGGACGGCCGTGAGGGTGCCGCCGCCCTGCTCCTTGAGGCTGACCGCGAGCTCGACGGCGAGGAGCCCGAACAGCGTCGCGAACTTGATCACCGGGTTCAGCGCCACCGACGAGGTGTCCTTGT
>JAKOQS010000326.1 GCA_029778235.1 Chloroflexota bacterium | reverse complement strand
CCCGCCGACCCGAACCCGTTGCCGGGGCGGGCGAGCGCGACGCCGAATGCCTCCTGCCCGTGCCAGCACGGGTACGCGCAGTTGCCCCAGCCGGTGCCGGGGCCGCCGGCCATGAAGTCGTCGTCCACCAGGTCGATCTGGGGCGGCGGGTTCGGCGCGTAATCCGGGTTGCCCGTGCCCGTCGTGGGATCGAGGTCGAACCCCGTGTCGATGATCGCCACGGTGACCGGCTCGTAGGGCGTGGCGACGGGCGGGTAGCCCTTGTAGCGCAGGTACTGCCAGGCGTGGACCACCCCGACGGAGAGGCCATGCTCGCCCGGGTCTGCGGGCCGGTCGTCCTCCGTCATCCACCACCACGTGGCCGCGTCGAGGTTGCCGCCGGGGACCGGGTGCTCGCAGATCGCGCAGGCCTGGACGTCCGCGAGGAAGTTGGGCGCCACGTCGATCGCGGTCTCGCGGGCGATCAGCGCCGCCGTCCGGGCGGCTGCGTCCGAGGAGAAGCTCCACGCGCCGCGCATGCCACCCCGCTCGAATCCGGCCGCGAGATCCGCGCGCGTCGACCGTGCCGGGCTGACGCGGACCAGGTACCAGCCGAACGACGACGGGAGGCTCCGCGACGGCCCCGCGTCCCCCGTGACGAGCGTGGTCGCGTCGCGGACGATCGTCCCGCCGTACTTCTTGACGAAGGCCGCGAGCGCGGCCGGGTCCTTCGGATGCACCAGGACCTCGTTCGCCACGAAGGGTTCCGCCGTCCCGTCCGGCGCGACGGCGACGGCGAGGGGGCGGCTGGGGCCGCCGGCGATCCCGGGCAGTGTCGTGACCGCCGGGGCGAGCTTCGCGTCGATGCGGATCGTGACGCGGTTCGCGCGGACCAGGTCCAGCAGGCTCCGAACGCGAAGCTGGGCGGAGCACGTCGCGATCCAGTCGTCCCGCCCCGCCGCCGGCGGGCACCCGTCGATGCGCTTGCGCAGCGTGGCGATCTGGGCGATGGCCGGGTCGATCCGGCCGGCGATCAGCTTGTCCTCGATTCCCTGGAGCTGTGCGAGGAGCGCCTTCCGGTTCGTCTCCCGTCCGGCGCCGAAGGAGGCGGACGGGAGCCCGCGAACCACCGTGGCCACGATGTCCGGGTCGCCGCCGTCGCGGATCCCGTCCCCGTCGGAGTCGGGCTTCGTCCGACTGGTGCCCACGCCCGCTTCGAGCGCGTCGGGGAGCCCGTCGTCATCCGCGTCCGGACCGGACGGCACGGCCATGGGCGGGGCCGAGCTCGCCGGCGGGACGCCGGCGGCCCGGAGGTCGGTGACGATGAACGGCGTCGTTGCGACGCACAGTCCCGCGAGAGCCGCGAGCGCGAGGCGCCTGAGCCCGGCCATCGGATCCCCCTTGCGGCGCGCTTCGGGCGCCCGCCGGGCGAGGCTCGTCTCGGCATCGGCCGGGCGCGATCGCGTCGCGTCGCGCTTCCCCGGATCCCTTCGAACACTTCATGATCCGCAGCCGGCGGCACGGCCGCCAAGAGCCGGACGGACCCATTCCACCCGGTGCGGCCGGCGCATCGGGCGGCGGGTGGGCCGGT
>JAKOQS010000325.1 GCA_029778235.1 Chloroflexota bacterium | reverse complement strand
GCGCACCGGTCTCACGGCCTCCGGCACCGACGGGACGCGCCATCAGGTGGCGTTCGACCTCGAGATGCACCCCGACGATGGCGCCGACTACGCTGCGTCGGCGCTCGGGATGCTCGACGAGGCAGCCGAGGCGGGCCTGTCGCAGGGGACCGAGGTGTCGGTCCGGTACGACCCCCGGCATCCGCGGTCCATCGCCGTCGTCGGCCCGATGGCGATGGCAGGTCGGTAGCGAGCGCTCGGGGCTCGGTCGACGGCTGAGGCCCCGGTCCACGGCTCGGGCCCCGAGCGCGTACCGGTGCCGTGCCGCCCGCGCCGCCGGGCCCGGGCGGCGGTCCGCCCGCGGCTCGGGTCACATCGAGCAGCCATCGGACCCACACATCTCCCGCACATCCCGCGCCGACGATGGGCTCCATCAGCGAGCGGCCCGGACGGTCCGGGCCCGGATCGGAGAGAAACCACCATGCGTCGTGGGATCGTCGGGATCCTCCTCCTCGGGGCCGTCGCGGTCGTCGCGGGCCTCGTCGGCTATCAGGCCGGGACGGCCGCGGGCGCGGCGACGGCCGGCGCCACCGTCGTCGTGACGGGCGGCTTCCCCTGGGCAGGCGCCCTGTTCCTGCTCTTCCTCATCCTCTTCGTCGGCTTCCCGCTCTTCGCGTTGGCCGGGATGCGCCGGGCGGCGATGCACCGTGGCCCGTGGGGCCATGGCTGGGCAGGGCCGGGCGGGCCGGGGGCGACGGGCGTCCACGGCGGCCCCGGCTCGTGGAGCAGTTCGGACGACCCGCGCCGCCGGTGGATCGCCGAGATGCACCGGAGCCTGCACGCGGCCGAGGCAGCCGGAACGGCCCAGGCGGCCCACGCGGCCGAGGCGGCCGGAACGGCCGGCATGGCCGATGCCGCAGATCCGGCCCCGCGGCGCTCGGCCGGCCCGGGCTCCGCTGCGGCGGCTCCCGACTCCGCCGCCGGGTCCGGCCCGACCGCCGGCTGACCATCGGGGGACGGTGCCCGGCCGCGGGGACGGCCGACGTCGGCACCGTCGTGCGCCCGGGCCGCCCCCGGCCGGGGCGGCCCGGGCGCCTCCCTCCTTCTCCGCGCTGGCGGACGGGTATCCTCGCCCGGCAGCGCTGCCGCATCGGAGTCCCATGCGCACCGTCCTCGTCGTGGAGGATGAGCCGCGGATCGCGTCGCTCGTCCGCGAGTACCTGGAGAACGCCGGTTTCGCCGTGCTCGTCGCGTCGGACGGGCGCGCGGGGCTCGTCCTTGCCCGCACGCGCCACCCCGACGCCGTCGTCCTGGACCTCGGCCTGCCCTCGATGGACGGCCTCGACGTCGTCCGTGAGCTCCGCCGCGACTCCGCGGTCCCGGTCGTCATCCTCACCGCCCGCGGCGACGAGACCGACCGCGTCTCGGGACTCGAGCTCGGCGCCGACGACTACGTGGTGAAGCCCTTCAGCCCCAGGGAGCTCGTCGCCCGGGTCCGCGCCGTCCTCCGGCGGACCGAGGCGGCGGCGCGCCCCACCGATCGGCTCGTGGCGGGCGACCTCGAGGTCGACCTCGCGAGGCACCGCGCGGCGGTCGCGGGCCGGCCCGTCGCGCTGACGCCGACCGAGTTCGCGCTCCTCGCCGCGCTCGCGCGGGAGCCCGGTCGCGTCTTCACGCGGGGGCAGCTCCTCGACGCGGTCCACGGGTTCAGCCTCGAGACGTACGAGCGGGCGATCGACGGCCACGTGAAGAACCTGCGCCGCAAGATCGAGCCCGATCCGGGGGCGCCGCGGTACGTGCTCACGGTCCACGGGGTGGGATACGCGCTCGCGGAGCCGGCCGGGTGAGCGGCGCCGGCACCGGGATGCGCCCCGGCGGCCCGGGACGGGGCCCGGGTCCGGGACCGTGGGGGCCGGCCGACCGACGGTGGGGCCGCCGACGACGCGGCGGCCCTCGTCACGTGGCGGGCTTCATCGGGTGTGCCTTCCTCGCGTTCGTCGTCTTCGTTGCGATCGTCACGCTCGCCGCCTCCTGGCTCGCGGCGACGGTCCTCGGGATCGTGGCGCCCGGGACGGGCGCGTCGGCGCCGACCGCGCTCGCGGTGGTCGTGGTCATCATCCTGGCGCTGGTGGTCGTCGGGGTCTCGCTGGGCCGGGCGGTCCGCCCGCTCGCGTCGATCGCGGCGGCGACCGAGCGGCTCGCCGACGGCGAGCCCGGCGTCCGGGTCGAGGTCGCCGGTCCCGGCGCCGTCCGTCGCCTCGCCGCGTCGTTCAACGCGATGGCAGACAGGCTCGATCGCGCCCGCTCGGACCGGCAGGCGCTCCTCGCGGACGTGACCCACGAGCTGCGGACGCCGCTCCAGGTGATCGCGGGCAGCACGGAGGCGATGCTCGACGGCGTCCATCCGCGCGACGACGCGCACCTGGCGCCGATCCTCGCCGAGACGGCGGTGATGGACAGGCTCCTCGACGACCTCCGGACCCTCTCGCTCGCCGAGGCGGGGGCGCTCGCCCTCCACCGGGAGGAGGTCGACATCCGGCACATCGCCGTCGAGGTGGTCGCCGGACACCGGGCCGCGGCCCTCGACGCCGGGATCGATCTCGCCGTCGCGGACGGGTCCGGCCTGCTGCTCGACGTCGATCCGGTGCGGATCCGCGAGGTGATCGCCAACCTCGTCGTGAATGCCGTCCGGCATACCCCGGCCGGGGGGAGCGTGCGGGTCGCCGTCCGCTC
>JAKOQS010000050.1 GCA_029778235.1 Chloroflexota bacterium | reverse complement strand
TCCTGAACTACCAGGGCCGGCTCACCGACCCGGGCGGCGCGCCGCGCAACGGCTCGTTCTCGATGGGGTTCACGATCCTCGGCGGCGCCTCGTCGTGGTCCGAGACGCAGACGGTGAACGTCGCGAACGGCTTCTTCTCGGTGCTGCTCGGCAGCGTCACGCCGTTCCCCGCCGACCTGTTCACCAGCGGCCAGACCGACGCGTTCGGCCCGCTGCGCTACCTGCGCGTGTCGGTCAACGGCGAGACGCTCTCGCCGGACATCCGCATCGTGAGCGCTGCGTGGGCGATCGGCACGGTCGCGGGACCGGCGGGACCCACCGGGCCTTCGGGACCGGCCGGTTCGGACGGACCCACCGGGCCGACGGGCGTCGCGGGAACCACCGGACCGACGGGCGCGTTCGGTCCGACGGGGCCGACCGGCGCCGGCGGCTTCGGCCCCACCGGTCCTGCCGGCTTCGACGGCCCGGTCGGTCCCACGGGCCCCACCGGGCCCGTCGGGCCGATCGGCTAGCTCGCCCGGCCGGCGCCACACTGACACCATCGAGCCGATCCCCCGCGGCCACGAGCGATGCGCCCCGCAGCGATCCGACATCGCACCCTGATCGCGGCGCTCGCGGTCGCCGCGGCCTCGTGCGTCGCGGCGCCGGCGGCGCTCGCCGACACCGCGACCAGCGGCTCGTTCCAGATCCAGGCCGGCACGATCGACACCGCGGGCGGCCGCTCGACGTCCGCGAGCCACGCCGTGACCGCGTGCGTGGGCAGCGAGGTCGCCGGCTCGGCGTCGAGCGCGAGCTTCCGCATCGACTCGGGTTGCGGAGCGACGGCGCTGCTCGCGCTGCCGAAGGATCGCGGCATGGGCGGGCAGCCGGACGCGACGGTCGGCATTCCGACGCTCTCCGACGCGGCGATGCTCGCGCTCGCCGCGCTGCTGGCGGCGGCGGCCGCGTTGCGGTTGCGTCGGCGCCGCGTCTGATTCGCATCGCCGTACGCGCGGCGGCCGGGTCGCCTCGGACCGGGCCGCAGTCCCCGCGCAGCCGGCCTGACCACGCCCCGAAACGCCCCGATTGCCCGGCCTGCCCGGCTCCGATATAATGGCGGGCTCCGTGGGGACGTAGCTCAGCTGGGAGAGCGTCGCGTTCGCAATGCGAAGGTCGGGAGTTCGATCCTCCTCGTCTCCACCACGAATCCGAAAACCGACGGCGACCCCGTCGGCCTTTTCCATGGCGCAAAAGCAAACCGGGGTCAGATTCGAATCTGACCCCGGTGTTCATCGCGACTGCGTCGCGCTGCGATCGTCAGGACGCCTTCTTGACCTCGGGCGGCTTCCAGCTGCCGTC
>JAKOQS010000324.1 GCA_029778235.1 Chloroflexota bacterium | reverse complement strand
GTGGCGATCATCCCCAGGGCGCGGCCCCGCACGGCGTCGGGGATGACGCGCTGGAGGATCGTCATGCTCGCGACCTCGGCGAGCATCGCGCCCACCTCGAAGACGGCGAACGCCACGAGAGCCGGGGCGAGCGACCGGGTCAGGCCCAGGACGACGGCCCCGGCGGCCATCCCGAGCGCTCCGAGGAGGAGTGGCACGCGCAGGCCGGGCCGCACGACGAAGATCCCCGACCCGATCGCGCCGAGGATCCCGCCGACGCCGATGGCGGCGTTGAGGTAGCCGGTCCCCGCCTCGCCGACGCCGAGCTGGTCGACGGCGATCATGACCGTCAGCACCCCGAGCCCGCCGAAGACGAACCCCGCGACGACGTCGACGAGCGTCAGCCCGGCGAGCGGGAGGGCGATCGGCCGCAGGCCGGCGCGCACCCCCGGCGCCCCGCCCCCGGCCGGCGCGTCCGCCGCCGGGACGCTCCCGGCGCCCGGGACGGTCCCGGCGTCGGGAGCCTGCGGCCGCGACGGCAGCTGCCACAGGACCACGGCGATGACGCCGAACGAGACCGCGTTGAGCAGGAATGCGAGCGACAGGCCGCTCGCCGCGATGAGCAGCCCGCCGATCGCCGGGCCGACGACGAAGGCCAGGTTGTCGAGCGTCGACCAGGCGCTGTTCGCAGGCCCCAGCTCGCGCTCGTCGCGCACGAGCATCGGGAGGTACGAGCCGATCGCCGGCCCGAAGAAAGTGGAGAAGCAGGTGGCCAGCACCGCCAGGAGGACGACCGCCCAGAGCGGGCCGTCGACCGCCACGAGCCAGGCCAGCACGACCATGATCAGGCCGCGGGCGACGTCCGTGACGAGGAGGACGAGGCGCCGGTCGAAGCGGTCGGCGACGATCCCGGCCGGGATCGAGAGGAGGACGTAGGGCAGCACGCGCGCCGCGCCCACCACCCCCAGCAGCACCGCGTCGGCGCCGCTCTCCTGGTACACGACGATCAGGAGGGCGACGAGGTACAGCCAGTCGCCGATCGAGCTGACGAACTCGCCGCCGAGCAGCCGGACCAGCGGGCGGTTGGAGAGGAGTCCCCGGAAGACGCGCAGCGTCGTCACCGACCGGAGTCTGACCGACCGGGGGCCGCACAGCAAGACGGCGAAGCCGCGTGCCGGGCCCCGGGCGGCCCCTCCGCGGACCCGCCACGGGGCCTGCCGTGCGACCTGGACCTAGACGTGATGCCGGCGCGGCGCGTGACGCGTCCCCACCAGGTGACCGAGCATCGCCCGCCACCGCTCCCCGAGGTGATGGCCGGTCCGGGGCTCGGCGGCGGCCTTCGCCGCCTCGCCACGGCGGAACTCGGCCACGAGCTCGTCGTTCTCGACCTGGCGCATGTAGTCGGCCTGGCGTCCGCGTCCCAGCTCGCCTGCGAAGTAATCGTTCATGGCGCCAGCGTGCCCGCCGTGGGCGGCCGAGCGGTAGCAGGGGAGACACGTTCGACCTGTCACGTGCGAGACACTGCCGGCTCGACGGTGCGGCGTGGCTCTCGCGACGCACCCGGCTCGACGGTGCGGCGTCCGCCGCCAGTCCCCGGCGAGCGGCCCGATGCCCGCCCTCCGCTCCGCGCCGGACGGCGCCGCAAGCCTCAGAAGTAGTTGACGCTGATCCCGCCGTCGATGACGAAGTTGGCGCCGTTCGTCCAGCGGGACTCGTCCGACGCGAGGTAGATCGCGACGTGGACGATCTCCTCCGGCTTGCCGAACCGTCCGGTGGGGTTCCGCGCGAGGCGCAGCTGCTTCGCGGCCTCGTCCTTGAGCAGCCAGTCCATGAGGAGCGGGGTCTCGATGGGCCCCGGGCTGATCGCGTTGCTGCGGACGCCGCGGCCGGCGAACTGGACCGCCAGCGACCGGGTCAGCGCGAGCACCGCGCCCTTGCTCGCCGTGTACGCGTCCTGGGGGACGGAGCAGCCGAGGATCGCGACGAAGCTGGCGACGTTGATGATCGAGCCGGATCCCTGCTCCAGCATCCGCGGGATCGCGTACTTGCACCCGAGGTAGACGCCGCGGACGTTCACCGCCATCACCCGGTCCCACGCGTCCACCGGCGTGTCGATGACCGAGTGGTCCTCCTCCGGCATGATCCCGGCGTTGTTGTAGAGGACGTCCACGCGCCCGTACGTCGCGACCGCGTGGTCCACCATCGCCTTCGCGTCGGCCTCCGAGGAGATGTCCACCCGGACGAACGTCGCCTCACCGCCGGCCTCGCGGACCAGCCGGACGGTCTCCTCGCCGGCCGATCCGACGAAGTCGGCGACGACGACCTTCGCGCCCTCCGCGGCGAACATGAGGGCGGCCGTCCGGCCCATCCCGCTGCCGCCGCCGGTGATGATCGAGACCTTGTCGGAGAGTCGCATCGGTGGGTCCCCGCGTGTGCCTGGCTGACGTCTGGAACGAGCACGATGGTACGGCGTGCCGCCGGTCCGGGAGAGGGCCATCCGGACGCCGCGCTGGTACGATGTGAAAACCGACCGGCGGGTCGGTCGGGCGCGAGACGGGCGGCCGACCGACGCGCGGTGCACGCCCGGAGGACCAGCCGGCCCATGACGCAGGAGAAGGCCCGCGAGCCGCAGGAGCGCGGGCGCGAGCGCCGCGAGCGCATCCTCGACGCCGCGTTCACGACGTTCGCCGAGCGCGGGTACCGCGACACGGCGATCGACGACATCGCGCGCGGTTCCGAGACCTCCAAGGGCGGCGTCTACTTCCACTTCTCCACGAAGGAGGCGATCTTCCGCGAGCTGATGCGGACGACCGCCGACCGGCTGGACGCCAAGGTCACGCGGGCCGTCTCGGACGAGCCCGATCCGATCGCAGCGGCGGCGATCGCCATCCGGACCGTGCTCGAGACGTTCGCCGGCCACCGGCGGATGGCGCGCCTCCTGTTCCTCGACGCCTTCGGGGCCGGGCGGGTCTTCCACGACGAGGTGGACCGGCTCCACGCGCGGTTCGCGGACCGGATCACGGGATACCTGGACCGAGCTGTCGCCGACGGCGTCATCCCGCCGCTCGACACCCGGGTGGCCGGCCAGGCGTGGTTCGGCGCGCTCAACGAGATCGTGGCCCGGTGGCTGATGGCCGAGAAGCCGGGGCACCTCCTCGACGCTTACCCGACGCTGCTCGCGCTCCTCCTCCGCAGCGTCGGCGTGGCGGAGCCGACGGTCGCCGCCCGCCTCGCGGACGCATGGGTGGACGCATGACTGTCGTCGAGCGCTCCGCGCGGCCCCGGGCCGCGACCGGCACCGCCGACGTCGGCGAGCTGGCCGCCACGCGGCTCCGCGGCCTCGTCGCGGACGGGCCCGGGGCGCGACTCCGGTCCGTCACCGTCGCTGCGGCGGACCTCGACGCTCCCCGCCTCTTCGCGGCCGCCCGCGCCGCCGGCCTCGCGCCGACCCTGTGGGCGCAGCCCCTCGAGGGGACCGCGTTCGTCGGCATCGGGGAGGCATGGGCCGTCGAGCCTGCCGGGGCGGATCGCTTCGCACGGGCGGCCGCCGCGTGGGCGGACCTCGCCGGCGGTGCGCGCGTCTCCGACGACGCCGGCACGGCGCGCGGGACCGGCCCCCTGCTCGTCGGCGGGTTCGCCTTCGACCCTGCCGGCGGCACGGACGCGACGTGGGCCGGGTTCGGGCCCGGCCGCCTCGTCCTCCCGCGGATCCTGTGGACGCGGACACGCGAGGGCTCGTGGCTCACGCTCAACGTCGTCGGGACCGACGACGCCCCGACGGGCTCCGGCGGGCGGCGCCGGGCGGACGCAACCGAGCTCTCGACGCTCTGGTCGCGTCTCGCGGCGGCGGCCACCCCGGACGGCGACGGACCCGGCCCGGCGACGCAGCCCGCGACGCTCCGCGTCGTCGGTGGCGC
>JAKOQS010000323.1 GCA_029778235.1 Chloroflexota bacterium | reverse complement strand
TAGAGCCCGACGCGCCCGAACTTGCGGACGTCGCGGAACCGGACCTCCCGGCCGTCGTCGAGCGCGAGGACGAGGTGGACGTGGCGGTCGGTCGGCGTGTCCGGCGTCACCACGAACAGCTGCCCGGTCATCTTCAGGTGGACGGTGAGCGCCCGGTCGCCGGAGAGCTCCACGACGATGCGCTTGCCGCGCCGGCCGACGGCCTCGATCACGCGGCCGGCCACCGCCGCGGTGAACGCGTCCGGATCGTGGGTCTGCACCGTGGCCGGCCAGTCGCACGCCGCCCCGACGATCGTCGCGCCGACGACCAGCGCACGCAGATCGCGCGCGACGGTCTCGACCTCGGGGAGCTCGGGCATGCCGGCGCCTCAGTCGGGGCCGGCTTCGCCGTCGCCGGCCTCGCCGTCGCCGGCCGGGTCGGCCGGGGCGCCCACCGCGACCATCTCCTGCCAGTCGTCGCCGACGCGCACGTCCACGTCGAGCGGGACGTCGAGCGGGAGCGCCGTCTCCATCGTCTCACGGACGACCGGTGCGATCGCGTCCACCTCGCCGCGCGGCACCTCCAGGACGAGCTCGTCGTGGACCTGAAGGAGCATCCGGCTGCGGAAGCCGCCCTCGCGCAGCCGCCGGTCGAGGCGGATCATCGCGATCTTCACGATGTCCGCGGCCGTCCCCTGGATGGGCATGTTGATGGCCATCCGCTCGCCGGCCTGGCGCAGGTTGGGGTTCGAGGCTCGCAGCTCCGGGATCTCGCGCCGTCGCCCGAGCAGCGTGGTGACGCAGCCCTGCTCGGCGGCGACCTCGCGGATGTGGAGCATGTACTGGCTGATGCCGGAGTACGTCGCGAAGTAGCGGTCGATGAAGGCCTTGGCCTCCTCGCGGGGGATGTTCGCCCGCGTCGAGAGCCCGTAGTCGCTCATCCCGTACGCGATGCCGAAGTTCACCATCTTGGCCATCGCCCGCTCGTCCTTCGTGACGGCTGCCTCGTCCTTGTGGAGCACGAGCGCGGCGGTCCGCCGGTGGATGTCCACGCCCTCGGCGAACGCCTCGCGCAGGTGCGCGTCGCCCGACACGTGGGCGAGGATCCGCAGCTCGATCTGGGAGTAGTCGGCGGCGAGCAGGACCAGCCCCGGGTCGCCGGCCACGAAGGCCCGCCGGATGCGCCGGCCCAGGTCCGACCGGATGGGGATGTTCTGCAGGTTCGGGTCGGACGACGACAGCCGCCCGGTGGCGGCGACCGCCTGGTGGAAGGTGGTGTGCAGGCGGCCGTCGAAGGGCGAGACGAGCGTGGGCAGCGCCTGCACGTACGTGCTGCGCAGCTTGCTGTACATCCGCCAGTCGAGGAGCGCACCGACCATCGGGTGGACGGCGCGCAGCTCTTCGAGCACCGACGCGTCCGTGGAGTAGCCGGTCTTCGTCTTCTTGCCCTTCGGGAGGTCGAGCTCGAAGAACAGGACCTGCTGGAGCTGCTTGGGGCTGCCCAGGTCGAACCGGTGGCCCACCGAGCCGAAGATCTCGTCCTCCAGGCGCGCGAGCTCCGCGCCGAACTCGGCGTCGAGGCTCGCGAGTGCGTCGAGGTCGATCGCGACGCCCGCCGCCTCCATGCGGGCGAGGATCGGGACGAGCGGCAGCTCGATCTCGCGGTAGAGCCGGTCGAGACCCTCGGCGGCGAGCGCCGTCTCGAGCGGGTCGCGGACCGCGAGGGCGGCCGCGGCCTCGATCCCGGCCCGATGGACCGGCTCCAGCGACGCGGCGGCCGGCGGCAGCACCAGCCCCAGTCGCTCGAGGGCGACGTCGTCGATCGTCTGGCTGCGCAGCGAGGCGTTGAGGATGTACGCCGCGATCTGCGTGTCGAACGCGACCGGGGTCGCGGGGGCATCGAGGTCGCCCGCGAACCGCGCCGCGACGACCGGCTTCGCCTCGTGCGCCACGATCGACGTACCGGCCGCCTCCGCGAGGCGGCGCAGTCCGGCTGCAGCGTCGGGCCCGTCGGCCGCGACGACCCGCCCGTCCCGGCCCGCGACCGCGAATGCCGCGGCAGGCACCGGGAACCGGGGCGGGGCCTCGCCGCGTGCCGGCGTCACGGGCACGGCGGAGACGGCCACCGCGCCCTGGGCCGCGAGCCACGCTCCCAGCTCGGCGGCGGTCGCGGGATCGCCTGGGTCCACGCGCTCGATCGTCGCCGCCGGGTCCGCGACGGCCGCACGCAGCGCCTCCGCCGCGGAGCGCGCCGTCCGCGCGGCGCCGCCCGCCGCATCCGCCGCTGGCGTGCCGTACAGCGGCCGGGCCTCGCCGACCGCGTCCTCCTCCACGGCACCCGCCGCGGGCGCCGGCCCACCGCTGACGACGTCGAAGTCGAGCGAGAGCTGCAGCCCGCCGTCGGAGGCGGGCCCGCGCCCCTGGCGCGCCGGGGCCGCCCGGCCGCCGCGCCAGCCCTTGGGCGCCTCGCCGACCACGGCGGCCGGCATCCCGCCCTCGCGCGCGGCGCGCGCGGCGGCCGCCGCGTCGTCCGCCGACTCCCCCTCCCGCGCCGGCAGGCGGTCGATCAGCGCGCGGGACTCGAGCTCGCGGACGAGCCGCACGACCGCGACCCG
>JAKOQS010000322.1 GCA_029778235.1 Chloroflexota bacterium | reverse complement strand
GTCCGACGCGGCCGTGCCGGGGGACACGTCGACCAGCGCGCGCAGGTCACGCCGGACGACCTTCCCCGCGGCGGTGCGCGGGATCTCTCCCGCAAGCACGACGCGTGCCGGGACCTTGTGGCGGGCGAGCCGCGTGCGCCCGAACGCCCGCACCTCGCCTGGATCGAGCCGTGCCTCCGGGCGGGGCACGACGACGGCGACCGGCACCGCCCCCCACGTCGCGTCCGGCACGCCGACGACGCCGACGTCCTCGACGCCGGGGTGCGTCCGCAGGACGGCCTCGACCTCGGCCGGGTAGACGTTCTCCCCGCCGGAGAGGATCAGGTCCTCGCGGCGTTCCGCGACCGTGAGGATGCCGTCGGCGTCGATCGAGCCGAGGTCGCCGGTGTGAAGCCGACCGTCGCGCAGCGCGGCCGCGGTCGCGTCCGGGTCCGCGAGATACCCGGCGAACACCATCGGCCCGGAGACGACGATCTCACCGACCTCGTCGGGCTCGGCCGGCCGGCCGTGGACCTCCACGGCGACCACGGCGCCCTCGAGCGCCCGCCCGGACGCAGACGGTTGCACGGCGACGAGGTCGGTCGGCAGCGCGGCGACCCCGGACGCGGTCTCGGTCAGGCCGTACGTCGTCACGATGGGCAGGCCCGCGGCGACGGCCCGGAGCGCGAGCCCCGGGGGCCACGGCCCGCCGCCGAGGAGGACCGCACGGAGCGACGTGGGCGCGACATCGGGCACGGGCGCGCCGCCGGGCGCGGGCGTGAAGGCGCCGCCGGGCGCAAGTGCGTCGAGCAGGCGCTCCAGGGTCGTGGCGACGGCGGACACGTGGGTGATCGACTCGTCCCGGATGAGCGCGGCCACCCGATCGGCGTCGAATCCTTCGCCGCCACAGACGACGGCGGACGACGCCGTCGCGGCGCGCACGATCGTCCCGATCCCCGCGACGTGGTGGACCGGCAGCGCCAGGAGCCAGCGGTCCGACGGGCGCGGATCGAGGACGCTCGCCCACGCGCGGGCGCTCGCGAGGTGGTTCCCCCAGGTGAGGATCGCTCCCTTGGGGCGTCCCGTCGTCCCCGACGTGTACATGATCGTCGCGGGTGCGGCGGGGTCGACCGGTGGGAACACGCTCGTCGCGGGCAGGGTGCCGTCGGCCCCGGGGAACGCATGCGCGTCTCCCGCGACGAGATCGAGGTCGAGGGCCGGCGGGTGCACCGCACCCTCAAGCGTGTCCAGGACCGCGGTCGCGAGCGCCGCGCGCGGAGCGTCGTGGAGCAGCATGCGGGGCGCGACATGGTCGATCTGCCACGCGATCTCGCCGACGGCCCCGCGCGGCGCCAGCGGGACGAGGACGACGCCCGCCGCCCGGGCTGCGTGGACCAGCACGACGAACGCGGCCGAGGGCCCGGCGAGCACGGCCACCCGGTCGCCGGGGCCGAGGCCGGCCTCCCGGAGGAGCCACGCGGCGTCCGCGACACGCGCTGCCAGCTCGCCCCAGGTGATCCGGATCTCGCCGTCGACCACGGCGAGCGCGGAGGGCGCCCCGCGGGCGGCCCCGGCGACGGGGTCCGGGATCGCAGCGACGCGCGGCTCCCGGCCTGAGCGGCGGCGCGATGCGGCCCCGGTGGGCCGGCGGCCCGCTCCAGGCGTGCGGTCCCTGCTCATCGAAGTCCTGCCGTGGTCTCGCGGAACTCCGCGACGAGATCGGGGCTCGTCTCGACGCCCAGCCCGGCATCGGCCGGGACGTCCGCCCAGCCCGCCGCGACCCGCGGGCGCTGCGCCAGCAGGTCGGATGCGAGCAGGTCCGCGGTCGCGATGCCGTGCGCCTCGTCGCCGACGGGGAGCGCCGCCGCCACGTGGAGCGCCGCGGCGAGCCCGATGCCGGTCTCGTAGAAGGTGCTCAGGACGACCGGCACCCCCGCCGCGCCGGCGATCGCCGCGATCCGCAGCGTCTCCACGGCCCCGCCCACGCGCACCGGCTTCACGACGAGCACGTCGGCGGCGCCCGCATCGATCAGTCGGCCAGCCGCCATCGTCCCGCGGACCGCCTCGTCCGCGGCGACGGGTATCGGCGCCACGGCGCGCACGGCCGCGAGCCCCTCCAGGGTCGAGACCGGCTGCTCCACGTACGCGATGCCCAGGCCGTCGACCGCGCGGAGCCGTTCGCTCGCCTCTGCCACCGTCCACGCCCCGTTGGCATCGAGCCGCAGGTCCACGTCGTCGCCGATCGCATCGCGGACGGCGGCAACGCGCCTCGCGAAGGCGGCCGAGTCCGGCTCGCCGCCGACCTTGAGCTTCACGCAGCGGACCCCGTCGGCCACGGACGCGCGCGCGGCATCGGCGGCGTCCTCGGCCGTCGTGGCGGAGACGAGCCGCGACACGGGGACGCGGAGCCGGGCCACGCCCCTCCCCGACGCGCCTGCCAGCATCCCTGCGACCGGCAGCCCGGCGCGCCGGCCGGCCAGGTCGAGCAGGGCCGTCTCCAGGCCCGCCTCCAGGACCGACGCGAGCTCGAGCTCGGCCGACCGGTCCGCCGACCGGTCCTCCTCGATGGCCGTGAGCACCTGGGCGGGCGTGAGGCCGTCGAGGCGGGGCGCGAGCGACGCGAGGACGGAGATCGCGGCCTCCTCCTCGCCGCGCGCGGGGGCGATCTCGCCGGTGCCGTGGGCGCCGTCGGCGTCGGTGAGCGTCACGAGCAGCGAGCGGCGGATCGTCCAGGCGCCCGTCGCGGTCAGCACCGGCGCGCGGACCGGGACCGCGACGAGGTCCACGCGGATGCGCTCGAGCGGCGACCGCGCGAACGCGTCGACGACCTCGATGATGGCATCGCCGGGGTCCACCGCCGGCCGGATGGTCTCGCTCACAGCCCGCCCGCCGCGAGGCCGAGCGCCAGGAGGGCGGCGACCGCCAGCTCGAGGCGCGCGGTCCCCTTCAGGACCGGATTGAGCCGCCGCGGGTGGCCCGCCCCGAAGACCGTCCGCAGCAGCGGGACCGCGAGCGGCGCCGCGACGAGAGGCAGGAGGGCGAGCGGCGACGCGAGCCCGGCGACCGGGATCGCGACGACGGCCGCGGCGGCGACGGCGAGCATCGCGGCGTACTCGGCCCTGGCGAAGCCCGCGCCGAACGTGACGGCCAGCGTGCGCTTGCCCGCCCGGCGATCCCCGTCGATGTCGCGAAGGTTGTTGACGACGAGGATCGCCGTCGCCAGGCAGCCCATCGGGACCGCGGCGACGATCGCCAGCGCGTCCACGACGCCCGTCTGGAGGTATGCGGTCCCGATGACGGCGACGAGGCCGAAGAAGACGAAGACGAAGACCTCCCCCAGCCCGTGGTAGCCGTACCGCCACGGCCCGCCGGTGTACGCGAGCGCGGCGAGGACGGCGAGGATCCCGAGGGCGAGGATGACCGGCCCGCCGACGACGACGAGGTAGAGGCCGGCGACCCCCGCTGCCGCGATGACGAGTCCGGTCGCGACCGTCAGCTGCCGCGGCGTCGCGAGGCCGCGAGCGGCGACGCGGACGGGCCCCACCCGGTCGGCGGTGTCGGCCCCGGAGCGGAAGTCGGCGAGGTCGTTGGCCAGGTTGGCCGCGATCTGGAGCAGCAGCGCGACCGCTAGGCAGGCGAGGGCCGGCCCGGGCGCGAAGACCCGACCCGCGAGGGCCACGCCCAGGCCGACCACGACCGGCGCGATCGCGGCGGGGAGCGTGTTCGGTCGGATCGCGAGCCACCAGACCCGCGCGGCCGACGGCCGCGGTGGCACTGCGGCCGCAGCCGCGGGCGCGCCGGCGCCGCCGGTCCCGCCGACCGGCGCTCCCTCCCGCGTCAGGCTGCCGCCCGCCCCGGGGGCCGTCTCCGTCATGGGCGCCTCGGGAAGCGCGTGAAGTCGGGCCGGCGCTTCTCCAGGAAGGCGTCCTTCCCCTCGTGCGCCTCGTCGGTGGTGTAGTAGAGCGCCGTCGCGTATCCCGCGAGCTCCTGCAGGCCCGCGAGGCCGTCGGTGTCCGCGATGAACGAGGCCTTGAGGAAGCGGATGGCGGTCGGGCTCTTCTCGAGGATCTCGTCCGCCCAGCGGATGCCCTCCGCCTCCAGGTCGGCCAGCGGGACGACGGCGTTCACGAGTCCCATCGCCAGCGCCTGCTGCGCGTCGTACTGGCGGCAGAGGTACCAGAGCTCGCGTGCACGCTTGTGGCCCACCGTCCGGGCCAGGAGCGTCGCGCCGTACCCGGCGTCGAACGACCCGACCTTCGGACCGGTCTGCCCGAAGATCGCGTTCTCGCTCGCGATCGTGAGGTCGCACACGACGTGGAGGACGTGGCCCCCGCCGATGGCATAGCCGTTGACGAGCGCGATGACCGGGATGGGCAGTCCGCGGATCAGCTTCTGGAGCTCGAGCACGTTCAGGGCGTGGGTCCCGGTCTCCCGCCGGTAGCCGCCGCGCACCTTCACCCGCTGGTCGCCGCCGGAGCAGAAGGCCTTGTCGCCGGCGCCGGTGAGCAGGACGACGCCGATGGAGTCGTCGTCGCGGATGAGCCGGAAGGCGTCGATGAGCTCGTCCACGGTCTCGGGCCGGAACGCGTTGCGCACCTCGGGTCGGTCGATCGTGACCTTCGCGATGCCGGTCCCGGAATGCTCGTAGCGGATGTCCGTGTAGTCCTTCGCCTTCGTCCAGGTGACGGTCGCGGCGGTCATGGGGTCCTCCGTGGGAGAGCGGTCGGTGCCGGGATCCGATGGTGGTCGTCCGATGGGGCAGGAGCCGGGGCGGTCGGACCACCGGGGGCGGAGACGGGCGCCGGGGCGGTCTGCCGGCCGGGGACGGTGGAGAGGGCCGGCCCCGATGGGCCGGCAGCCGAGAGGTGGGCCAGGATCGCCTCGCGGACGACGTCGGGTGCCGCGAGGTGGGCGGCGTGGCCGGCGCCGTCCACCACGAGGACGGCCACGCGGCCGGTGGGTGCCGCCTCCGCCATCGCGCGGGCCCGTGCGACGGCGAGCGTGTCGATCGAGCCGGCGATGAGCAGCGCGGGCGGCCTGAGAGACCCGAGCCGGTCGACGAGGGGCTCCTGTGCGCCCTGACCGGCGCCGCGGATGCTCGCCGCGAGGCCCTCCGGCCGTTGTGCGAGCCGCTCCTCGCGGCGACGCGCCCGCATGCCCGCGGGCAGCGCCTCCTCGGACGCGAAGAGCGGCAGCGCCTCCCAGCGGTCCACGAACGCGGCGACGCCGTCCCGCTCGATCGAGAGGGCGAGATCCTCGTCCACGGCGCGGCGGCGGGCCCGCTCCGCCGGGTCGGCGATGCCGGGGCCGGAGCCGATGAGCCCGAGCGTCGTGACCAGGTCCGGCGCATCGAGGGCGAGCCGGAGCGCGACCCGACCGCCGAACGAGTAGCCGACGACGGCCGCCGGGACGGCGCCGCGGTCCCGGAGCACGGCGGCGAGGTCGGCCGCCTGGCGGGCGACGTCGTGGCGCGCCGGGTCGGCGGGCGCGTCCGAGGCTCCGTGGCCCAGGAGGTCGGGGGCGAGCGTCCGGAAGCCGGCCTCGCGGAGGTCGAGCGCGAGCGCATCGAGCGACGCGCCGGTGCCGGTGAACCCGTGGAGCAGCAGGACGGCCGGGCCGCTGCCCAGGTCGCGCACGGCGTACGTCACGCCGTGGACGGCGATGCGGTGGAGGGTCATCGGCCGGGCCCCAGGGCGCCAAGAGCCTCGCGGACGCGTGCGGCGACCACGCGGTGCAACTCCACGTTGCGGGCCCGCTCGGTCGCGTAGCGGATCACGGTGACGCCGTCGCGCGACGTCGCCTCGCGGACGGCCGCGACGAGGGCGGCCCGGTCCGCGGCCGCCGACGTCACGGCCTCCCGGCCCGCGGCCTCCGCGGCGCGACCGCCGGGCTCGCCGGCCGCCGCCAGGTCGACCCATCGTCCGCCGAGCGCCCGCACGACGTCGCCCAGTCGCGGACCCGTGGCGTGCGACACCCCGAAGAGCCGCTCGAAGCGCTCCGGCAGGCCGGCCCCGGGGGCGTCGGCGGACGCCTGCGGAAGGAACGAGAAGAT
>JAKOQS010000321.1 GCA_029778235.1 Chloroflexota bacterium | reverse complement strand
GTGTCGGCGGCGATGAGGCCGAGCACGGTGTCGCGGGTCTGCCGGAGGTCGTCGGCCTGGATGGCGATGTCGCCGGCGCTGCCGCCGATTCCCGCCGAGCCCTGGTGCAGCAGCACCTTGGAGTGGGGGAGGCTGTAGCGGTGGCCCGGCGTGCCCGCGCTGAGCACGAACTGCCCAGCGCTGGCCGCGAGCCCGAGGTTCACGGTGCGTACCGGGCTAGGGATGGTCCGGATCGTGTCGCGGATGGCGAGCATCGACGTGACCGAGCCGCCGGGGGAGTTGATCCAAAGGTAGATCTCGGCGGACGGGTCCTCGCTCGCGAGCAGGACGAGGGCGGCGCACAGCCGGTTGCCGAGCGTGTCGTCGAGCGGGGAGCCGAAGAACAGCGTGCGTTGTTCGAGCAGCCGCGCCGTGAGCTGCTCGTCGAGTTGCGTGAGGGGATTCTCTGTCATGCGGCCAGCCTGTCCGCCCGGCCGCCCCAACCGAAGGGCGCGCCGCTCAGGGCAGCGCTGCCCACGGCAGCGGCGGCTACCCGACGACGGAGCGCTCCGCCGCCAGGTGGAGCGCCGCCTCGACGAGCGCCTGGATGCCGACGGTCACGTCCTCGACGCCGACGGACTCGTCCGGATGGTGGCTGATCCCGCCGGGGTTGCGGAGGAACAGCATGCCGACATCGGTGACCGCCGCGATCGCCATGGCGTCGTGGCCGGCGCGGCTGAAGATGGTCGCCGGGTCGTCGGCGCCGGCGGGGACGGTCGCGAGGATGCCCTCGCGCACGACGTCCTGCAGCAGCGGGGCGCAGAACACCGCGGGCGCCGCGTGCAGGTCCCGGGCGGTCCAGCGCAGGCCGCGGCGGCCCATGATCGCGTCGAGCTCGAGCGAGATGGCGTCCCACACGCGGTCGCGGGCGCCGTCGAACTCCCCGCGCAGGTCGAGGCTGAGCCGCGCCTCGCCGGGGACGATGTTGATCGCGCCCGGGTAGGTCTCCAACCGGCCGACGGTGCCGATGATGTGGTGCTCGGCCCGGCAGATCCGCTCCACCGCGAGCGCGGCCTCGCTGGCGCCGAGCAGCGCGTCGTGGCGGTCCTCGTAGCGGGTGCCGCCCGCGTGCCTGGCCTCGCCCTCGACCGTGATCTGGAACCGTC
>JAKOQS010000320.1 GCA_029778235.1 Chloroflexota bacterium | reverse complement strand
GTAGTCGCCGAACTCGGCGGTGTCGCTCACGCTGAAGCGCATGAAGTCGAGGCCGCCGCGGTACATGAGGTCCACGATGAGCTTGAGCTCGTGCATCGTCTCGAAGTACGCGAGCTCGGGCTGGTAGCCGGCCTCCACGAGCGTCTCGAAGGCGCTCTTCACGAGGGCGGCCGTCCCGCCGCAGAGGACCGCCTGCTCCCCGAACAGGTCGGTCTCGGTCTCCTCCTTGAACGTGGTCTCGAGCACGCCGGCGCGCGTGCAGCCGAGCGCCCGGGCGTACGCGAGGGTCCGCGCACGAGCCGTCCCGCTCGCGTCGCGCTCGACCGCGAACAGGGCGGGGACGCCGCCGCCGTCGCGGTAGACCGAGCGGACGAGGTGGCCCGGGCCCTTGGGCGCGACCATCCCGACGTCCACCGTCTCCGGCGGGACGATCTGGCCGAAGCGGATCGTGAAGCCGTGCGCGAACAGGAGGAGCTGCCCGGGGCGGAGGTTCGGGGCGATCTCCGCGTCGTACAGCGCCTTCTGCGACGTGTCGGGGACGGCCATCATGATCACGTCCGCGGCGCGCACCGCGTCGGCGACGTCCATGACGGTCAGGCCGGCTTCCTCGGCGATCGCCCGGCTCTTGCTCGCGGGGGCCAGGCCCACGACGACGGAGACCCCCGACTCGTGCAGGTTCAGGGCGTGTGCGTGCCCCTGGCTGCCGAACCCGATGATCGCGACCGTCCGGCCCGCGAGTGCGCCCGGGTCGGCGTCGGCGTCGTAGTACATCCGGGCGGTCATCGCCTGGTCGCCTCCTCGATGGATGCGGAGCCGCGGGCCATGACGACGGCCCCGGTCCGCACCAGCTCCTTGATGCCGAACCCGCGGAGGAGCGCGATGAGCGCGTCCACCTCGGCCTCGGTCCCCGTCACCTCGACGATCACCGCGTCGGGAGCCAGGTCCACGACGCGTCCGCGGTACATCTCCACGATCGAGACGATCTCGCCGCGATTGCGGTCCGTCGCGCGGACCTTGACGAGGGCCAGCTCGTGCTGCACCGACGGCTCGTCGGTCACGTCCTGGACCTTGAGGACGTCGATGAGCCGGTAGAGCTGCTTGATGGCCTGCTCCACGTGGAACTCGTCGCCGTTGATCGTGAGCGTCATGCGGCTCACGTCGTCGCTGTCGGTGTGGCTCACCGAGAGCGACTCGATGTTGAAGTTGCGGGCCCGCATGAGGCTCGCGACGCGGTTGAGGACGCCGGTCCGGTTCTGGACGACGGCGACCAGGACGTGGCGCCGGGTCTCGCCGGAGCCGGGGAGGGCGCGCGTCGGGATGGGCCGTGCGGCCGGGGTCGTCTCGCCGCTCATTCCCCTGCCTCCAGGTCGGGCTCCTCGAGCAGATCGGACAGGCCCTTGCCCGCCGGCATCATCGGGAAGACGTTCTGCTCGCTGGCGATCTCGAACCAGACGAGCGCGGGCCCGTCGGCCGCGTTCGCCGCCAGGATGGCCGCGTCCACCTCGTCGGGCGACGTGGCCTTCCATGCCGGGATGCCGTATGCCTCCGCGAGCTTGAGGTAGTCGGGCCCCACCATGTCGGACGAGTGGTAGTTGTTCGCGTAGACGAGCTCCTGCCACTGCCGGATCATGCCGAGCTTGTGGTTGTCCAGGAGCGCGATCTTCACCGGGATGTCGTCCTGGACGAGGGTCGCCAGCTCCTGGATCGTCATCTGGATCCCGCCGTCGCCCACGACCGCCCAGGTCGTCTTGTCCGGTCGTCCCAGCGCCGCGCCCATCGCGGCGGGCATCGCGTAGCCCATCGTCCCCAGCCCGCCCGAGGAGAGGTGGCTGTGCGGGCGCCGGTACCCGCCGTACCGGGCCATCCACATCTGGTTCTGGCCGACGTCCGCGACCATGGTCGCGTCGTGGTCGTTCAGGGCGCCGATCCGCTCCACGACGTAGTCCGCGGACAGGAGGCCGTTGCGCCATGTCCCGGAGCCGTGCCAGCTGCTCCCTTCGGACTCGCGACGCCACTCCGCGAGCTGCTCCATGTAGGAAGCGCGCGCCTCGTGGTCCACGGGCGCCACGAGCGGGAGGAGGGCGCGGATGACGCGCTTGACGTCGCCCACGATCGGGACGTCCACGGCCACGTTCTTCCCGATCTCCGCCGGGTCGATGTCCACGTGGACGATCCGGGCGTGCGGGGCGTACGTCTTCACGTTCCCGGTGACGCGGTCGTCGAAGCGCATCCCCAGCGCGATGAGCAGGTCGGCCGACTGGATCGCCCGGTTCACGTGCTTCCAGCCGTGCATGCCCATGTAGCCGTAGGCGAGCGGGTGCGTCTCGTCCATCGCGCCGATGCCCAGGAGGCTCCATGCGACGGGGATCCGCGCCTTCTCGGCGAGCTCGCGGAGCTCGTCCCACGCCTCGGCGATGAGGATCCCGTGGCCGGCGAGGATGACCGGTCGCTTCGCCTTCGCGATCTCGTGTGCGACGAGCTTGAGCTGGCGGGGATGACCGTCGAGCGTCGGCCGGAAGCCCGGGAGCCTCGCGAGGACCTCCTCCTGGTCCGGGTGCTCCGCGCGGGTCTCACCCTGGAGGGCATCCTTGGTGAGATCGATGTGGACGGGTCCGGGGCGGCCGGACCGCGCGATGTGGAAGGCCTCGGCGAAGACGGCCGCGATGTCGTCGGCGTTCCGGACGAGGTAGTTGTGCTTCGTCATCGGCAGGGTGATGCCGGTGATGTCGATCTCCTGGAAGGCATCCTTCCCGATGAGGGCGCCGGGGACGTTGCCGGTGACGGCGACCATCGGGATGGAGTCCAGCTGGGCCGTCGCGATGCCCGTCACGAGGTTCGTGGCGCCCGGCCCCGACGTCCCCAGGCAGACACCCACGCGACCGGTCGCGCGCGCGTACCCGTCCGCCGCGTGTGCGGCGCCCTGCTCGTGGCGGACCAGGACGTGACGGAGCTCCGGGTAGTCCCCGAAGACGTCGTACAGCGGGAGGATCACGCCGCCCGGGTAGCCGAAGATCACGTCCACGCCCTGGCGGAGGAGGGCCTCGCAGACGACGTCGGCGCCGATGCGGGTGCGCTTCTCGATCCGCCCCTGGTGGAGCATGTCCCGACGCGCCTTCTCGATCGCCTCGGCTGAGGGGGTTCCAGCGTCGGGCACGTGCGAGTGTGCACCCCCGTGGGATCTCCCGCCCTTCGTCACCGTCATGAGTCCGTCCTCCGTCTGCGGCCGTCACCCCGGCCGCTGCTCCGATCCCGCGGCCGCCGTCCGGCCGTCGGTCCCGGGAATGAGAAGACCCTCGCCGCTTCGGCGAGGGTCCTGCAGGTGTCCGACTTGGTGCGCCCCGGCGCTACCGCGGTCCTCCAGACTCTCGCCGGCTCCGAATGAGCCCGATAAGGAAGAGGGCGAGGCTGCGGATGTCGAGGGCGGCTACGTCGAGGGAGCGCGGATCGTCCACGGGCACGTGCACGCGGCGGCCGTCCGTCGTGACGACGACGGCGAGCTTGCGAGCGTCGCGACCGCTGAAGAAGTCCACGATGCCTCCGACGGCCTGGGCGACAGCACGCCCGAGGGTGCGCGAAGGATAGCACGCCCGGCGGAGGGCGCAACCACGGGACGGAGGTACCGGCCGAAGGTACGGCGTCCGGAGGGCCGCGGCGGGCCGGCACGTGGGCTCCCGGCTCGCCGGCGGGCCCGACTCCCGGGCGGGCCACGGCGCCCGTCGCAGCCTGCGCCCGCCCCTAGATCAGCCGGCGCACCGCCCGGCCCACGAGCCGGACGACCTTCACGGCAAGCCAGAGGGAGAGCGCGGTCTCGGCGATCTGGAGGGGGATCCACGCCAGGCCGCCCGGGTCCGCAGGACCCGAGCCGATCCCCGTCGGCCGGACCCGCACGAGCGGCAGGCCGCGGCCCATCTCGCGGAGGCGCTCGTCGGCGACGCCCCGGACGTCACCGGAGGTCGCGCGGCCGATCGGTCCCATGTTCGTCATGAGCTGGCGGAAGGCGCGCGCCCACTCGTCGGGATCCGTGACCTCCTCCGCCACGCCGCGGAACGACGCGGTGGGGAGCACCACCTCCACGACCGGGTCGGCCTGGATGTTGCGGAACCACTGCGTCTCGGCACCGAAGCCGGCGATGCAGTAGACGCAGCCGTCCAGGATCGCGTACCCGAGCGGCACGTCGCGTGGCAGCCCGCTCTTCCGCCCGGTCGTGCGGATGACCATGAGCGACCCGAGGACCGGAGTGCTGAACAGCGGGCCGAGCCCGGCGCGGAGCGCGGGCACCGCGAACCAGCGATTGACCTGGAGGAACGCGCCGTGCATCGGCTCCAGGAGCCGGGTCATCGTCGGCCCGTACGGGAGGTCGCCGAAGCGGGTGGGGGCGGGAGACGCGGGGGGGGTCCCTTCGGACGGGGCCGCTACGGATCCTTTCGACTGCTCCGACGTCATCGGATGGCCTCCCTGGGCGACCCGCGCGACCGATCTGCCGCGCGACCGTCGCTCACAGCGAACCACGCCGTCACGCCGCGCGGAAGAGCCGAGCCGCCCGTCGCGACGATCCGCACCGAGTTCGGTCCCGATGGCCCTACCGCGCGGCTTCCCCAGGGGCCCATCCTCACCGCCACAGGTGCGTCGGGCCATGCTCGGGGGCACGCACCCCGAGCGCGACGCACCGGCACCAGGGGGCTGGGGGGATGGCCGTCGGTGGTCGGACGCTGCTGCGTCCGCTGATCGTCTTCGCCGTCGGGGTTCTCCTCGCGCCATCAGGTGCCTGGGCGGCCGGACCCACGACCGCGCCGACACCCACGGCCTCACTCCCACCGGCCTCGTCGCCCGCTCCGCACGGGACGCCGGAGTCGCTGCGGCCGTCGGGTGGGGCGCGCGCAGCCTCGGCAGAGACGTCGCCGTGCGGCACGCCGGTCGGCCCCGGTCCGATCATCCTCCCGCGTGACGGCACGATCTACGCGGCGATCACCGAGGTCGACGCGGCTGTCGACAGCGACTGGGGCCTCGACCAGCCGGAGCACCGGCAGCTGGTCGCGAACATCCGCGAGCCTGCACAGTGGGGACCCGATCTCGTCGTCGGGACCTTCGCGGCCGGGACCGCGCTCGCGTTCTACACGCACACCCCCTACTAGGGCACGACGCACCTCTCGACGAGCACGTACGCCCAGATGCGCCCCGACGGCCCCGACGCCTGGCTCGTGTGCATCGAGGACGCCCCCGACAACTTCACGTACAACGAGCCGGTCGCGCGGATCTACTACGGCGTCGACTCGCACATCGAACCCGTCCCTCCGGGCATGGACGCCCGCCACAACGGGGACGACGCAGGCGACCCCGTCCAGACGTTCGCGGGTGCCTTCACCTATCGGCACACCGATGTCGCGATCGGCGGCAGCGGCCCGGTCCCGACGTTCACCCGCAGCTACGACAGCGCGGACACGCGGACGGGCATGCTCGGCCCCGGCTGGACAACCGACTACGACGTCCGCCTGCGCAGCCCCGGCGACGCGACCGGCGACATCCTCCTCGTCGACGCCCGCGGGGTGACCGACCGCTACACGCGGAACCCCGACGGCACCTTCAGCCCGCCACCCGCGGTCACCCGGACGCTCGCCCGCGGTCCTGGCGGCATGTACGTCGCGACCGACCGCTCGAAGACGACCTGGCAGTTCGGCCCGTCCGGCGCGCTCATCGCGATCTCGAACAACACCGAGGCGCCGACGGCACCGTACATCGGGCTGACATCGCGGCTCACGTACGACACCGCCGGACGCCTCACCTCGATCGGCGACCCCGGCGGCCGCGGCGTGCTCACGCTCGCATACGACGCCGCCGGGCGACTCGCGACGATCACTGACTGGGCCTCTCCGGCGCGCACGGTGACGTACGGGTACGACGCCCTCGGACGCCTGTCGAGCGTGACCGATCGCGAGAACAAGTCCACGACGTACGGGTACGACGGGTCCAGCAGCCGCCTCGCGACGATCACCGACGCCCGCGGCCACGTCGCGCTCACGCTCACGTACGACGGGGCCGGCCGGGTCGCGACGCAGCAGGACGCGCGCGGCCTCGCGACCGGCGACGTCACGACGTTCGACTACGTAGACAACCCCGACGGGAGCCGCGTCACGACCGTCACGTACCCTGTCACCTCCTTCGAGCCGGCGTTCCACCCGACCCTCGTCGACACGTACGCACCGACGGGATGGCTGCTCTCGCGCGTCCGGCGGCCGAGCTCGACCGAGACGCTCACCGAGAGCTTCACGTACGACGCACAGGGGTTCCGGGCATCGGTGACCGACCCGACCGGGGCGACGACCGACCTGTGCTACGACATCGATGTCGCCGGGCTCCCGATCGCCGGAAGTCGCGGCAACCTCACCCGCCGGATCGACCCGCCGCCGACGCCGGGAGCCGCCCGCCCGGTGACCCTCGTCGCGTGCGACAGCCCGGACCTCCCGTCCGAGGTCGTCCCGCCGCGCGGCGTGGCGTCGGGGCCGGCCACGGGCTGCTCGACGGACCTCTCCGCGAGCATCGACGCCGCCTTCGCGATCGACCTCTCCGTCGACCCGACCTTCGCCACACCCACCGACGTCACGCGCCACTTCACCGACCCCGAGCGGGGTGCCTTGACCGCGCGGACGTCGTTCGCCTACTCGAACG
The DNA here is from genome assembly GCA_029778235.1 of Chloroflexota bacterium. GTDB lineage: Bacteria > Chloroflexota > Limnocylindria > Limnocylindrales > CSP1-4 > CAIYQJ01. Next base: position 1,505 of record JAKOQS010000320.1, on the reverse strand, counting down.
AGGGCCTCCTGCTCCGCCGCTACGGCCCGCGCAGCAACGACCCGTCCGACCCGGCCGCCTACACGTACACCGAGTTCACGTACGGACCCACCTTCGCGCTCAGCTCGGCGAAGGAGCCCGGCGGGACGAAGTGGTACACGTTCTGGGATCCGGTCGGACGCCTGACGTCGCTGCGCAACCCCGCCGCCTACTACGCGGCCGACCGCTACTACGAGTACGACAAGGAGGATCGGCTCCGCTTCGAGCGCGACCCAGCGGCCGGCACCCAGCTCGTGACCGAGGTCCGCTACGACGAGGTCGGCAACCCGGTCGTCCGCATCGACCCGGCCGGGCAGGTCACGCGCTACCTCTACGACGAGCGCGATGGGCTCGCCGAGGTCCACGAGAACCCCTCGTCCTGGACCGACCCGGCGACCGAACCGCCCGGCACGATCGTCACCCGCTACGCGTACGACGCCGCGGGCAACGCCGTGCGCACGACCCGTGCGGCGGGCGACGCCGCCGCTGAGCGGGTGACCGACGCCGCATACGACGGGCGCGGGCTCCTCCGCCGCGAGACCGAGTACCCGGCGTGGCCCGCGACGACCCCCGCGCTCGTGCGGGCATACACGTACGACGCGGCCGGACGGCTCGCGAGCGCGACCGACCCGCTCGGCCGGACGACGACCTACGCGTACGATGCGCTCGGGCGCCTGCTCACCATCCACTCGAGCGACCCTGCGACCCGCGACGTGGCGTACACCTACGACGCGAACGGCAACCGGGCGACGATGACCGACGGGACCGGGACGACCACCTATGCGTACGACGAGACCGACCGCCTCGTCTCGGCCGCCGGGCCGGGCGGCACGGTCGGCTATCGCCACGATCTCGACGGCGAGACGACGAAGGTGATCTACCCCGACGCGACCGCGGTCACCTACGGGTACGACATCGCCGACCGCCTCGCGAGCGTCACCGACTGGGCGGCGCGGACCACGTCGTACACGTACACGCCCGACGACCTGGTCGCGAGCGTGACCGGGATCGACGGCGTCACGACCGACTACACGTACGACCTCGCCCGCCGCCTGACGGCGATCGTCGCCCGCTCGGGCGCGAACCTCGTCGATCGGCGCACCTACACGCTCGATCCCCTCGGCACCGTGGCCGGCGTGACGCGCGGCTCGCTGACCGGGCGCGTCAGCTCGACGCCGGCGGACACCGCGGGCAGCGCAACGTCGTCCGATCCCGACGTCAGCGCCGACGGCCGCTACGTCGTCTTCACCTCCGCGGCGACGGACCTCGTGTCCGGCGACACGAACGGCGCGAGCGACGTCTTCGTCCGCGACCGCACCACGAACACGACGACGCGCGTCTCGACGACGAGCGCCGGCGCCCAGGGCAACGGCGCCTCGGACCAGCCGACGATCAGCGCCGATGGACGGTACGTCGCGTTCCGCTCGGCCGCGACGAACCTCGTGACGGGGGACACGAACGCGAAGGCCGACATCTTCCTCCGGGAT
>JAKOQS010000049.1 GCA_029778235.1 Chloroflexota bacterium | reverse complement strand
GCGGGGCTGGCCATGCCGAACTTCGTGCGCGCCCGCGTCGGCTGAGACGCCGCCGGCCGCGGCCGGCCTCCCTCGCGGCCGTAGCGGCCGCCCGCCTCGGACGTTGCGCCGGGCAGCCTCGCCGTTCCGCCCGCCACCCGATCCGTCCGTCGGCACGCCCGGCCGCCGCGTCATCCTGCCACGGCGGGTGCCCGTTCCGGGACGGGAGGGAGCCGGGTTGAACCCGCCCGCGCCGCCCGCATCTCGAGGACATGGGGCGGGAATCCGACTCCCGACCGGCAATGGACAGGATCCGATGACGCTGACCGACACGATGAGCGACGCCGACTTCGTGCTGATCGACGGAGTCGTGTTCGAGACCGAGTACCTGCGGGTGCCCGACGAGCACACCCTCGCCGACGACGTCGTGCTCGAGGCCAAGCACGGCGAGCTCGAGGTCGAGCTGACCTGCGGGGATCTCGAGGGCGCCGAGCACCTCGGGGAAGGGATGTACCGGCTCGCGAACGGCCATCGGGTACGGTTCCTGTCCACCGCGACCGTGCATTGACGCGCGGCGCGCCCGCGCTCCCCCTGCCGATCACGCCCGCGGCCGCGACCGCCCGCGACGGGACGGTGCGTCCGCGCGGTGCGCGCGTCCGTCAAGCGGATTCCAGCACGAACGTGTAGCTCGCGGCGAGCGCCCCGGCGTCGCGGCCGTCCCGCATGGGCACGAGCACGATCTCGAGCCGGTCGCGCTCGCGCGAGAAGTAGCCGCCCATGCCCGCCTCCGCCGATTCGCCCTTGACGTAGAGCTGGGTCGTGAGCGCGCGCGCCCGGGGGTGCGAGATCCGGAAGTGCAGGTGCGGCGGCCGCCCGCCGTAGGGCACCGGCCGGATCGTGCGGAAGGCCCACGCGCCGCTCGCGTCCGCGACCGCGCGGCCGTAGCCCTGGAAGTCCTCGTCCTGCGGCCCCGTCGCCCCGACGTGGTGGTAGGTGCCGTTCGCGTCGCATTGCCACAGCTCGAGCGTCGCGCCCGCGAGCGGCGTGCCGGCGGTCGAGACGACGGTGCCCGAGAGCAGCAGCGGCGTGCCGCGCGCGACGCCCGGCCGTCCAGCCACGCGAGTGAGATCGGCGTCGACGTCGGCGGGGAAGGTTCTCGGATAGAACGGCCCCTCGGCGTCGCGCGGCGTCGGCGCAAGCCGCATCCCCTGTGCCTGCGCGGAGGCGGGCGGCGAGCGGCCCCCCGCCGTCGCGAGCACGGCTACCGCGAAGCCGATGCTCTTCAGCGCGCGCCGCCGCGCGTACGTCGTGAATCGTGCTTTCATCTTCCCCCTCGTCGCGTTCGGGCCAGGCAACTTTCGATCGGCATTCGACACCTTCCGCGGTGCATTCGGTTCACGTACCCCGAAGGGGTACTCCCCCCCCTCCCGAAAGGGGATTGACCGTCCCGGATCGCTGTGCCTATTCTCGCCCGGCCCACGGCGGTTCCGTCGCGCTCCGCGGCGTTCGCTTCCCGGGGCAATGTTCGAGCGAGAGGGGCCGCCGGCGCATCGCGCGCGCCGGCGCGGGCACACATTCGACGCGTGGTCCGGAGGCCCCCGGACCGGTCCGAACGGGCTCGAAGCCCGGCCCGGCCCGGCCGATGCCGCAGCGCCATCTCTTGGAGGATCGGAATGGATGCACGACGCAGGGACGTACTGAAGGCCGGAGGCGGCGGGGCGCTGCTGGCGGCGCTCGCGGCGGTCGGCTGGCTCGGGCCGGGCGAAGCGCTGGCGCAGGCACCGGCCTGGAACAAGGCCGCGTTCGACGCCAAGACGGTCGACGAGGCGCTCAAGGCGCTCGGCAGCGCGGGTCCCGCGCCGAGCAAGGACATCGCGTTCGTGTCGACGCCCGACATCGCGGAGAACGGCGCGGTCGTGCCGGTCGGCGTGGCGAGCTCGATTCCGAAGACCGAGTCGATCGCGATCCTGATCGAGAAGAACCCGAGCCCGCTCGCCGCGGTGTTCTCGCTGCCGGCCGGCACCGACCCCTCGATCACGACGCGGGTCAAGATGGGCCAGAGCTCGAACGTCTACGCGTTGGTGAAGGCCGACGGCAAGGTGTACGTCACCCAGAAGGAGATCAAGGTGACGCTCGGCGGCTGCGGCGGCTGATCCGCCCCGTCCCGACCACGATCCACGATCCGAGGAAATGCCATGGCTGATCCGATGAAGATTCGCGCCAACGTCGCGGGCGACGCGACCGAGGTGAAGGTGCTGATGAATCACGAGATGGAGACCGGTCAGCGGAAGGACTCGCAGGGCCGGACGGTCCCCGCGTGGTTCATCCAGAACGTCACCGCCACGTGGAACGGCAAGACCGTGCTGTCCGCGCAGTGGGG
>JAKOQS010000319.1 GCA_029778235.1 Chloroflexota bacterium | reverse complement strand
GTGCCCTCCTGGGGCTCCGGGGCGACCTGGCGCTTCTGCGCCGCGGTCGAGGTGGGGACGGACAGCTCGCTCATGGGCACGCTCCTCAGAGACCGAACGCCGGCAGCAGGGCGGACAGCCTGGCGAATGTGTTCGTGATCATCAGGAAGCCCACGATGACGAGCATCCCGCCGGTCACGAGGTTCACGGCGCGCTGGTGCTGCCGGAACCAGCCGAGGCGGCGGCTCACGGCGGTCGCACCGAGCGCGACGAGGACGAAGGGGACGGCCAGGCCGGCGGCGTAGGCGACGAGGAGGACCGTGCCCTCCGCGACGCTGCCGCTCACCGAGGCGAGGCCGATGATGCCGCCGAGGATGGGGCCGATGCACGGCGTCCACCCCGCGGCGAAGACGATGCCGAGGAGCGCGGAGCGGCCGTAGCTGGGGGCGCCGACCGGCTGCCCGAAGCTCATGCTCCCGCCCATCGGGCCGACCGGGAGGCGCGCCTCCCGGTAGAAGGCCGAGAAGTTGATGACCCCGGCCATGTTCAGGCCGAGGAAGACGAGGATCGCGCCACCCGCGATCCGGAGGAGCCCGATCTGGTCGCGGAGCACGTAGCCCACGAGGCCGACCGAGGCCCAGAGGAGGATGAAGACGAGGGAGAAGCCCGCGACGAACGCCATCGCCTGGTAGAAGGCGGTGCGGCGGCGGGTGGCGGTGCCGTCCGGGTTCGTCCCGACCATGTACCCGACGTACGCCGGGACCAGGGGCAGGACGCAGGGCGACGCGAAGGACACGATCCCCGCGAGGAACGCGATCGCGAGCCCGAACCCGGCGAGGCTGACGTTCACGGCGCGGTGGTCTCCGCGGGCGAGGCGGACGACTGGGGTGGCTGCACCCCGCCGGCCGGGGCGGCCGAGCTCGCGGCCGGGGCCTCGGTGCCCGCGGGCGCGCCGGACCCGGCCGCGTCAGGAGCGAAGGAGGCGAGGCCGTCGAGGTGCTGCTTGACGGTCTTGGCCAGGTCCGAGTCGGGTGCGATCGCAACGACCTTGTTCCACTCGGCCTTCACCTTGTCCATGTCGGGGTTCGCGGAGTCGAGGTACATGAAACCCAGGTAGTAGTGCGCGTCGAGGTTGTCGGGCTCGATCGCGAGGACCGCGCGCCAGTCCTTCTCCGCGAGCGTGCGATCGCTGACGTTGTACGCGGTCGCTCCGCGCCCGAGCAGGGCGCTGACGTTCTTCGGATCGGCGGCCAGGATCTTGTCGAAGAAGGTGCCCGCGGTCGCGTAGTCGCCTCCGACGTAGTAGACGTCCGCGAGCTGCTGCATCACGGTGATGTCGTCCGGGTTCGCCTGAAGCTGCTGCATCAGCGTCGCGACCTGCGCGGTGTCCACGCCGGTCTGGTCCGCCGTGCCGGACTGGCTCTCGGGGGCCGGCGTGCCGTTCATGCCGGGGACCCCGGAGCCCCCGCCGCCGAAGCTGTAGACGGCGATGACGAGGGCCGCCACGCCCACCAGGCCGGCGCCCACGAGGGCGAGCCGGGTGAAGAGGCGGTTGCGGGCGGTGTTGTCGGCGACGGGGGCCGCGGCGGGCACTGCGGCCGCGCGGGCGGCGCCCTTTCGGACCGGCCGGGTGGGGACGGGCTCGTCGGCGAGGATCTCGGCCTCCTCGTCGTCCACCGGGTCGTCGCCGACCGCGGTGGCGGCGGCTGGGGCGACCGCGGCTGCCTTCGCCGGCGCCGCGACGACCGCCGGGGTGACGGCCGGGGCCGTCGCGACGATCACCGTCGTGGCCGGGAGGTCCGACGTCGGGTCGAGCAGGAGGGCGTACGCCTCGTCGGCGGCCGCGATCTCATGCTTCGCCCAGCCCCGGAGGCCGGTGGGCGCGGACTCGAGGAAGGCGATGACGTCGTCGTGTGCCGCCTCGATGTCCTGGGTGTTCGCCTCGCGGTCCAGGCCGAGCCGTGCGAGAAGCTCGTCCTCCATCGCGGTGCGAGGGTCCTTGCGCTGAGAGCTCATGAAGCTGGTGTCCTTCCGGGGACGCGACGCGGACTCCGGCCCGCGCGAGCGTGCGTTCTGATGCGTCGATTGTCGATTTGAGCGATTTCCGGGACCATCCGCCGGGCGGTAGGTTTCCGGTAGATGCCGTCGGACGTCCCCGGGGGCGCGAGCGCGGTGGATACAGACCGGCCTATATCCGACGGCCCCCATCGAGCGGTACCGGGCATCCGCGGCACCCGTGCGCGCGTGTCATGGACGTGGCGCGCCGCGCGCGCTCGCGCCGGGGTTCGCCGCAGACGACGTTCAGTACGTCTTGTTGCGGTGCGTGTAGCCGTGGCAGGTCAGGGTGCAGCTGCCGTGCCCTGTCGGCTGGCCGAACGCATCGACGTACCGGTCCCAGCGCAGGTTGCTCGCGGGCGGTGCGCCAGGGGCGACCTTGACGTTCGGGGCGAAGTTGACGAGACCCGCGTCCGTGCCGATCTGGGTGCGCCCCGCGATGCCGTACTTCAGGGCGGTGGAGTGCGGGCGGAAGTGGCACTCGGAGCAGATGGCCGTACCCGCACCCGCGCCCGGCTGGTCGATGTCCGCGATGTCGGTCCCGATCCCCGCGAACTCGGAGTCGCCGAGATGGACCCCGTGCGCCCTGAAGGCGGTGTCGGTGCCGGTGTTCGTCGAGAGCGTGTCGAACGGGCCGACGGTGTGGCACGAGAAGCACAGGGCGAACTCGGAGGAGTCGAACGTCGTCTCGAGCGAGGAGTGGAGCTTACGATCCCGGTACGGCTGGACGAGGATCCCTCGGTTCTGGCTCACGTGGGGTTCCAGCGTGCCGTCGGCAGGGGTCCCGGCCTGGGCCGCGCTGTGGCAGTGCGTGCACCGCACGGTGTCCGACGTGGTGAAGGTGTACAGGCGGTACGGGTTCACGTCCGGCTCACAGCTGCCGGACAGGCTGCAGGCGATGAAGGACGACGTGTTCCTGCCGGGCGCCTCGATCGGGTGATAGGACTTGTTCGCGGGGTTGAGCTCCACGCCCTTGTCCAGCGCCCAGCGCGACGGGTGGGTCGGATCCGGCGGCAGCAACTCGGTGAAGCCCGAGTGGCACTTGAAGCAGACCTCGTACTCGTATCCGACGGTGCCCGTGGGGACGGGGAAGGCGTCGGCCGTCTCATCGCGCGGTGGCGTGCTGAGCCAGCCGTATGCCGGCGCGCTGGGCGCGGCGCCGTTGGTGACCCCGACGCCCGACGTGCCGACGAGCGAGCCCGATGCAGTCCAGCCGGCAGGGCCGCCGGAGCTCGGCAGCCCCGCCGACAGCGACGGCGAGTGCGGGTTGTGACAGTCGGAGCACTGGCTGTGCCGGTTCAGGACGCCGCCGAACTCGTCGAGGTTCGCGTTCGTGTGCGCATCCGCGACGGTGGCGGGGTGCTGGTAGTAGGCGGCGGTGGCCGGGTCGTTCGTCGGCGCCGCAGCGTACTCGGCCGCGATGTTCGTGCTCGCACCCGTGCCGTTGTGGCAGACGAAGCACTGCGTGCTCTGCGGCAGCGGGCCGGTCAGCAGGTGGCTGCCCGACGCCGTGTGGGTCCGGTGGCAGGCGGCGCACGAGTCGGTCGCGAGCGTCATGTCGCCGTGCGGCGACCCGCCGGCGGCGGCCGAGACCCCGGCGGCCTTGAGTGCGGCGTAGCCGGCCGTCTGCTGGCCCGCCGACGCAGGCGCGAGCGGATACAGGGGCCCGGCACCCATCCACGGATCCTGCCCCGCGTCGGGGTCAGGCGCCGTCGTGACGGATGCCCGGACGGAGGGCTCGATCGCCGTGCTCGCGTCGCTCAGCCGGAGCTCGTACGTCGTGTCGTACTCCGCCCAGATCGTCGCGCGGACGCTGAACTCGACCTCGGTCCACCCGTCGCCGGGGATCGTCACCTCGGGCGCCGGATTGCGTCCCTTGGAGTGGACGCCGGGCGCGAAGGAGCGGCCCGCACCCCCTGCGGCCGCGTGGAGGCCGCCGTCGGCCACCGCATCACCGGCGGTCTTGGTGGCGCTGGGCCCGATCGACTCGACCTCGACACTGTAGTCGCGCGCCTCGCTCGCGACGTAGAAGAGGGCCTTGCCCTGGTCGGCGTCCGCCTCGGGGAGCGCCACCCAGGTCGGCTCGGCGCCGGCGAGCGGCAGCGGCGGCAACAGGGGCAGGCCGGGCACCGGCACGCCGGGAAGCAAGGGCGGAAGGTTCGCGATCTCGCCGTACTGGAGCGTCGGCATGAGCGTGACCGGCACCGAGTCCGCGTTCTCGACCCGGAACCGCACGCGGAAGATCGTGAACTTGGGCTCATCCGTGAGTGACGCGTCCTGCGGCCCGTAGGTGGCGTCCTCCGTCTCGCGGTCCACCTTGGCCAGGACGCGGTGCCGGACGATGAAGCGAGGCGCGACGAGGATCTCCAACGGGTCGGCGCGGTAGGCGGGCGACCGGCGCTGCGTGACGCGGGCGGTGAACCTGCCGGTCGTCTCGTACCTCGCGGCATCCGGGGCGAACGCGGGGGCGGTGAAGGTGAGATGGCGCACCACGGCATCTCCCGCCTCGACCGTGCCGAGGTCCCACGTGAGGTCGCCGGTCTGCGGATCGACGGCGGCGCCGTCGGCGTCCTCGAGGGACCAGTCAGCGGGGACCGTGGCCTCCAGCGTTCCCGTCGTCATCCGACCGTCCGGACGGGCCGACACGGTCACGTGGACCGTCGCGCCCGGGTCCACGCGGTGCAGGCCCTCGGCGGGCGCGTCGCTCGTGATCGCGACCTCGACCTTCGGGGCCGACGGCCTGGCGACGACGCCGAAGATGCCGGGCATGTCGATCGACGCGGAGAGCGACGTCACCTCGCCTGTGTCGGCGTCGGTCGTCCGGCTGGTGGTCAGGGTGCGCCACGTGCCGTCCTGCCCCAGCTCGGCGATCCGCAGCGACGCAGAGACCAGGCCGCTGAGGTCGAGCTCCTCGGTGTGAACCGTCATGCGGGCGGGGACGCCGAAGCTGGTGACGTCTCCCTTCGTCGGGATGCCGATCGCGCGGAGAGCGAACGACTCGACGGGCGGGATCTCCGCGTACTCGGGGCCGGCCGCCGGCGCGATGGAGAAGCGCGTGGCGAACTGGAGCGCGCCGGGCGGAAGGGTCAGCTCCACGTGGCCGAGTGTCACCGTGCCGCCCTTCTCGTCGGCGACCGTCGTGGGGAGCGACGGCGCAGGCGTCACGACCGGCGTGGGCGTCGGGCTGGGCGCCGGGGTGCCCGATGGCACCGGCGACTCGGACGGCACTGGCGACTCGGACGGCGCGGGTGTGGGCTTGGGCGACGGCGTGGGGTCTGCCGACGGCGCGGGGGTCGGCTCTGGCGATGGCGTGGGATCGGGCGAGGCCGTCGGATCAGGCGCCGGCGCGGGGGTGGGGTCCGGCTCGGGGGTGGGCTCCTCAGCGGGCAGCGGGCCGGGGGCCGCGGGGGCGGCGCCTGGTGCGGTGCTCGATGCCGGTGATGCGCCGCCGGAGAAGGCGACGACGGGGCCGGGCCCGGTGGGGCCGAAGGCGACTGTGAAGCCGACGACGAGTGTGACGGCGATGACGAACGGCCGCGTGGCGTTCCCCCCCACGGGTCCGCGTCGATTCATGATCTCCGATCCGATCTGCTGGTGGCACGCGGGACGCGAGTGGCTGGCGGGGCCGGGACCTCCCGGCCGGCGATGTGGCCGGTGGTGGCCGCCGGAGCGGCCACCACGGGCCAGCGTTCTGCTACGGAAGGAGCGGGACCGGCGTGGGCCCGACCTGGGTCCCCGCGGTGATCGTGCCGGTGGGCTCGTGGCACATCTGGCACGTTCCGCGGTTGTCCACCTTCAGCAGCCGGCTGTCGGTGCTGGCGGTGGAGGACACCGGGTTGAACTGGCCGCCCGTGATGTTGTCGGGGAACGCCACGTGCTGCGAGTTGTAATCGGGCATCTGGGCGTTGGACCCATGGGCCACGTGGCACGTGATGCAGTTCCGCGAGCTGGCATTGCTCGTGTGGCGGTACTTGTAGATGTTGTCCGTGGTCTGCACGTCCCAGCCGGCACTCAGGTACCGGGTATGGCACGTGAGGCACCACGTCGAGATCTGGCTGTAGAAGGTCGCGGACTGGCCGTTCGGCGCGTCGTTCGACGTCCCGGTCGTCCCGTTCCACGGCACCTTCCGGCGCCAGTAGTCGCCCGCCGTGCTCGGCAGGCCGAGGGCCTGCACCTGGCTCGCGAGGAGCGTGCCGGTGCCGCCGTTGGTCTGGATGATCGTGTAGTTGCGCGTGTCGCCGGTCGGCGGGAGCGCGGCGTCCGTAACGGGCGCGGCGGTCGCAGCCGGGACGAACACGTCGACGCCGGCCTCAGCCGGGTCGGGGAGCGTGTTGAGGATCCGGTACTGGCCGTTGCCGTGCGGGTTGTGGCACGTCGTGCACCCGACCGCGACCTCGGGGCCCGCGTACGCGGTGACCGAGTCGGGGCCGTTGCCCCACGCGATGCCGTCCCCCTCGCCGACGACGCCAGCCGTGTTCGGCATGTGCGCCGAGGTGACGGGCTGGCTGCCGGCGGTCCGGACCGGGACCTTGCCGTTCTGCCGGACGTTGGTGCCGCTCAGATACGCGACGCGCACCGCCTCGCCGGACCCGATCCGGGCGTTGACGAAGCCGCCTGCACGCGTGTACCCGAGGACCGTGCCGGACCGGAGCGGGTCGGTCCCGAGCGTGTACTGCACGCCGTTCTCGACGTCGGTCGTCGCGCCGGTGCCGCTCGCGCCGTGGCACACGAGGCACATGGCGGGCTCCTCTTCGATGAGGAGGAACTCACCCTGTGCCGTGTGGGCGCGGTGGCAGCCGGCGCAGCTGTCGGCGTTGAGGCCGGCAGTGCCGCTGTTGACTGAAGCGATGTGCGGTCCGCCGTCAGCGAAGACGGGGATCGCGGCAAGGAACAGCCAGACGGCGCCTCCTGCGAAGAGGAGCGCCAATCGCCTCACTGTCCTCACCTCCTTTCGTGGTTCTGCTGGATCACCTGAGGTGTCGGCCGCTCGAGGCGGCCAGCGCATCTCTCCTCCCCCTTGGCGTCCCTCCTTCTCCCTTCCGATCTCAGAGGCCATCGTTGTGACCTCGTGTGGGCGGGCGCCCGGCGCGGGGCCGGGGCCCTTCGTCAGTAGCTCCAGATCTGCATCCGGTCGTTGGCCATGTCCGTGACGTACACGCGACCGCGGGTGTCGACGGCGATGCCGTTGGGGAACTCGAACTGGCCGTCGCCGGTCCCCTGGACGCCGAAGCGCCCCACGAAGACGGGTCGTCGATCGTCCGGGCCGGGCACCTTGTAGATCATCACCGTGTTGCCGGTGGTGTCCGCGACATAGATGCGGTTCTGGTCGTCGATCGCGATCCCGCGCGGCAGGCCGAGGTCGCCCTCGCGGACGCCCCGGCTGATGCCGCCGAGCTCGGTCCCGTCCGGGGCGAACACGCGGACCCGGCCGTTGTTGCTGTCCGTCACGTAGACGTTGCCGTTGGAGTCGGGCACTGCCCCGTTGGGGTAGCTGAACGGCGTGTCGGTCGGCTGGATCGCGCGGACCCACGTCCCGTCGGGGGCGAACTGGTGCACCTTCATCGGCGCGCCCACGTCCGTCACGTACAGGGTCCCGTCCTTGCCGAAGCCGAGCCCCAGCGGCTGCCAGCCCTTCCGGTCCGTGCCCGGGTCGAAGGTGCGCCGGTAGACGCCCTCGGGGGAGTAGACGTAGATCTCGCCGGTGATCCGGTCGCTGACGTAGACGTCCTGGTTGGTCGGGTTCACCGCCACGTACACGGGCACGTGGTCGCCCGCCGATGCGGCCGGCGGTCGCAGGACGCCGATCTCCTTGCCCTTGCCGTCGAAGACCTTGACGACCTTGTCGCCGCCGGTCTGCGTCACGTAGATGCGGTCGCCCGACGGCGTCGCGGCGACGCCGGTGCCGGAGCTGACGCCGTACGCGCTGAACCCGTACGACGGGACGACGACCTGCACGGGGGGCGGGACGATCGGCAGCTCGCTTACGGGCTTCCGCGTGACCAGGTACCAGCCCGCGAACAGCGCGACCAGGCCCAGGATGATCAGCAGGAACAGCAGCAGGAAGACGCGCCGGCGACGGCGTCGCGGCGGCGTCGGCGCGGTGGCCACCTCGGCGCCGACGACCGCGGCAGCGGCGCCGGCGCCTGCGCCGGCCATCGCCAGCGATGCGCCCGCCCCGGAGGGCGCAGCCCCTGCCGCGGACGGCGCGGGCTCGGGGGGCGTCATGTTCTCGGTCATCTCAGGGGTTCGCTCCGGTGCTGGGGGACGCGATCGGCGCCGCGCTCGAGGCGGGGGCCGACGACGAGCCGGGGACGGCCTGATGGCCCGGCGGAAGGCTCGAGACCGTCCCGAGCCGCTTGAGCCCGGTGGTGGCATTGAAGTTGGCGGGGTCCTTCTCGAGGACCTTGAGGTACATGGACGTCGCCGTGTCCACGTCCGCCTGCTCCTCGGCGATCATCCCGAGCCCGAGGAGGGCGTCCACGGCGTAGGTCCCGGTCGTCAGCGGCGTGAGCGCCGCGATGGCGACGTCGGGCTGCTGCGTGCAGAACGCCACCATCCCGTTCGCCCAGGCTGCCCCGTCGGTGTCACCGAGCGCGCCGTACGCCGCGGCGAGGTTCTGGTACGGGTCGCACCACCCGGTGGGGACGAAGGCGACGGCCCGGCGGAGCGGCTCGATCGCCTCCTTCGGCTGGCCGGTCTTCACGTACGCCGCACCGAGCAGGTTCATCGCGTCAGCGTCGCCGCGGTTGATCTTCAGGGCAGCCGTCAGCATGTCGACGGCTTCCTGGTATCGCCCGCCACGGAGCGCGATGTCGCCCAGTCGGTAGTAGGCCTCTTCGAGCTGTGGGTCGGCGGCCGCCATCTCCCCGCCCTTGGCGATCTCCACCATCCGCTCGAAGTCCTTCGTCGCGCTCGCGTCGTCGCCCAGGAGGACGTACGTGCGCCCGCGCCCGAGGAGCGCGCCCCGGTGGTCCTTGGAGACCTCGAGGACCGTCGTGTACTGCGTCACCGCATCGCCGAGCCGCTCGGCCGCGACGTACGCGGTCGCCAGGGCGATCCGTGCGGTGACGTTGTTCGGCTCCTTGCGGACCGCCTCCTCGGCAGACGTCACGGCGCGCTGCGCCATGCTGGGCCCGGGGTCCGTGCTGCGGTCGAGGAAGTAGATCACCCCGATGAGGGGGACGATGATCACCAGGGCGACGATCGCCCCGACGATCAGGCGGTTGAGCGTCCTGTCGGACAGCCCTCCGCGGGTCTTCTGCGTCTCGGTCATCTGCATCGTCAGCTCTTGGTTCCCGCTTCCTTGCCCCTTCGCCGTCGAGGGTGCCGGCGGCGCTTCGAGGCGGGGTCGTGACCCTCGCTCCGTCGGAAGGGGAACGAAGAGCGGAGCGAGGGCCACTTCCCCTGCGTGCAATAGTCGGTTCTGAGCACGCGGCATCCCATCCGCCGGGGGGTAGAAAAGGGGTACAGGTGCCCGGGCGCGCCGGTGCCGAGCGGCGTCTATCCGATGGCCCCCTCCGCTCGGCCCTCCTCGTGGCGAGGTGTGCGGCCGGCCCCGCGAACGGGGCTGCGGCCGGCAAGGCCGCGAGAGGGGCCGTGGCCGGCAAGGCGCGCGGCGGACCGAGCGCCACCCTCGCGCACGCGTGAGCAGGTAACGGGGCCGGCGGCGCGGGGCGCGCGGCGCGGGGCGGCGCCGTCGAGCCTCGAACGGGGCCCTCGCGCACGCGCGAGCAGGTAGTGGGGCGGCGCGGGGCGCGCGGCGCGGGGCGCGCGGCGACGGGCCGGGGGGCCTCTGGGCCGAGGCCACCGGGGCTCTCGATCGTCGCCGCGGCCAGATTCACGTGCAGCGACCACCTGCCGCGCTCCGTCCGGCCACCGGTTCGTGTCACGTGAAGGTGGCCACCCGGCGGCGACCGTCCCGCCCGATTCGAGCGTGACGCAGAGCGCCCGGCCCGACCCCGGTCCGGCATCCGGTCGTGCCACGTGAATCCGGCCGGGCGACCAGGTCGGCCGCGACAGCCGGACCTCGGCCGCGACCGGCCGGGCGACCAGGTCGGCCGCGACAGCCGGACCTCGGCCGCGACCGGCCGGGCGACCAGGTCGGCCGCGACAGCCGGACCTCGGCCGCCGACCCCTCAGCCGGCCCAGCCGACGGCCGCCGGCGTCGCCCACGTGCTCGTGCGTGTGACGCGGCCGGGGGGCGCGAGCTCGCGCCGAGCTCCCGCCCCGGGTCGCCAGGTGGTCGAAGGATCGCGCCACGTCCACCTCTCGTCGAGTCTCGGTGGATCGTCCGGAGAGCGGCCCGACCGACCATGCGGCGATGGACTCGCTGAGACTCGGGCGATCCCTCCGGGCTCTCCGGCGCCGGCGCGGGATGTCGCAGGCCAGCCTCGGGGCTGCGGCGGGCATGTCGCGCGAGACGGTGTCGAGGATCGAGAGAGGCGCCGCTGGCACGGTGCGGCTCGACACGATCGTCGAGGTCGCCGCGGCGCTCGGCGCCGTGGTGGACATCACCATCCAGTGGCGAGGAGAGGCGCTTGCCCGACTCCTCGACGCCGCCCACGCGGATCTCGTCGGCCGGGTCGTCTCGCGGCTCGGGGACGTGGGCTGGGAGACGGCCGTCGAGGTCACCTTCAGCCGATACGGGGAGCGCGGTGCCATCGACATCTTCGCGCGGCACGTCGCGACCGGCGCGGTGCTGGTGGTCGAGGTCAAGTCCGTCATCCCCGATCTGCAGGCGATGCTCGCGGTCCTCGACCGCAAGGTGCGCCTCGCGCCACATGTCGCGGCGGAGCGCGGGTGGGGGAGGCCGACCGCCGTCGGCAGACTGCTCGTCGTGCCGGGTGGCCGAACGGTCCGACGGCGGATCGCGACGCATCGCGAGGTGTTCGACATCGCGTTCCCGGATCGTCGCCGTGAGGTGACCCGCTGGCTCCGGGATCCCAGTGGCCGCCCGCTCGCTGGGATCCTCGCCATCCCGGTCGGTGGGCGGTGAGCGAGCGAGGCCGTGTATCGGCTCGTCGCTCGGGGGCCGCACGGGGTCGTCGCTACGGCTGCGCAGCGGGGGCGCGCGAGGGGGCCGCCGCGGCCGGGCGGGGCCGCCGCGGCCGGGCGGGGCCGCCGAGGGGGACGCCGCGCGATCGTCAGGACCGATGCAGGACGTGAAGGCCCGCCGGGTCCGCGATCGCTCGGGCGGCCACATTCACGCGCTGCGACCGAGTGGCCCGGGATGCGCGGTCATCTGGCCGTGCCGCGTGAAGGTGGCCGTGTCGCGAGGGCGAGCTGGCTTGACCCGAGCGTGACGCAGCGCGCCCGGCCCGACCCCGGTCCGGCATCCGGTCGTGCCACGTGAATCCGGCCGGCCCGCCGACCCCTAGCCGGCCCAGCCGATCTCGATCGTGTCCACGCCCGCCTGGCGCGTCTGGAAGCGCCACATCGGCCCGGGCGGCGGGCCGCTGACGACTTCGCCGTCGATCGTGAACTTGCCCGGGTGGCACGGGCAGACGAACTCGGACATGTCGGGCTTCCAGTCCACGACGCAGGCGAGGTGCGTGCAGAAGGGGACGAACGCGACGACGGTGCCGTCGGCCTGCTTCACCAGCCAGGTCCCGCCCCGGCCGGGCGGCATGGAGCCCACCGGCGGGGTCGCCTCCGGGATCGACGGGGCCGAGGGCGAGAGCTCGAACTCGACGAACGTGGGCACGCCCACCTGCAGGCCGGCGGTGCTGACCGGGATCCAGCGGTTGGGCGACGGGTACGGGCCGTACGGGGTGCCGCACGCGGCGAGCGAGACGGCCGACAGGCCGGCGAGGGCGACCGACCCGGCGAGGAAGGCGCGCCGCGAGATGCACGCGCCGCCCGAGCCGCAGTCGTCGTCGGCGGTCTGCTCGGGCGGGGCCGAGGCGAGGGCAGAAGTGGCGGCGGGCGAAGAGGCTGGTGCGGCGGTCGCCGGATCGGTCGGCGCCGCGGTCACGGCGAGCGCGGCCGGCGCGGGCCGGAGTCGAGGGGTCTCGGGTCGCGTCGTCATCGACCGATCGTATCGCGAGGCCGCCGTCGGTGCGTCGGGTCAGCGGGCTGGGGGGCCTGTCACCAGGGCCCAGGCCCGACCGCGGCGCGGCTCCGAGGGAGTGCGCGCGTCGCAGGTCGAGGCCCTAGAGGACGCCGCCTCCGGTCACGGCCAGTCCCAGCACGAGGGCGCCCGCCGGGGCGAGGGCGCTGATCGGGGCGAGGCTCGCCTTCCGCATCCCGCGGATCGCCGCGAGGATGCCGTCCGGCTGCGCCGGGATCTCCTCGCGATGCACGGAGAACGCATGGCCGTTGTCCATGCCCACATCGATGAGCAGCGCGTCAGGGGCGAACCGGATCAGGTCGTACGCTGCGAACGTCGAGTTGCGCTCCACGATCACGACGTCCGGGGACGCGGCCAGAGCCTGCTCCACGGCGGCCATGTCCTCGGCCGACACGTGCGTGACGCAGAGCTCCTGCGCGCAGCCGAGGACCTTCGCGAGGCCCTCGCCGAGCAGCGGATGTGTCGCGAGGATCACGACCGTGACCCTCTGCACGTCCTCCATCCCATCCCCGATGAGCCTCCGGCGCGACCCGCCGGCGTGGCTCCCCTTCCGCCGACGATGCTAGGGGTCGGGTCCGGGACGGCACCATCCCCGGACGGGTACAAAGTCGGCAGATGGCGGCATCTATCCCGGGGGTATCTCCGCGTCCGGGGGGCATACGTCGGCGAGGGGAAGCCGCGTGGCGCGGAGGACCGGTCACGGCGCGGGGCTGCAGATGCCGCGACGCCGCGTTGCCGGCGCGAGCGGCGGCGCGAGCGGCGGTGCCGACGCGAGGGGCGGTGCCGACGCGAGGGGCAGCGGTCGGGCAGCGGGCTCGGGCGCGACGCCGGCGAGGCCCGCGGGCGGCGGGCTCGGGCGCGACGCCGGCGAGGCCCGC
>JAKOQS010000318.1 GCA_029778235.1 Chloroflexota bacterium | reverse complement strand
GTCGAGCCAGCGGTAGCCGTAGGTCGTGGCGATCCGCTCGTCCTTGCGCCATTCCAGGAGCGCGGCGACGAGCGGATGGGTCGCGCGGTAGGGCTCCAGCACCCACTTGCGGGTGGTCGCGACCTCCACTCCGGCCGCGGCGAGGAGGTCCTTGACCTGGGCCGGGTTGCGCAGGTCGGCACGGCGACCCGGAGCGTGGCGCAGGACCAGCGCGTCGCGCTCGCCGCGGATCCGCGCGGCATCGGCCTCCGACATCGGGCGTGCCCCGGCCGCAGCGGCGACCAGCGCCTCGGCCCGCGGCCGATCGATCGGCAGGCCGTCGCGCTCCAACTCCAGACAGAGCACGGCTGCGGCCGACTCGGAGTATGCCGTCGCCACCGCCCGCGCGCCGACCGCGCCGAGGCGCTCGCGCTGGATGCCGGCGAGGTCGCCCACGACAGCGGCCAGCGCGAGCAGGCGCGCGTCGCGGTCGGCCCAGACCGGGGTGAAGGCATCTGCCCGCAGGTAGCCGTCGGGGCCGATCGGATCGTCCGGGTGCTCATCGGCCAGCGGGTCGACTGCGAGATCGAACAGGTCTGCCTCGCGCGCCTCGGGGATGCCCTCGGGAGCCAGACCGCGTAGGACGGCGTGGACCAGCCCCGGACCCGCTGCCCACCCACCGTGCAGGATGCGGTGCCCCTCCGCGAGGTCCCAGCTGCGGGCCGGTCCGACGCCCGCCTCGACCAGGGCGCGCAGACTCGTCGCGGCGCTCGCCACCGCCCATCGGGGGTGTTCGTCGGCCTCCAGTCGGGCGGCATCCGCGAGCACGTCGCGCGCCGAGCCGGCGCGCGGCATACCGGACCGCAGGTATGCCGCCCGATCGCCCACGCCGACGAGCGGAACGAGCGCGTTTCCGGGGGCGACCATCCCCCCAGCCTCGCGCAGCCGTTCGGGAAGGACGTCCGATGCCGCGCGTCACGGGCGTGGGCGACGGCGTGGGGCCTGGCGGGCGCGCCGGAAGTTGCATCGCCGGACCGGCGCGGAAAGGATGACCGCAGCAGTGGCGCGGCCGTCGGCCGCGCGCGGGCGGAAGGACAGCGTGGTGGGGACATTCGGC
>JAKOQS010000317.1 GCA_029778235.1 Chloroflexota bacterium | reverse complement strand
GGACGTGGCTTCGTCGGCGGCGGGCGGCGCCGGAACCGGTGGCTCGGATGCGGCGGCTGGCGGCGCCGCGCGTCGCTCGGGCTCGACTGCGGCCGGCGTCGCGGCGGCGGGATCGACCCCACCACCGGGCACGAGGACGACCGGCGCCGGCTCGGCCCCTGCCGCTTCGTCCGGCACGGAGGCCGCGGCGCGGGCGGGCCAGCCGGGGACCGTCGGCGCGACCTCGACCGGCCCCGCCTCCGCCACGGCCTCCTCCGCCGCCTCGACCTGCTCCGGGGCCGCCTCGGCATCGGCCGGCGCCTCCATCGCCTCGGCCTCGGCAGGCTTCTCTGCCGCGACCGCCGCTTCGATCACCGCGAGATCGAGCACTCGCTCCTCGGCGGCTGCCATTTCGCGGGCCGCCGGTACCTCCGGCGCGGTCTCTGCCCGCTCCTCGGGCCCCGCCTCGGGCGCGACCTCGGGCCCCGCCTCGGGCGCGACCTCCACCGTGGCGACCGGCGGTACCTCGAGCGCTCGTGGCGCTGTCGGCGGAAACATGATCCCCGCTGCGACGGCCGCGGCGATGACGTCCGCGTCCTCGTCGGCCGGCTCGGCTGCCGCGCCGTGATGCCGCACGCGAACGGGTGGGTGGGCGGCCTGGGCGTCGAGGCTCGGCGAAGCCGCCGGCGCGGCGGCGGTACCCGCGGCCCCGAGTGGCTCGACGGCGCCGTCACTGCCGGAAGCGGCCTCCGCCGCGACCGGCTGCTCGACGGTCGTCGCGGCGACTGCTGCCGGTGCCTCGGCCATCACGTCGGCTGCCGGCTCGCCTGCCGGCAGGGGCGCCTCGGTCGCGGGACCCACGGGTGCGGTCTCACGATCGATCGGCGTCGAGGCGGATCCAGCCTGCGGCGCCTTGGCGGGGGCAGGACCGGCGAGGAGGTCGAGCCGCGCGGCGATCGCGGCCTCGGCCGCCGCCTCCGTGCCGGGGAGTGGGACGCACGTCAGGCACCGGCCCGCCTCGACGTTCCAGCAGTCGTGGCAGACGTAACCGCGACAGTCCAGGCAGAACGCGAAGGTCTCGTGGATCTCGGCGTCGCGCTCGAGGGCGCCATCCTCCTCGAGACGTGCCCACGCATCCGTCATCGCGTCGCCGAACGTCGGCGCCTCGTTGAGGACGTACCCGCGCACGCCCCGCGTGAACTCGCGGATGCGAGCCACACCGCCCGGCCGCGCACGCTTGAACTCGTGCCGCGTGCCGCAGCGATCGCAGTACATGCCGGTGATCGGAACGGTCATCGTCTCTCGCGTCGCCGCCCGGTCCAGACCCGGGCCGCTCGAAGGCGAGCGTACACCGATGCACCGCGATGGCGCATCAGGGACGAAGGTCCCGTGGCGGGGGCGGTCCCTTCCCCTCTGCTAGACTCCGGGCGGCCTATGCGCCCCCTTTCCTTCCTCGAGCGATCCCTCGAGCGCGTCTTCGAGCGCTCGTCCGCCCGCCTGTTCCGTGCGCCGATCCACCGCGTCGTCGTCGAGCGGCGGCTGGAGCGCGCCATGGAGGAGCGTCGGCGACGGTCGGGCGACCGGGTCATCGTCCCCGACGCATACGTCGTGGAGATGCGACCGGCCGACATGGCCGTTCTCGCGGCCGAGGCCGGCGACGCCGCGGCGCTCGCCTCCGCGCTCGCCGACCGCGCACTGGCGTTCGCCCGAGCGCACGGCTACACGATGCTCCGGCTGCCGACGGTGACGCTCGTGCCCGAGGCGGACGCGCCGGCCGGAGACGCTCGCGTCGCAGCCGATGAGACGGCCGCCGAAGTGGCCGCCAGGGGTGCGCGCCGCTCTCCACCCAGCATGGACGCGACCCGCGTGCTGGAGGTGCCGCGCGCCCCGGCCGTCCTGGCCACGCTCGACGTCCGCGAGCCGTCGGGGGCGGTCCGCCGGTTCGAGGTCGGCAACGGTCCGGTGGTCCTCGGACGCGATGCGGGCTGCGACATCGTCCTGGCCGACGGCCGCGTCTCCCGACGCCACGCACGGATCGCTCCGCGCGGCGGGTTCCTCGTCCTCTCCGACCTCGGCAGCACGAACGGCACATTCGTCCGGGACGAGCGCGTCGCCGAGGTCGTCCTCGGCGCGGGTGACCTCATCGTCCTCGGAGACTCGACGGTCGAGGTCCATCACGCGCAGCCCGACACGGGGGCACAGGCCTGATGGACCCCTTCGTCCTCGCACTCTGGGCCGTTCGCCTCTCGCTGCTCGCTCTCATCTGGATCTTCCTGTTCGCCGTCTCGCGCGTCCTGCTCCGCGACATCCGACGAGCGGCGTCCGAGCCGGGTGCCGAGCTCGGGCGCCTCGTGGTCGTCGCGTCGCCCGACGCACAGCCGCCCGTCGGCGCCCGATTCCCCGTGGACGCGGTCACCACGATCGGCCGCGACCTCGCGAGCACCGTGGTCGTCGGCGACGCATTCGCCTCCTCCGAGCACGCGGTCATCACGTACCGCGGCCGGGCGTGGTTCATCGAGGATCGCGGCAGCACGAACGGCACGTACGTGAACGGCAGCCTCGTGCAGGGAGTCGTGCCGCTCGCGGTCGGCGACGAGATCCAGGTGGGCCGCGTTCGCCTCCGCCTCGAGCGAGGCAGGCGGTGACGGCCGCCGCGGCCGTCGCGCCCCGCGGCATCGCCGGCATGCGCCCACGGCTACGCCGCCGGGAGCTGGTGCTCCTGCTGCTCGTGTACCTCGTCCTGGCGGTCGGCGGCCTCTCGCTGGGGATGACCCGGACGGGAGAGGCGGCGGTGGCCGGGTGGCCGCTCCTCGTGACCTACGGCCTGGCGCTCGCCTTCGTCCATCTCGCGCAGACGCTCGCCGGGCGACGCACCGACCAGGTCCTCCTCCCGGCCGTGGGCATGCTCGGGGGGCTCGGCCTCCTGGTCATGATCCGGCTCCCGCAGGATCTCGTGACCCAGGATCTCGGTCCCTTCGAGCTGGGCCTGGCGGACCTCCAGGTGCTGTGGCTGTGCATCGGGCTCGGCGTGATCGGCGTCCTCGCGGTGGCGGTCCGTTCGGACGCGTGGCTCCGCATGTACAAGTACACGTGGGCGCTGGCGGGCCTGGGGCTTCTGGGCCTCACCTTCCTCTTCGGTGTGGACCAGGGCGGCGCGCGCCTCACGCTGGTCGTCGGGCCGTTCAGCGGGCAGCCGTCCGAGCTGCTCAAGGTGATCCTGGTCGTCTTCCTCGCCGGCTATCTGGCGGAGTACCGGCCGCTCCTCGCCACCGAGCGGACCACGCTGGGGCCGCTGCGGCTGCCGCCGCTGCCGTACCTCGCGCCGATGCTCGCGATGGTCCTGCTCGGCATGGGGGTGGTCATCATCCAGCGCGACCTCGGCGCGGCCCTCCTGTTCTACGTGGTCTTCCTCGCCATGCTCTACATCGCCACCGGGCGCGCATCCTGGGCCGGGCTGGGGATCCTCCTGGGCGCCGTCGCCGGCGTCGGGCTGTATCTCGCCTTCCCGCACGTCCGTGACCGCGTCTCCGTCTGGCTGGACCCCTTCGCCGACCCCCTCGGCGCCGGGTTCCAGATCGTCCAGGCTCTCCACGCGTTCGCGCGTGGCGGCCTGTTCGGCGTCGGCCTGGGTGCGGGGTTGCCGGAGATCGCCGGGCGCCTGCCCGTCCCGGCGGTGCACACGGACTTCCCGCTCGCCGCGATCGGCGAGGAGATGGGCCTGGCGGCGGTGCTTGGCGTCCTCGGCCTCTACCTCGTGATCCTCGAGCGCGGCCTGCGCGTCGCCGCGTCGGCCGCCGACCCGTTCCGGGCTCTCCTCGCGGCGGGACTCGCCCTCGTCATCGGCGTCCAGGCGCTCGTCATCGCCGGCGGCGACCTCCGCATCATCCCGCTGACCGGCATCACGCTCCCCTTCGTGAGCTACGGCGGGTCGTCGATCCTCGCGAACTCGCTCGTCGTGGGACTGCTCCTTGCGCTGTCCGACCGCGGGATCGAGGCGCCTCCGCCGCCGCGGACACGCGGGCCGGTCATGCGGGCCCTCCGCGGGGGCGGTGGCGCGTGACCGGGCGCGACCCGGGGATGGGCCGGAGCCTGACCCGGACGATGCTCGTGGCGGTCATGGCCGTGGTCGTCGTCGGGGCGGGCGCCACCTGGTGGCAGGTCGCGGAGGCGAGCCGGCTGACGTCGTCGCCGGACGACGCCGCGAACATCGCGGCGGCGCGCACGGTCGTGCGGGGCGTCATCCGCGACCGCGACGGGCGGACCCTCGCGGCGAGCCGGCGTGACAAGAATGGCGAGCCGTACCGGGTCTACCCGGGCGATTCCATGACCGCCGTCGTCGGCTATGCCTCGCGCCGCTTCGGGAGCGCCGGCATCGAGCGGATGTTCGACGCCGAGCTGACCGGGGCGCGCGATCCCGATCCGATCGCGGACATCCTGGACCACCTCGACCCCTCGCGCCGGAAGAAGGGCAACGACCTGCTGACGTCGCTCTCGCTGCCTCTCCAGCGCCTGGCGGTCCGGCAGCTCGGATCGGACGCCGGGGCGATCGTGATGCTCGACCCGCGCACCGGCGAGGTGCTCGTGGACGCCTCCACGCCCACCTACGACCCGAACCTGGTCGCGGACCCGGCCGCGGACCCCGGCTACTTCGCGAGGCTCCGGGACGACCCACGTGCGCCGCTGCTCCCGCGCGCCACCCTGGGTCTCTACACGCCAGGCTCGGTCTTCAAGATCGTCACCGCCATCGCCGCCCTCGGGTCGGGAGCGATCACGCCGGAGACCCGCTACAAGGAGCAGCCGCCGGCCGAGAGGACCGGGCTGCTCGTCGATGGGTACCGCGTCAAGGACGGGCACCACGACTTCACCCAGCCGCGGCCTCTCGCGCTGGCCGAGGCGACCGAGGTCAGCTGCAACATCTTCTACGCCCTCGCCGGGCTCGCGACCGGGGGCGCGCGCCTGGTGGCCTGGGCCGGGTCGCTGGGCTTCGGCGCGCCGATCCCGTACGACCTGCCGACCGAGACGAGCCAGGTGACCAGCGGCTCGGGCAACGCCCCCGGCGGCTTCGTGGACCGCGTCGAGCTGGCCAATGCCGCCTACGGGCAGGGCGAGGTCCTGGTCACGCCGATCCAGATGGCGCTCGTGGCGGCGGCGGTGGCCAACGACGGCGTGATCATGCGGCCGCGCGTCGTGACGGCGGTGGTCTCCCCGGACGGCGCGGTCTCCGCCCGGCCGGCCGAGGTCTGGCTCCGGGCGTTCGGCCCGGAGGTCGCCGGTCCCGTCCGCGAGGCGATGACGCTCGCGGTGGAAGGGGAGTACGGCGCTCTCTTCACCAGCGGCGCGAAGGTCCCCGGCGTCCTCACGGCGGGCAAGTCCGGCACCGCCGAGATCGGCGGGTCGGGCGAGCCGCACTCGTGGTTCATCGGGTTCGCGCCCGCGGACGACCCCCAGGTGGCGATCGCGGTCGTGGTCGAGAACGGCGGCAGCGGCGCGAGCCGCGCGGCGCCGATCGCCGGCCGACTCATGCGCGCGTTCTTCGCGCAGGCCGCGAAGTGAGCGGCGGCGGGTCGAGCGGCGCGCCGGCCCCGGAGGCCGCCGAGGTCGCCCGGACGGAGGAGGCCGTGGCCGCCGCCCCCGACGCGGCGGGCCTGGGGCCGCCCAGGCGCTCGCCGCTCGTCGAGCGCCTGGGCGTGGCCGCGATCATGGCGGTCCTGGGACTGCTCTTCGTCTTCGTCGCGGTCGTCTCCTGGATCGGTGGAGAGGCGTTCCTCTCGTTCATGGGCGTGCTCGGCGCCGGCGTCGCGACCTGGCTCGGACTTCGGACCCTCCTGCGCGGCTGAGTCCCGCGCAGATCGGCCGGAAACCTGTTCGGGCGTTCGGACGTACTATCGACATCCGCGTGGCGCGTCCCCGCCTGGCGCCCCCGCACCGCATCCGCCCGCAGGGAGGCAGACGCGTGCCGCAGATCCAGGAGTCCGGCGAGCGAGCGCTCGCGAACGTCGAGCGAGTGATCGTCGGGAAGCATCGCGAGGTGCGCCTCTCCCTCGTGGCGCTCCTGTGCCGGGGTCACCTGCTCATCGAGGACGTGCCCGGGACCGGCAAGACGGTCCTCGCCAAGGCGATCGCGCGCAGCCTCGGGTGCACGTTCCGGCGCATCCAGTTCACGCCGGACCTCCTGCCATCGGACGTGACGGGGCTCTCGATCTACAACCAGAAGACGCACGAGTTCGAGTTCCGGCCCGGGCCGATCAGGGCGCAGGTCGTCCTCGCGGACGAGATCAACCGCGCGACCCCCAAGACGCAGTCGGCACTCCTGGAGTGCATGGAGGAGCGCCAGGCGACGATCGACGGGGTGACGTACCCGATGCCCGACCCGTTCCTGGTCATCGCGACCCAGAACCCGATCGAGTACGAAGGCACCTTCGCCCTGCCGGAGGCCCAGCTCGACCGCTTCATGCTCAAGATCCGGATGGGCTACCCCGGTCCGGCCGAGGAGATGCTCATCCTCGACGAGCAGAAGCGCCAGCATCCGCTGGAGACGATCGACTCGGTCGTCAGCGCGGATGAGCTCCGGGCGATGCAGACGGCCGTCCGCGACGTCTACGTGGACCCGTCCGTCAGCGACTACATCATCCGGCTCGTCGGCGCCACGCGGATCCACCCGGACGTCTACCTGGGCGCGTCGCCGCGCGGCTCGCTCGCTCTCTACCGGGCAAGCCAGGCGCTCGCGGCGCTGCGCGGGCGGGACTACGTGATTCCGGACGACGTCAAGGAGCTGGCGGAGCCCGCCCTGGGCCACCGCGTCATCGTGAAGACGAGCTCCACGGTGCGCGACGTCGAGCCCGGCCAGATCGTCCGCGAGATCCTCGACACGGTGCCGGTCACGGGCGATCGCCCGGTGGCCCGCGTCGGTGGGCCGCGCGACCTGAGCCGGGAGGCGGCCGCCGGCTGACGGCACGCCCGGGACGCCACCCATGCTCCGCCGCATCCCGTACCTGGTCATCGGCACGATCCTGGTCGTCGCCGCCCTCTCCACGGGCCTCTCCTTCCTCTTCTACCTCGTGTACCTGGGCGTCTTCGTGGGCGTCGGAAGCTACCTGGTGACGCGACAGGGCCTGACCGACCTGGAGGCGGGGTTCGCGGTCGCCCAGGTCCACGGTCATGTGGGCGACCAGCTTCGAGCCACCGTCACCGTCCGCAACGCGGGCCGCCTGCCCAAGCTGTGGCTGGAGACGTTCAACCCGTCGAACCTCCCCGTCCCCCTGCCGGGCCGTGCGCTCTCCCTCGGCCCCAGGAGCCAGCGCACCTGGAACGCGAAGGTGCCGCTCACCCGACGCGGGCACTTCCGCGTGGACGCGCTGCAGGTGCGCACGGGCGACCCGTTCGGGTTCTTCGAGTCGGTGGCGAGCGTCGGCCACGGGGTGAGCGTCGTGGTCTACCCCCGCGTCGAGCGGCTGCCGCGGTGGCGCCTCCCGACGGCGAACCTGGAGGGCAGCCACGCCTCCCGCGAGCGCGCGCTGCAGACGACGCCGCTGGCCACGAGCGTGCGGCCGTACGCACCCGGCGACTCCTTCAACCGGATCCACTGGAAGTCCACCGCGCGGCACGGCGAGATCCAGGTCAAGGAGTTCGACCTCGAGCAGACGGCCGACGTCTGGATCTTCCTCGACCTCGACGCCGGGATCCAGGCCGGGACCGGCGACCGCTCCACGGTGGAGGTCGCGGTCCGCGCGGCGGCCTCGATCGCCGAGAAGGCGCTCGGCGAGAACCGCGCGGTCGCCATCACCACCAACGGTCACCACCCGGCGACCCTGCCGCCGGACCGCGGCCCGCGCCAGCGGCACAAGATCATGCAGCTGCTGGCCGCCGTGGAGGGGGACGGCAGCGCGCCGCTCGCCGAGTCGCTCGTTGTGACCCTGCCGCGGCTCCGCCGTGGGACGACGGCCGTCGTGATCACCGGGTCGGACGAGTCGGAGTGGGTCCGACCGCTCGCCACCCTGCGCCCGCGCGGCCTCGGGTGCGCGGTGGTCCTCCTCGACACGCCCACGTTCACCGTGCCCTCGACCCCGCGGTCCGGCGAGCCGGCGACGGCCCCAGACCCGGAGGCGGAGCAGGCCATGCGCG
This sequence comes from Chloroflexota bacterium, assembly GCA_029778235.1. Lineage (GTDB taxonomy): Bacteria > Chloroflexota > Limnocylindria > Limnocylindrales > CSP1-4 > CAIYQJ01. Next base: position 8,405 of record JAKOQS010000317.1, on the reverse strand, counting down.
CGATCCGCCACCGGCTCGCGGAGTTCGACCTGCGGACCGTCGTGGTCCAGGCGGACGACCGCCTCGGGGAGGTCCTCGCGTGACCGCCTCGGCGCCGAGCGCCCAGCGGCCCGCCGACCTGGGCGGATGGGCTCGGTGGCTCGCCGCCGGGCCCGCCGAGGGCTGGTCCAGCCTGCTGCTCCTCCTGCTCATGTGCCTGACGATGGCGTGGTCGATGGACGACGCCCGCTGGGTTCTCGGGCGGGACGAGAACCTCGACTTCCTCGCGTGGATGGTCCCGCCGGCCATCGGGCTCGGCCTCCTCCTGGCGAAGTCGTCCTGGTCGCGCATGGTCTGCCTGGTGATCGGCGCCAGCGTGGGTGTGCTCGTCGTCGGGGTCGCCGTCGGGATGACGGTGGACCCGGGTGTGCCCGTCCCGTTCGATGCCATCGGGGCCGCGGTCGCCTCCGCGACCCGCGCCTACGTGGACCTCGTCGTGCGGGCCCGCGCGACCACGACGCAGATCGGCCACTTCCTCGCGATCCTGGGCCTGCTGGTGTGGGCGACGGCGTTCTTCGCCTCGTGGGTCGTGTACCGGCACGGGCGACCCCTGCCGGCGGTCCTCGCGGTCGGGTTCGTGCTGGTCGTGAACATGTCGATCACGATCCGCGACCAGTTCTACCTCCTGGTCATCTTCAGCCTCGCGGCGCTGCTGCTCCTCGTGCGGGTCCGCGTCTCGGAGGAGGAGCGCGCCTGGTCTCGCCACCGGATCGACGACGCCACGAGGACGGCGAGCATCTTCCTGCGCGCGGGCCTCGTCTTCGTGTCGGCCGCCGTGGTCGGCTCGCTCGTCCTGACGACGACTGCGGCCTCCGCCCCGCTGGCCGCCGCGTGGGACGGCGTGGACCAGCGCATCGTGGAGGTCGGCGCCACGATCTCCCGGCTGTTGCCGGGCGGCGGGCCGGGCACGCGCGTGGGCGGCATCGTCTTCGGCCAGAGCGCCGCGATCACCGGCACCTGGGTGACCGACGACACCCTTGTCTTCACCGCCACCGTGCCGCCCGACGAGGACTTCGCGTGGCGGGCCGCCGCCTACGACCAGTTCAACGGGAACGGCTGGACCTGGACGGACACGCGCGACGAGCGCCTTCGCGCCGACGCGCCGGTCTTCGCGGGGACCGGCGATGCCCTCGACCCGGCCACCGGGCGCCGCGAGCTCACGGTGCAGGTGACGCCGTCGGATGCCGCACCGCGACTCATCGTCAGCCCGAACGGGCCGGCGACCGTGGACCGCTCCACGCGGGTGACGCTCGTGTACGCGGCGGTGGACGCCGTGCCGACCCCCACCGCCACGGTGGGTCCCGGTGAGACGCCCGGGGAGCCGGTGCCCGATGACGGCTTCTTCGCGACCATCACCGCCCCGGACGCCCCGCGGCCGTACACCGTGACCGCGCTGGTGCCCGACATCGACCCCGCGGACCCCAGCGGCCTCACGGCGAACCGCCTGAGGGCGGCCGGACAGGCGTATCCGGGGCCGGTGCTCGCGCTCTACACCGGGCTGCTGCCGGGCACCGTCGGCACCGAGACGCGCCTGCTGCTCGAGCGGATCGAGAAGGAGAGCGGCGCGGAGAACCCGTACGACCTGGCCCGGGCGGTCGAGCGGTTCCTCCGCGACCCGGCGAACTTCACGTACGACACGGACGTGTCGGACATCGACTGCGGCGGCCGTGGCACCACCGACTGCTTCATCGTCTCGCGGCGCGGCTACTGCGAGTACTACGCGACGACGATGGCGGTGATGCTCCGGCTGCGTGGCATCCCCACGCGGTTCGTGGAGGGGTTCCTCCCCGGCGACCGTTCGGCCACCGGCGAGCAGACGGTCCGCCGCGATCGTGCCCACGCCTGGGTGGAGGTCTACTTCCCGGGCTACGGCTGGGTCGACTTCGACCCGACGGGCGGCGGCGTGGGCCTCGACACGAGCCTGCCCGCCGGGCCGCCCGTCGCCACGCCCACGCCCACGCCGCGCCCGTCGAGCAGCTTCGGGCCCGACGAGCGGGACCCGCGGCAGACCGCGCCCGCCGGCGGCAGCGCGCCCCTGGTGGGGGGCGGCGGCCCGGCCGTCCCGGGGCCGATCCTGGCCGTCGTGGCGGGGCTGCTCCTGGTCGCGTTCGTGCTCATCGCGCTCGTCGTCCTCGTGCGCCGCCCACCCAGGCCCGTCGGCCCGGACGCCGCGTACGGGACGATCACGCGGATCGCCGGCAGGCTCGGGTACGCCCAGCGCCCCGAGCAGACCGTCTACGAGTACACGGCGGCCCTCGGCGAGGTCCTGCCGGCCGTGCGACCGGAGCTCGCGCTCGTGGCCACCTCCAAGGTGGAGGCCACGTACGCCCACCGCGAGCCGGGTCCGGACCTCATGCGCCAGCTCGCGCTGGTCCGCCGGCGACTGCGGGTCCGGCTCCTCGCGCTGCTGTTCCGGCGCCCCCGCAGGGGACGGACGAGCCGGGGCTGATCAGAGAGCGCCGGGCGGGCGGACCGCGTCCGGGCCGGCGGCGGTGCGCGACTCACCGGCGGTCGCTTGCTCGAGCGGCGCCAGGTGGTCGCAGGCATTGTGGAGGCGCAGCCAGGCGCGGCCCCCGCGGATCTCGACGACCGAGAGCGCCGCCAGGGCGAAGGGGAACCGCCAGAACGCGGTCAGCGGCAGGTCGAGGAGTGCGAGCAGCAGGACCTTGAAGTTGCCGTCGTGGCCGACGAGGACGACCCACGGGACCCCCTCGGTGCCGCGTCCGTACCCCAGGACGTGGGGACGGTCAAGGGTCCCGTGACCCGATCCGGCCGCGAGGGACGCGAGGAGGGGGCCGACAGCGGCGCGCACCCGCCGGTCCACCTCATCGAGCGACTCGCCGCCCGGCGCATGCGCCTCCCATGGCCGACGACGCCAGGCGGCCAGCTCGTCGGCGAAGCGGTCGGCGACCTCCTCCTGGGTGAGCCCTTCCCAGGCGCCCTGGTGGATCTCCGCGAGCCCCGGCTCCGCGATGACCGGCACCCCGCGGGCGCCCGAGGACTCGAGGGCGGCGGAGACCGCCGCGGCCGTTTCCACCGTCCGGCGCAGCGGCGAGTGCGCGACGAAGCGCGGCGGTCCGGCCGGCACGGGCAGAGCGGGGGGGCGGGACGGGTCTGCGATCCGTCCGCCACCCAGGGCCGCCTGTCTGCGCCCGAGGGCCGACAGCGGGGTCTCGGAGCGGCCCTGGAAGCGGCGCTGGAGCAGGAACTCGGTCTCGCCGTGGCGCAGGAGGACGAGGGTGGCCTCGAGACCGGGCGGGACCAGCGTGGTCGCCTGCTCGCCGGCCGGGTCCGTCGCCTCGCCGGCCCCCGCAGGCCCCATGCCGGCCCTGGCCGCGACCGCGGCCGTCATGCGCCTGCCGACGGCAGGTGCAGGACCCACACGTCGAGGATCGAGTCCATGCCGCGGATCGCCGCGGCCACGGCGTCCGGCACGGCCTCGTCGAGGGCCAGGAGCATCAAGGCGTCCGCACGCGGCGCCGACCGGGCGAGCGTCATGGCGCTGATGTTGACGTCCGCCTCGCCGAGCAGCGCCCCGATTCGCCCGACCATCCCCGGGCGGTCGTGGTGGCGCGTCACCAGGATCGCGGCCGCCGGCTCCATGTCAAGCCGGTACTCGTCGATCCGCACGATGCGCGGCTGCCCGGCTTCGATCGTCCCGCCGATCCGCGCCGACCGCTCGCCCGTGCCGGCCCGCAGGGTCACGAGCGTCGCATACGCGCCGGCATCGGCGGTCCGCATCTCGGTCACGGCGATGCCGCGCGCCCTGGCGATCGTCGCGGCGTTGACGAGGTTGACCCGCTCTGCGGTCGCCTCCTCGAGCATCCCCTGGAGCGCGGCGGCCGCGATCTGACTCGTGTCGTTCGCCGCGAGCTCGCCGGCGACCTCCACCGAGAGCGTATCGATCCCACCGCGGGCGTACTGCGCGAGGAACGACCCCATCGCGTGCGCGAGCGGCAGGTACGGGGCGAGCGCGCGGGCGGTCTCGGGGGCGAGCAGGGGCGCATTGACCGCGTAGCGCGCCGGTCGCCCTTCGAGGACGTCCACCACCTGCTGCGCGGCCTCGACCGCGACCCGGACCTGTGCCTCGACCGTGGACGCGCCGAGGTGGGGGGTGAGGACCGCGTGCGGCGCACTGAGGAGCGGCGACCCGACCGGCGGCTCGGTCGAGAAGACATCGACGGCCGCGCCGGCGATGGTCCCGCCGGCGAGCGCATCCGCGAGCGCGGACTCGTCCACGACGCCACCGCGCGCCACGTTGAGGAGGAAGGCCGTGGGCTTCATGCGGGCGAGCTCGCCTGCGCCGATCATCCCGGCGGTCCCCCGCGTCTTCGGCACGTGCAGGCTGACGACGTCCGCACGCGCGAGGAGCTCATCGAGCGCCACGAGCTCGGCGTCGTGCAGCGCGGCCTGCTCCGCCGTCACGAAGGGGTCGGCGACCAGCAGCGGCATCTCCATCGCCCGTGCCCGCGCCGCGACGGCCTGCCCGATCTTGCCGAACCCCACGAGCCCGAGCGTCTTCCCGCGAAGCTCCACGCCGGTGAATTGCGACCGCTTCCATTCGCCGCGCCTGAGCGAGGCCTCGGCCGCGGGCACGTGGCGGGCCAGGGCGTAGAGGAGCGCGAGAGTGTGCTCCGCGGCCGCGATCGTGTTCCCGGTCGGCGCGTTGACCACGGTGATGCCGGCCCGTGTCGCCGCGTCGAGGTCGACATTGTCCACGCCCACGCCGGCTCGCCCGATGACGACCAGGCGCGTCGCCGCCGCGATCATGTCGGCGTCGACCTGGACCTGGCTCCGGACCATGAGCGCGTCGTACTCGGGGAGGATCGCGAGGTACTCGTCCCTGGACAGGCCGATCCGCTCGTCCACGGTGTGTCGCTCGCCCAACACCTCGAGCCCCTCGGCCGCGAGCTGCTCCGCCACCAGGATCCGCATCACTCCTCCTCGTCGCCGACCCGTCGTGCCGGACGCGGATGGATTCTCCCAGAATCGCGTGGCTCGGGCGGTTCTCCTCCGATCAGGCGCGCGCGGAGGAGCCCAGCCGGCGCGGAGGCACCCTGCCCGCGCGGAGGCACCCTGCCGGCGCGGTCGCAGCCCCGGTGGCCGCTCGCACGCGTCAGGCGCGATCCCGCGGCGGCGTGCGCGGCCCGAGGAAGCCCGGCGGCCGCCCCCTGGGTCGGTACTCCTGTGGCCGGCCGGATCCACCCTCTGCCGGGTGGCGGTATGTCTTCGCGGCCGGCCGCAGGTGGGGCGGCACCGGATCGGCGCCCGCCTCGGCCAGCTCCACGGCGCGGTGGAGCGCCGCGCCGGGCCACCAGTCGCGCGCCGTGCGCGCGAGGTAGCTGACGGTTGCCGCGAGCGGATAGTGCGCCTCCGGCATCCCGACGCGTTCCACCGCGTCCAGGCACGCGACGGCCATCGGCAGCGCTGCGGGATCGGCCGCGCCGACCTCCTCGCCGGCGGCCACCACGAGCCGTCGCGCGGCGTGGCGCCCGTCGTCTCCGGCCGCCAGCTGCACAGCGAGCCAGTAGAGGGCCGCCTCTTCGTCACCACCGCGGATGCTCTTGATCATCGCCGAGACGGCGCCCGAGCGGTCGTACGGCGCGGTCCGTGACTGTGCGGCCGCGAGCACCGACGCCGCGTCGAGCTCCACGGCATCCGCGGGCAGCAGCGAGACGGAACCCTCCAGGAGCGACAGCAGCCTGCGGCCGTCGCCCGCCGCGAGGCCGACGAGGTTGCGGACCGCGGCGTCGTCGGGCACGACCGTGCGCCCGTCGACCGCGAGCGCGGCGAGCCCGCGGTCGAGGAGGACCCCGAGGTCGGACTCGGACAGCGGGTGGAGCCGCAGGACCGTGAGCCGCGAGAGCAGGGGCGCGATCACCGCCCCGGCCATCGGGGGCTCCGTGGTGGCCGCCACGAGCGTGATGCGACCGGTCTCGACGGCGCCCAGGAGCCCGTCCTGCTGGTTCTTCGCGAGGCGATGCAGCTCGTCCACGAACAGGACGGGCGGCCTCTCTTCGACGGCGCGCAGCGTGTCCGCCTCGGCGAGCCGTCGGCGGAGGTCGGGGAGGCCCTCGGAGGTCGCGTCGAGCGTGAGGTAGCCCAGGCCCAGCGCGTCGGCGAGGATCCGGCCCAGCGTCGTCTTGCCCGAGCCGGGCGGACCCCAGAGGACGATCGCAGGGATCCTCCCGCCCGCGACCCACCGTCGGAGGACGCCGTCGGGCCCCAGCAGGTGGGCCTGGCCCACCACCTCGTCGAGGGTTCGCGGCCGCAGGCGGGCGGCGAGCGGGGCGTGCAGGTCCAGTCGCCCGCCGATCTCCGCCTCGTCGAACACGCTCGACCTCCCCGTCGCCCGCGATATCCCGTCGCGACGCCCGCCCCTGCGAGAGTACAGGTGCCGGCCGCCGCGCGGACCGCACCGGCCGCCCGACGCGCCTCCGGCCACGGGCGGCGGGCGTGGCCCGGCCGACGCCCTCGCCCTGCGACCGGCTCCGGGCCTCAGCCCGTCCGTGCGCCGGGCGAGCGCTGGAGGCCGATGACGTTCATGAAGAGCCGGGCTGCGACGTGCGCGGTCGCCCCGCGGACGTCGAGCGCAGGCCGCAGCTCCGTGATCACGAGCGCCGCGAGCCGGCCCTCGCGCGCGAGCGCGCGGATCGGCGCAGCCACCTGCGGGTAGGTGAGACCGCCCGGCTCCGGCCAGCCGACGCCGGGAGCGACCGACGGGTCCAGGCCGTCCATGTCGATCGTGACGATCCATCGGCCGGGGGCGCGGAGCGCGTCGAGGACCATGCCCACACCGCGCTCGTGGACATCCCAGGCGGTGACGATCCGGTTCCCGCGGGCCAGTGCCTCGGCGACCTCGGCGCCTCCGCTGTACCCGACGCCGCGCATCCCCACCTGGACGACCTCCGCGACGCACGCGAGGTCGCGGATCCGGCGGACAGGGCTGGAGTAGCCGCGTCGCACGCCCTCGCGGTGGTCGCGGAAGTCGAGGTGGGCGTCCACGTGCAGGACGTTGACGGTCTCCACGTCCTCGAAGGCGCCGACGACCATCGGTGGCACCGCGTCCAGGCCGCCCATCACCAGCGGGACGCGCCCGGCCGCGACGAGCGGCCGCGTGACGTCGAGCGCGTCGTCCCAGATCCGGTCGGGTTCGCGGACGTCGCCGACGACGTCGCCGCAGTCGGTCACCGTCGGACGCGAGTCGGGGAAGAGCGGGCCGCCCCAGTCGAAGTCGTGGTCGAGCCAGGTGCGGTCGTACTCCATGCGTCGGGCCGCGGCCCGGACCGCGTCGGCCGCATCGGCGCACACGGAGAGGTCCTCTGGCGCGTACGGGGGGCCGAACGGGATGCCCAGGAACGCGTACGGCGTCGTCACGGAGGTGGGGTCGAGGACGACCGGGCCGCCCAGGAACGGGACGGCCGGAGGACGGAGCGACACGACGGGGCCTCGCGGCACGAGCCCATCACGGGGACGGGCGACCCGGCAGCCGCACGGCGCCATGCCGACGGTACGGCGGACCGAGCCGGTGGTCAACGCACGTGCTCGCCGGGCGACCGGGGCGGACGTAGCTGCCCTCTCCGATCCACTCTTGTGAACGACTATTCTTCGGCAGGATGGCTGTGAGGCCGGAGAATCGATGGTTCAGCGACTTCGAGGCCGAAGGACCGTTGACGCCAAGCCGCCGGCGCGCTATACAGGTGCCATGCCGCCCACCTTGGACGAGACCGACCGCGCGATCCTCGGGATCCTCCAGGAAGATGGACGCGCGACGATCGCCGACCTGGCGCGGGCGGTGGGCCTCTCCTCCGCGGCCACGCACGCGCGCGTGCGCGGGCTCGAGCGCGACGGGCTCGTCCGCGGGTACGTCGCGCTCGTGGACCGGGAGATGGCCGGCTTCGACCTTCTCTGCTTCGTCAGCGTGAGCCTCCAGCTCCATCGTCCCAACCTCGTGGCGTCGTTCCCGCGTCGTGTCGCGGAGATCCCCGAGGTCCTCGAGTGCCACCACGTGACCGGCGAGTCCGACTACCTGCTCAAGGTCGTCGTGCGGGGCCGGCACGAGCTGGAGCGCTTCATCGTGGACCGGCTCACCCCGATCCCCGGTGTGGCGAAGGTGCAGACCAGCCTCGTCCTTCGCGAGCTGAAGGCCACCACGGCGCTGCCGCTCGCCCCTGTCGATCCAGTCGGACCCACGCGGACCGGAGGCTCCCGATGACGCACGAGATCCCGCAGACGATGGGCCAGCAGTTCGGCCGCCGCTCGTGGGCCGAGCCCTGGAAGATCAAGATGGTCGAGCCGCTGCGGATGGTCTCGCGGGAGGACCGCGCCGCCGCCCTGCGCGAGGCCGGGTACAACACCTTCCTCCT
>JAKOQS010000316.1 GCA_029778235.1 Chloroflexota bacterium | reverse complement strand
GTGGTTCGGGCTCGGCGACAAGGACCTGGCGACGCACCTCGTCCGCACCCAGTCACTGGCGGCCGGGTACTCCCTCACCGAGGTGACCGCGGCGCTCTGCGCGCACTGGAAGCCCGGGGTCCGGCTGCTGCCGATGAGCGACGACCGGGCCGAGACGCACGTCGTCGTCGACGACCCGAGCGGCGCCACGGCGCCGGACGGATCGCCGCTGCGGGTGGCGATCCACTTCCAGGAGTGGTGGATCCGCTACCACGCATCGCTGCCGGCCCACGAGATCGTGCTGGTCGGGGTCGAGGACGCACGGCCCGGTCCCCAGGTGCTCGCCGCGATAGCCGAGGCCGACGTCGTACTGCTGCCGCCCAGCAACCCGGTGGTCTCGATCGGGACCATCTGCCAGGTTCCCGGCATCGCGGACGCGCTGCGCGCCACCGCCGCGCCCGTCGTCGCGGTCTCCCCGATCGTCGGCGGCGCTCCCGTGCGCGGGATGGCCGACGCGTGCCTCGCCGCGATCGGCGTCGAGACCAGCGCGGAGGCCGTCGCGCGGCACTACGGCGCGCGGGCCGACGGCGGGCTCATCGACGCCTGGCTGGTCGACGAGTCCGACGCCGCCGCCGTGCCGGCGGTCGAGGCCGCCGGTATCCGCTGCCTGGCCGTCCCCGCGATGATGACCGACGTCGAGGCCAGCGCCCGGCTCGCCCGACGGTGCCTGGACGTCGCCGAACTCCTTCGTTTGTCCCGGTAGCCGGGAGAAACGAAGGAATCGAGCCCGCCGGCGCAGCGAATCCTTCATCTGTCCCGCCCACACGAGAGGGTGCCGCCCATGACCAGCCCCGCGCTGCAGGTCGTCGCGCCCGGCGGGATCGGCGACGTCCTCCCCGGAGCGGACCTCACGGCCGTCCTCGCCCCGGCGCTCGAGAGCGTGCGCTGGCCCGACGGGTCCGTCGGTCTCGCGGACGGCGACGTCGTCGTCGTCACGAGCAAGGTCGTGGCGAAGGCCGAGGGGCAGCTCGTGGCGGCGTCGTCACGCGACGACGTCATCGCGTCGCAGGCTGTCCGCGTCGTCGCGCAGCGCCGCACGCCGCGCGGGCTCACGAGCATCGTCCAGACCAAGCACGGGCTGGTGCTCGCCGCCGCCGGGGTCGACGCCAGCAACGTCGAGGACGGCCTGGTCGTCCTCCTGCCCGACGACTCGGATGCGTCCGCGCGGTCGCTGCGCGCGGGCCTGGGTGGTCGCTTCGGGGTCCGCCTGGCGGTGGTCGTCACGGACACGATGGGCCGTCCGTGGCGCAACGGCGTCGGCGACGTGGCGATCGGCGCGGCGGGCCTGACGGTCCTGGACGACCACACCGGCCGCGTCGATCCGTACGGCCGGCCGCTGGAGATGACGGTCGTGGCCATCGCCGACGAGCTCGCGGCGGCCGGCGATCTCGTCAAGGGAAAGCTCGCGGGGCGGCCGGTGGCGGTCGTGCGCGGCCTGGGCGCCTACGTCACGGCGACGGACGGACCGGGTGCGGCCGCGATCGTCCGCCCAGCAGACGAGGACCTCTTCCGGCTCGGAACGGCGGAGGCCGTGGCCGAGGGCCGGCGGTCGGCACTGTCGGCGCGACGGACCGTCCGGTCGTTCACCGACGAGCCGGTGCCGGACGACGTGATCGAGCGCGCGGTCGTCGAGGCCGTGTCGTCCCCGGCGCCGCACCACAGCCAGCCCTGGCGGTTCGTCGCGATGCGGCCCGGCACGGTTCGTGATCGGGTGCTGGACGCCATGCGCGACCAGTGGCGCGCGGACCTCACAGCGATCGACGGGTACGACGAGGCGAGCATCGAGCGTCGGCTGCGGCGCGGCGACGTGCTGCGCGCCGCGCCCGTGGTGGTGCTGGCGTTCGTCGACCTCGACGGAGCCGCGCACGACTACCCCGACGACACCCGGCGCGGGTTCGAGCGCGACCTGTTCGTCGTCGCGGGGGGCGCGGCCGTGCAAAGCCTGTTGGTGGCGCTGGCCGCCGAGGGATGGGGATCGGCGTGGATCTCGTCGACGGTGTTCTGCCCGCCCGTCGTGCGCCGGGCCCTGGACCTGCCCGACTCGTGGGTGCCGCTCGGTGCGGTAGCTGTCGGCCGCGCGGCTGTCGATCCGCCGGCCCGCGCACCGCGCGCCGCGCACGACTTCCTCACCTGGCGCTAGCCGTGGACGGCGACCTGGTGATCCGCTCCGGCGTGCAGATCCCGGCGGCGGAGCTGGCCTGGCGGTTCTCCCGGTCGTCGGGACCTGGCGGGCAGAGCGTCAACACGACCGACTCCCGCGTCCAGCTCTCCTTCGACCTCGCCCGCAGCCCGAGCCTGCCGCCCCCCTTGCGCGAGCGGGCGCTGACCCGGCTCGCACCGCACCTGGTGGACGGGTGCGTCGTCGTCACGGCGTCGGAGCATCGCTCGCAATGGCAGAACCGCCGGGCGGCCGAGCGACGGCTGCGCGCGAAGCAGGTGCGTGGGGAGACGAAGCGGCTGCGCCGGTCCACCGACTAGCCCGCGCCCGTACGCCCCCGCGGGTGTTGAGGTTGGTGGCGGTCCGCGCGTGCCGGAACCGCCACCAACCTCAACAGCGGCGGGTGGGACGGCTCACCGGTGGCGGTTGTCGGCGACGGCCATCCGGGGGCCGCGCTTCGGCGGGGCGACGCCGGCGAGCTCGACCAGCCGCTGCACGCGGTACCGGTGCCCGGCGAACGGCGCGAGCACCTCCGCCATCTGCTCGTCGGTCCCGTCGACCTCGCCGGTGAACGCGAACACGACGTGACGCGGCAGGTGGAAGTCGCCGACGGATACGGCGTCCGCGTCGCCGAGGGCGCGCTGGGCGACCTCCGCCGCCGTCCACGGACCGATGCCGGGGACGGACTGCATCCGGGTCCGCGCCTCCCCCGGGGGGATCGACGTCAACGCCGCGAGCCGGCCCGCGACACCCATCGCGCGCAGCATCGTGCGCGACTGCGCCGGCTCCATCCCCCACGCGTGCCACTGCCACGAGGGCACCCGCGCGATCTGGTCCGGGGCGGGCAGGACGCGCATCCCGGCGGGCGCAGGACCCGGTGCGGGCTCGCCCTGCCCGAGCAGCGCGCGCCACACGCGCCGGGACGCGATCCCGGTCACCTTCTGCTCGCACACCGCGGCGACGAGCGCCTCGAGGACCAGGCCGCTGCGCGGCACCCGCCAGCGCTGCCCGTACCGGTTCCACGCGGGTGCCAGCACGTCCGGCAGCAGGGCGGCCGGGAAGCCCGACGGGTCGTCGGCGAAGCCGAGCAGGTCGGGAACCGACGCGACGAACGTCGACGCACCCGGACCCCACCCCTGCGCGCGGACGTCGTCGCCCGCGACCGTGAGCCGCAGCGTCGCGGGGCCGCCGGCAGTCCGGCCCGACAGCCACGCCTCGTCGCGGCCCACGAGCCGGACGGTGGGATCGGCGCGCCCCCGGACGAACGAGCCGAGGACGGCGGCGAGGTCGACGCGGTAGGGCGCCCGGACCCGTGCGTCCGCCTGCGGCTGCGTCAGGAGCTCGCCTGGTCGCTGGAGAAGCGGACCGTGCCGGGGGCGAGCTGGGCGCCGGGCCAGACCCGGACGCCGTCGAGCAGCTCGTTGCCGGCACCGATGACGGCGTTGTCGCCGATCACCGCCCCGTCGAGGACGACGTCCTCGCCGATCCAGGCGCCCTCGCCGACGATGCTGTTCGTGACCCGCGCGCCGGCCTCGATCCGCGCTCCGTCGAACAGGACCGCCCCGTCGACCACGACGTCCACGCCGACGATCGCGTTACGACCGACGGTCGTGCCGGCACGCAGCACCGCGGAGTCGGCGACCCGCGCGCCGCCGAGCACGAGCGACTCCCCCGTCTGCGGCACCGCCGGCGACGGCGCCCGGCCGAGGACGAGGTCACAGGACCCCTGGACGAACGACAACGGGGTGCCCAGGTCCAGCCAGTACCCCTCGTCGACGACCGCGCTGACGCGAGCGCCCGACGCGAGCAACGACGGGAACGTCTGCCGCTCGACCGACACCTTCTCCCCGGCCGGGATGGAGTC
>JAKOQS010000315.1 GCA_029778235.1 Chloroflexota bacterium | reverse complement strand
GCGCTCGACGGCGGGACCGCCGACTTCCTGTGGCCGAGCGGCGGGCTGTCGCCGACGGTCCCGGAGGACGTGTTCGCCGCCTTCCGGGGCGACCCGGCGCGCGGCACGGCCTACCTCGACCCGACGGGGATGGTCCGCAGCGTGATGATGAACGTGGCCGTGCCCCCGTTCGACGACCTCCACGTGCGCAAGGCGCTCAACTGGGCGATCGACAAGCTGCGGCTCATCGACCTCTCGGGCGGAAGCGTCGCCCAGGAGGTCTACGGGCACATCGACAGCGACATGCGCGAGGACAACCTGCTCGCGGACTATGACCCGTACGCGACACCCGGGGGGCACGGGGACCTCGAAAGGGCCCGCGCCGAGATGCGCCTGTCCGGCTACGACACGAATGGCGACGGCCGCTGCGACGTGGCGGCCTGCCAGCGGATCCGGGCCACGACACGCGACCAGTTCGCGGCGGTCGCCCGGGAGGTCGCGAGCCAACTGGGCGCGATCGGGATCGACCTCGAGGTGGACGTCCTCGAGGACGAGACGTTCTTCTCGATCGCTGAGCGCCCGACCGAGAAGGTGCCCCTCCTCATCGGAATGGGGTTCGGAGGCGGCTCGGTGCAGCCGGTACTGACCATGTTCGACGGCCGTCTGACCGTCGACGTGCCGCCGGACACCTACAACCTCACGATGGTGGGAGCGACCCCCGAGCAGCTGAAGCGGTGGGGCTACGAGGTCACCGAGGTCCCGAACGTCGACGCGCGGGTGGAGGCCTGCCTGCCGCTCGTCGGCGCGGCCCAGTTCCAGTGCTGGGCGAGCCTCGACCAGTACCTCATGGAGAACGTCGTTCCGTGGGTGCCGTACGGGGAGGTACGGTTCGCGTACCTCGGCTCGCCGCGGGTCGCCTCCTACTCCTTCGACGCCTTCGCGAACAACCCTGCCCTCGACCGGATCGCGGTGAAGCCCTGACGGGCGGCGCGCCACCGGCCGCCGCCGGGCGCCTTCAGTCCTCCGGCCGCGCCCCGGTGGCGGTGGCCGCCAGGATCGCCTTGACCTCGAAGGGCGTCGCCGCCGGATGCTTCGCGCGGATGAGCGCCGCGAGGCCGGCGACGTGCGGCGCCGCGAAGCTGTTGCCGGTCGCGATCATGCGCCCCCCGTCCTTCCAGGCGACGCGGACGTCCACCCCGTACGCCCCGAACTCGACCGGCGGGCGCGGGTTGTAGAACCACGTCCACGCGTCCGCGACGTCGTGCGCGGCCACCGAGATGACCGACGCGAACAACGACGGGTAGCTGGGCGCGGGCACGTTGTTCGCGGCGCAGACGAGCAGCACGTTCGCGAAGTACGCGCGGTCGGCGAGGTCGTGGAAGATGCCGAACATCGCCTCGCTCTTCGACGACAGACTCAGGTTGACGACCGACGCCCCGCGGGCGATCGCCCACTCCAGGCCCGCCGCGAAGACCGCGCCCCGGCCGCGGTTGTCCGGGCCAAGCACGCGCACGGAGATGATGTCGGCCCCGGGCGCGAGCCCGTGGATGATGCCGGCGCACGCCGTGCCATGGCCGACCACGTCGATCGCCTCGGGATCGTCCAGCACGACCGGCTCGTCGTCACCGGGCTCGACGCGGACGCTCTCCACGAGCCTGCCGCCCACGGCCGGATGCGCGCGCTCCACGCCGGAGTCGATGACGGCCACCGTCACGCCACTGCCGTCGACGCCGCCGAAGGCCCACGTCCGATCGAGGGAGCGGAGCGGCCCGAGGCGGTCGAGCTCGCCGCGCTCCCCGACGAACGGCTCGCTCCAGGCCGGGAGGTCGAGGTCGCTCACCGGTCGCGGTCGCGCCCCGATCCGGCCCGGCCGCGACGACGCGCCCGGCTCGCGCGCTCGGACTGGCGCGCCAGCGCCTCGAGGAGCTCGGTGACGAGCTCGAGCGCGTCGGGATCCGCCCTGCGCACGCGCGCGACCTGCTCCACGAGGGCCCACAGGCGCGAGTCGTCCTCGCGATCCAGGCTCGCGGTGGCGGCGGCGACGAGCTCGTCGATCGCGGCGGCATCCGGTGGCGCGTCGGACGGAGCCAGGTCCGCGAGGGTCGCGCGGAGGAGGGAGGCGACGTCGCGATCGACGCGGCTGGCCCTGATCGCGACCGCGGCCTGCCCGGCGAAGACGCCCGCGAGCTCGATGTCGCGGAGAGAGAAGGCCGCCTGGCTGTGCTTGTCGAGGACCTCGAGGACGCCGATCGTGCCGTTCTCGTCCACGAGAGGGACCGCGATCAGCGACCGGGGCATGTAGTCCGTCTGCGCGGCGACAGCCCGCCCGAAGCGCGGGTCGCTGGCCACGTCGGAGAGGGCCAGCGCCTGCCCGGTCGTGAAGACGAAGCCGGCGATTCCCTGGTCCGGTCCGATCGAGACGCCGATGACACCCTGGCCCTGCTCGCCCGCCGCGACCTCGAAGACCAGCCGGTCGGTCGCCGCGTCGTACAGGGCGATCGAGGCCGCCTCGGCCTCGAAGAGCGCGACGGTGGCCTCGACGACCGAGCGGAGGACCGCCCGCGCGCTGCCCGATTCGAGCCGCCGGGCCGTCTCGGCGCGCAGCGCGATCGCGCGCAGGAGCTCGAGCGCCTCGGTGCTCACGGGAGGCCGGCCGGTGTCAGCCACGGTCGATCACCGCTCCGCGGCCCGCTCGAGCCTGACCAGGTCCGGGATGACCAGGACGTCGTGCTCGACGCGGACGAGGCCCTGCGCGGTCATGTCCGCCAGCAGCCGGTTCACGGTCTGGCGCGTCCCGCCGATCATCGCCGCGAGGTCGCTCTGCGTGTACGGCCAGTCCAGCCGGATGTCCGTCGTCCGGTCTGGCTGCGCCTCGCGTGCGAGGCGGACCATGCGGCTCGCGAGCCGGCCGGGCAGGTCGAGGAAGTGCAGCTCCTCGACATGGCCGGTGAGGCGTCGCAGCTCGGCGACGAGGCCGGCGAAGAGGGCCCGCCGGAGTGCCGGCTCCGTTTCCACGAGCTCCTGGAAGCGGTCGCGCCGGAGCACGAGCGCCTCGGTCGGCTCCATGGCGATGGCCGTCGCCGAGTGCGGCGCGCCGTCGAGGAGCGCGAGCTCGCCGAAGAAGTCGCCGCGGGTGAGGGTGGCGATGATGGCGTCGTCCGCGGATCCCGGCGACGGCAGCACGATCTTCACGGAGCCCGACTCGACGATGTACAGCGAATCGCCGGGGTCACCCTGGTGGAAGATCGTCTCGTTCCGGCGATAGCGGCGGGCCCGGAGCGAGTCGGCGCAG
>JAKOQS010000314.1 GCA_029778235.1 Chloroflexota bacterium | reverse complement strand
TCGAGCACCAGCGCGGGCTCGCGCAGGGCGCGGACGGCGTCCGACAGTTGACGGAGACGCTCCATCGCTGGCTGTCGGACTTCGAGCTGCGTGTCGTGGATGTCGTCGAGGACGGCGATCGCGTCTGGGTCCGCAACCGGGCGCGCGGGGTCAACACCGGATCGGTGATGGGCAATCCGCCGACGGGCAGGGCGGTGGAGGTGGACGTGTTCGACGTCGTCCGCGTGTCGGACGGCAAGGTCGTCGAGCACTGGGGTGTCGCGGACCAGCTCGGCATGCTCCTGCAGCTCGGGCTGGCTGGTCCGCAGAGGGCGGGCGCGGCCTGACGCCGACGCTCGGGGCGGCGCTCGCCGGCTACGGTCTCCGGAGCGATGGCAGCGAGGACTCGGTGAAGCCCTCCGCCCGCAGGAGGTCGTCGAGCCGGTCGATCAGGCGGTCCACCCGGGCGAGCAGGCCCGGCAGGTCGGCGCCTGACGACCGCAGGAGGTCGTCCATGTCGACCGCCATCCCCTCCGGCAGGCGTGTGCAGGTGCGCGTGGCGGCCTCGACCAGTCGCTTCTCACCGGGATGGGTCGACCGGTTCAACGCAAACAGCATGTCGAAGTAGCTCGCCAGGAGGCCCGCCAGGCGGTGGTTGACGCTCACGAGGTCGTCGCGCGCCGCCGCCTTCGCGAGCTGGTTCGCGTACGAGGGCAGGACGGAGCGGAGCACCGGGTGGTTCAGCCCGACGATGCTCGACCGCAGGGCCTCCGGGTATGGGACGTCGGCTCGCGCCTTCAGGCCCGCGAGCCACCCGTCCGGATCCTCGAGGGCGCGGCAGCCCCGGACGGTGTGCCAGAAGCACGTCGTGTACCCCAGGCTCGCCTCGTGCCGGTCGAGGACCGCGGTGATCCTGTCCTCCATCCACGCGACGTCGAAGTAGACGACGTCCACGTGGGCGCCGGTGGCCGCATCGATCCACTCGTCGCTCGGGCCCCAGAAGCGCATCCCCAGCTCCGCCCGGCGTGCGCCACCCGCCGCATCCACGATGGACCGGCGCACGTCGAGGTCGATCTCGTCCCGGACGTAGACCTCGATGTCGATGTCCGAGCCGGCCACCGCCCCGAGGCCGACGTCGCTCCGGGAGCCGCCGAGCGCCACGGCCGCGACCTGCGGCAGCGGCGCGAACAGCGCGGCCACTCGCCGCGCGAGGGCCTCGTCCGACATGGTCGTGCCGGGGCCCATGCCGGGTCCTCCGGCCGGATCGTCCCGGCGACCATCGTCCGCTCCGGGCCCCGTCATCGCGCCGGCCTCGCGCCGCCGAACGTGGCCAGCACCCGCACGAGTCGCTCTGTCCCCCAGTCCACGGCGTCGACCGGGATCCGCTCGTCCGCGCCGTGGGCCATCGTGGCGAAGTCGTATCCGGCCGGCAGGCGCATGGGCGTGAACCCGTACGTCTGGATCCCGAGTCGTGCGAAGTGCCGCGCGTCGGTCGTCGCCATCGTCACGTAGGGCACCGGCGTCCCGCCCGGATCCCCCTCCCGGAGCGATCCGGCGAGGACGTCGAAGAGGCCCATGTCCAGGCGCCCCGGATAGGGCTGGAAGTCGTCCACGCGGACCTCGGCGTCCGCCCCGAGGATCGCCTGCAGCTCGCCCACCAGGTCGTCCGCCCCGAGGCCCGGCAGGACGCGCCCGTCGAGCGTGAGCCCGACCTCGCCGGGGATGACGTTCGCCTTGGCCCCGCCCCGGACGAAGACCGGGCTGACGGTGTTGTGCAGCAGCGGATCGAGCGTGGCGCCCGACCGCCCCAGCAGGTCGAGGACGCGGTCGGTGAGCGCGGGCTGCAGGAGGCGCCGGACCACGATGCCCCGCGACCGGGGAAGCGCGTCGGCGATCGCCTCGATCATCAACCGGACGGGCGGCACGACGTGGACCGGCAGCCGGCGACGGTCGAGCGTGACGAGCGCGCGACCCAGCCGCGCCATGGCGCCGTCCCGGTGCCGGAAGGACGCGTGTCCGGGCCTCCCGCGGAAGGTCACGGTGAGCCGGCACGTCTGCTTCTCCGCGATCTGCACCGGATAGAGACGGCGGCCGGCGAGGTGGAAGGTGAACCCGCCTGCTTCGCCGAGGGCGAAGCGGACGCCGCCGAACAGGTCGGGGTGCTCGTCGACGAGGAACCCGGCGCCCAGGCGGCCGCCCGCCTCCTCGTCGGGCACGACCGCCACGATCACGTCGCCGGGCGGCGGAGTGTCGCCGCGCTGGGCGCGGACGGCGGCCGCGAGCATCATCGCCACCGACGCCTTGTCGTCGAGGGTGCCGCGGCCCCAGACGAAGCCGTCGCGCTCCACCGCATCGAACGGCGGGACGGTCCAGGCCTGGCCGTCCGTGGGGACGACGTCCACGTGGCCGTGGAGAAGGAGCGGCGGCGCGTCGCCCCGCCCCGCGATGCGCGCGACGAGGCTGGGCCGGTCGGGATCTCGCGCCAACAGGCGGCTCTCGATCCCCGCGTCCGCCAGCACGTCGCGGCAGAACAGGACGCAGGCCCGCTCGCCGCCCGGCGGATCGGCGGCCGGGAAGCGGACCAGGGTCGCGAGCAGCACGCGCGGGTCCGGGGCGGAGCCGTGCGTCATGTCAGCGCCCGCATGGGTGGGCCTCCCCGGTGGCGCGCGTTCGTTCCTGCCGTCCGACGAAGGGGAGTGCGCGCCGAGCATCAGGGATACCACACCGGGGCGGGAGCATGCCGGGCCCCGCACCCGGCGACGACGAGGCACCCGGCGCGCCGATCCCGGCGGCGACGAGGCGCCGAGCCGGCCCTCGCATCGCCGTCACGCGATCGAAAGGTACGACGGCGCATCCTCACGCCACCTCCTCCCTTCCTCCCGTGACGAGACCCGGGCACACGGCCCGGGTCTCGTCACGTTCCCGGGCGTCACTGCGCCCGATCCCGGCCGTCGCGGCTCCCTGCACCCCGCGTGGCGGCCTCCCGCGACCCGCGGCCGTGCGCCATCATGCGTCGATGCGCATCCGCGACTTCGAGGTCGAGATCTGGATGAACCGGTGGGAGACCGCCTGCCGGCTCAACCTCGCCGAGACGTGCGTGGACTCGGTCACGGTGGAGGCCCTGCTCGAGCTCGCCGGCCTCGACCGCGACGCGTTCCTCGCGGACCTGCTGCCCATGCGCCTCACCTACGGCGCGATCGAAGGGACCGACCGCCTCCGGACCGCGATCGCCGCGCTCTACGACACCGCCTCCGCCGCGGATGTCCTCGTCTGCCACGGCGCGATCGGCGCGAACCACCTGGTCTACGAGGCGCTCATCGAGCCGGGCGACGTCGTCGTGCCGATCGTGCCGACCTACCAGCAGCACACGTCGATCCCGGAGAGCCTGGGGGCCGAGGTCCGCCCGCTGCACCTCCGGGAGGAGCTCGGCTGGCTCCCAGACCTCGACGAGCTCCGCGAGCTCGCGTCCGGGGCGAAGGTCATCTCCCTCGTGAACCCGCACAACCCGACCGGGTCGCTCCTGCCGGAGCCGGCGATCGACGCGATCGCCGGGATCGCCCGCGCCGAAGGGGCGTGGGTCGTCGCCGACGAGGTCTACCGGGGGCTCGACCAGGACGACCCGGGCACGGGAGCGTCGTTCGTCGACCGGTACGAGCGGAGCGTCGGGATCGGGAGCATGTCGAAGGCGTTCTCCCTCGCCGGCCTGCGGCTCGGCTGGATCGTCGCCCCGCCCGAGGTCCTGCACGCCGTCAGCCGCCATCGCGACTACTCCGTCATCAGCGTGGGGATGGTCGACGATCTTCTCGCCTCGGTCGCGCTCGAGGCGCGCGGGCCGCTCCTCGCCCGGAACCGCTCGATAGTGCGCAGGAACCTCGCCGCCCTCGACGCGTGGGTCGCCGAGGAGCCGCGCATCTCGTACGTCCGGCCACGCTCCGGCACGACCGCGTTCCTTCGCTACGACGCGCCCCTCACGTCCGAGGAGCTCTGCACGCGACTCGCACGGTCGGACGGCGTCCTTCTCGTGCCGGGGAGCGCGTTCGGCGTCGAGGGCCACGTGCGCCTGGGGTTCGCGAACCCCGCGCCGACCCTCGTGGAGGGCCTGGTCCGAACGACGGACTTCCTCGCCGGCCTGCCCGGCTGAGCTACGCCTCGTCGCCCTCCTCGCGGGCCCACGCGTCGAAGACCTCGCCCGCCCAGCGGAAGGCCGCCGCCGTCGCCGGGAACCCGGCCGTGGGCACGGCGATGACGATGGCGTGGGAGATCTCCTCCCGCGTAAGCCCCTCGGCAAGGCCGCGCCGCACGTGCGAGCGCACGCCGCCCTCGGAGGAGAGCCCCACGGCGAGCCCGAGCTTGACCAGCCGCTGCTCGCGCTCGGACAGCGGCCCGGCGCCCCGGCATGCGTGGCCGAGCGCGTCGTACGCGGCCGCGATCTCCGGGTGCTCGGCGCGCAGATCCGTGTAGGCGCGCGGCAGGTAGGTCCGATCTCGATCGCTCATCGTCCATCCTCGTGCCCGTGGGTCGTGGCGGTGGGCGCCCGGGCGGGCCACGTCCCGGCTTCACGCCCCGTCGTCGAGCTCAGTGTGCCTCCGGCTCCTGCATCGGGAGATACCAGGACGCAGCGGTGAACAGGAGCCCGCCGAAGGCGAGCACGCCGACGACGATGAGCCACTCGACGACCGTCGGCACGTAGAACCACGTCATCGCGAACGACGACCCGTCCTGCGGCGTCCCGATCGGGAGGCCGGGCGGCAGCGGGATGTTGGGATACGAGAGGCCGTTGAGGACCAGGTTCAGCCGGTGGACGAAGATGCCGACGATCACGATCAGCGAGGCCAGCGCGACCCAGGCCGGCCGGCGACGGAGCCTCCGCGTCGCAAGGATGAGGAAGGGGATCAGCAGGCCGACCAGCACCTCGAAGAGGAACAGGGGCAGGTACGGCAACGTGAGCATCCGCCGGACGGCATCGCCCTCCGGGGCTCCCGGGTACATCGCGGTGAGGTACTCGGCGAGCAGCAGGAACGCCTCGACGGCCACGAAGACGCCGAGCAGGCCGCCGAGCATCGCCACGAGCTCGTCCGAGAACGTGAGCCGGCCCAGGCGGCGCAGCACGAGCGCCAGGACGATCACCAGGCCCATGCCCGAGACCAGAGCCGACGCGATGAACATCGGGGCCATGATCGAGCTGTACCAGAAGCCGCGGCTGATCTGGAGCCCGAAGATCCACGCCGTGATCGAGTGCAGCATGATCGCGGCCGGCAGGGCGATCCACGCCATGACCGTCTTCGCGCGCTCCTCCCGTGCCATCGTCCGCGGGGACGTCCCGGTGCCGAGCGCCAGCCAGGATCCCCGTCGCGCGAGGTCCGCGCGGGCGTACAGCCAGACGTAGAAGGTCGACATGGCCATGTAGATCATCACGATCGCGATGTCCCAGACCATCGGCGACGTGGGGTTGAAGTAGAGCGGGATGTTGAGGATCCGCTCCGGCCGCCCGAGGTCCGGGAGGATGAACGTGGCCGCGAGCATCACCGCGACGGTGGCCTCGAGGACCGCGAGCCGCGTGATCGGCTTGAACGCCTTGACGCCGAAGAGTCTCCCGGCGGACGCGACGATCAGGCCGCCGGCCGACAGGCCGACGAAGAACATGAAGAACAGGATGTAGTTGCCCCACATCACGATGTTCCGCATGCCCGTGACGGCGAGGCCGTTGACGAACTGGTAGGCGAACGCCGCGACGCCGATCGCCATCAGGGCGACGAGCAGGGCGATCCACGCGACGAGGGCGGGCGCCGGCCCGCGACGGGCGCCGGACCCGGCCGGCGCGACGGGCGGGGAGGACGGGACGACGGGGGTGACGGCGCTCACAGCGGCGACCTCCGGCGAGGCGGCAGATAGGAGACCGACGGCCGGGTCCCGGCCTCCTCGAGGAGGACGCCGGCTTCCCGGTCGCGGATGAGGGTGTTCAGGCGGCCGTCGGGGTCGTTGAGATCGCCGAAGATCCGGGCCTGGGCGGGGCACGACCAGACGCAGGATGGGACCTGGTCCTCCGCGATCCGCTGCACGCACATCGTGCACTTCTCGACGGTCCCGAGCGGCCGGGCCGCGACCATCCCGGTCTCGTACGGCGTCGGGCGGGCGGGGATGCCCCAGTTGAAGTTCCGGACCCCGTACGGGCAGGCGATCATGCAGTACCGGCAGCCGATGCAGCGGTCGGTGTCCTGCATGACGATCCCGTCGCTGCGGTGGTAGGTCGCCTGGACCGGGCACACCTTCACGCAGGGTGCGTTCTCGCAGTGCTGGCACGCGAGCGGGAGCCAGTGCATCTCCAGCCCCTCGCCGCGGGTGACCTCGGGCTGGTCCATCGCCTCGCCCTCGGTCAGGATGCGGTTCCACCACATCCCCAGCGGGATGTCGTTCTCGCTCTTGCAGATCACGGCGCACGACCAGCAGCCGATGCAGCGCTCCTGGTCCACGACCATGCCCCAGTGCGGTGCGTCGGACCGAGGGCCGATCTCGCCCCAGGCGCGGGATGCGGGCGAGAGAGCCTCGACCGGCGAGACCTTGTCGGCCATCAGGCATCACCCGCCTTCGCGACCTCGCACCGGCAGTCCTTCCAGCCGGTGGAGGGGGCCCACATGTTCCCGACGAAATGGACCTCGTGGATCGGATTGACGGCCGACGAGGTCAGCTCGTTGACCCCCTTCCCGCGGCGGAACTGACGCGGCCACCAGCCCTCGTACAGGGTCACCGACCCGGGCTGCTCCGACGGGGTGACGTGCGCCCAGGCGACGACCTCGCCGCGCGTGTTCCAGACGCGGATCTCGTCGCCCGTGGCGATGCCGCGCGCGGCCGCATCCTGCTCCGAGATGAAGACCTCGGGTCGCCCGCCATGCAGCTCCTCGAGCCACGCGTTGTTCGCGTACGACGAGTGGATCCGCCACTTCGAGTGCGGGGTGAGCAGCTGGAGCGGCCACTCGGCGGGGTCGTGGACGCCGTCGTCGAACGGCGGCCGATACGTGGGCACCGCCTCGCCCAGCTCGCGGAAGCGCGCCTCCTCCTTGTAGAACTCGATCCGTCGCGTGGGCAGGAATGCGGCCGTCTGCTCGAGCTTGGCCGGCAACGAGCGCGGCGGGAACGGCTCCAGGTCGCGGATCTGCCGCAGGAACGGGATGTCCGGGTCGGGGACGTTCAGGCGGACGGGCCCGGCCTTGAGCTGGTCGAGGGTGATCCCCTCCGTGGGCCCGCCCTCGCCGCCCCCTGCCTCCAGGATCGCCTCGATGGCCGCCTCCTCGTCCATCTCGAAGAACTCGGCGGCCTTCGCGGGGTCGATGCGGCGCATGAGCTCGCGCCACATCCACAGCTCGGAGCGTGCCTGGCCCACCGGCTCGATCGCCGGCTGCTGGAGCTGGAGGAACGGGTGGAGCGGCGTGGCGGTGAGGTCGGTCTTCTCGTACCACGTCGTCGCGGGCAGCACGACGTCCGCCCACCGCACGGTCTCGGTCATCTGGTGGTCCACGACCACGATCAGGTCGAGCCCGGCGAGCGTCTCGTGGAGGCGGTTGACGTCCATCGCCTGCACGAACATGTTCGCGAAGGTGCACACGAGGCCGTGCCAGTCGTTCTCCGGGTACGGCACGTCGGGGTGCATCGTCTCCGTCCGACCACGGACGAAGTAGATCGACGGGACGACGTGCGCCTTGGTCCCCCCGGGGCTCCACCACGGCGAGGTGTCCACGCGGACCTTGTACTGGCCGACGTAGACGGAGAACCCGCCGCCGGACCGCCCGATGTTCCCGGTGAGCG
>JAKOQS010000313.1 GCA_029778235.1 Chloroflexota bacterium | reverse complement strand
GCCCCGCCTGCGGCCCGGCGCCCCGCCTGCGGCCCGGCGCCCCGCCTGCGGCCCGGCGCCGGCCGTGACTGCCACGCATCAACGGCGGGGCTCGGGTGTCGTCGCGATGACCGGGGCGCACGTCCGCGATCGATCCGGGGCTCTCGACGACCCGTGATCGGTCGTCGTGATGACCCGGGGTCATCCCGACGACAGTGGTGCCCCCGAAAGCGTGCCTGGCAGGCACAGGACGGGCGGGCGCGGGGCGGGGCGGGCAGAGCAGGGAGAGGCGGCCCCGGGGGTCGCGGGGCCGCGGGCGCCGCCGTGGCGGCCGTCGCGGGCGCCCGGGTCCGGTGCCATGGGGGTCGCGGGGCATCGGGCTTCCGGGTCCGGTGCCATGGGGGTCGCGGCACGGACGCGGTATGCGCCGTGTGTGGCAAGCCCATCCGGATGACTGGACCACGGGGACCCGATCTACAAGTCGGACCTCCCACACCTGGACGCGAACCCGATGAGCGACCGGCTACCGCCGGATGCACACTGGGTGGGCATCTGGCGACGTCGGGCGGCCCTCCTCGGTTGATCCCACGCTCGACCCGGGGCTCGATGAGCGTGGCAGGGCGGGGAACCCCATCGTCGGCGAGCGTGGCGTCCCCGCTCCAGGCGACGACGTGCCCACCGGGTGTGCATCTGGCGAGGATCGCAGGCCGGGCAGCCGGGAGCGTCGGGTCGCGCGGCGGGCGGACGGGAGAGAGCGGGCGGGCGAGAGCGTCGGGTCGCGCGGCGCGCGGGCGGGAGAGAGCGGGCGGGCGGCGGGCGGGAGAGGCAGGGCAGCCGGGGGCCGCGGACACGAGCCGCCGGGCACCGGGCGTCGACCGACGGGCCCCGCCCGGCGGCAGGACGCACCGGGCGCGAGGACGACGCGTTGTCACACGACGTGCTGGGACTTGACCGGCGGGCCGCCGGATCCTGGTGGCACGGGTCGGCCGGCTCGAGTCGTCAGTCCGCCGCGGCGATCGCCGCGCCGCGCGACCGGACGCGACCCGCAGCCGGGACGCCGATCCTGGCCGCGGCCGCGAGCCACGCGGCGGCCGCATCCTCGGACATCGGCCGTCCCAGGAGGAAGCCCTGCCCGGTGCGGCACCCCACCGCCATCAGCTCGGCGCGCTGTGCCTCGTCCTCAATCCCCTCCGCGACGACGCGCATGCCGAGCGTCCGCCCGAGGCTCACGACGGCCGCGCACAACCCGCGTGCCTGCGGATCGTGCGCCAGCCCGGCGACGAACGACCGGTCGATCTTGATCTCGTCCACGTGGAGCCGGGTGAGGTTGGCCAGCGACGCGTAGCCCGTCCCGAAGTCGTCCAGAGCGAGGCCGAACCCCTGGGCGCGCAGCGCCGCCGCCGTCCCCTCCTCCGCGATGGCATCGTCCACGAGCGCCGATTCCGTGATCTCCAGAACGAGCGCGGCCGGGTCGAGACCCGCCGCGTGCGCCGCCCGCGCGACGTCGGTCGCGAAGGCAACGTCGCGGAGCTGCCGCGCGGACACGTTGACGCTGAGGCGTGCACCGGCGTCCACGAGCCCGGCGGCGCGCCAGCCCTGGAACGCGCGGCACGCGACCGCGAGCACGTGCCGCCCGAGCGGCGCGATGAGCCCGGACTCCTCCGCGATCCCGATGAAGTCGCCGGGTGGCAGGAGTCCGACCTCGGGGTGGCGCCACCGCACGAGGGCCTCGAGGCCGACCGTGGCCTGCGAGGCGAGGTCCACCACCGGCTGGTAGTGCACCACGAGGTCACCCGCGTCGATCGCCCGCGACAGGTCGGCCTGGAGCGTGACCCGGCGCATCAGGTCCTGGTGCATCTCCGGGTCGTAGATCTCGATCCGGGCGCCGCCGGCCGTCTTCGCGCGGTACATCGCGAGGTCGGCGTTGCGGAGCATGTCGTCCGCTCCGACCATCCCGGATCGTGCCAGCGCGATCCCCACACTCGCCCCGGCCGCCCGGTCGATGCCCGAGGTGACGAGCGGCGTGTCGAGCGACGCGAGGACACGCTCCCCGACGCGGAGCGCCTCGCCCTCCGCGTTGATGTCGTCGAGGAGGATCGCGTACTCGTCGCCACCCATCCGTGCGACCGTGTCCGCCCGACGGACGGCGCCGAGGAGCCGGTGCGCGACCTCCCGAAGGACGCGGTCGCCGGCCTCGTGGCCCAGCGTGTCGTTCACGAGCTTGAAGTCGTCGAGGTCGAGGTAGACGAGGGCGACGAGCGCGTCCCGCCGGTCCAGCGCCCGCGCCAGGCGCTCGAGGAGGAGCGCCCGGTTCGGCAGGTCCGTCAGGGGATCGTGGAACGCCTGGTGGCGGAGGTCGCGCTCCAGGCGACGCTGCTCGCTGAGACTGCGCCCGAGTCGAGCGACGAGGATCCCCAGTCGCCCGAGCACCAGGATCGTCGTGAGCGCGCACCCGACGGCGATCGCCAGCGTGTCGATCGGCAGGCCCATGGCGCCCTCGACCACCAGGATCGCCGGGCCCACGAGCGCGGCGACGGTGAGCGCGGCCATGCGGCGCCGCGTGAGGCGCGCGCGTGTGTCGACGGCCGTGGCGACCACCCTGCCCATCGACGGATGAAGCACGGCCGCCCCCCACAGCCCATAGCCGACGAGGAACAGCGCGTTCGCCGCCGCCACCGCCGGGTCGCTCGCCTCGCCCACGGCGAAGACGACATCGCCGGCCAGGCTGCACAGGACGGCGAGCGCGAGCAGCTGGAAGGCACGGGTCGCGAACGCCGGGTTCACGAGGAGTCGGAAGACACAGGCGAGGACGACGATGTCGCCCAGCGGATACCCGACCGAGATCGCACGCTCCAGCGGCGTGAGCGAGCCGTCGGACAGGATGGGATCCACGAGAGCGACCCACAGCACGAGGCCGGCCCCGGTGCCGAGGATGGCCGCATCGAGGAGCGACGGCCAGTCGGGGCGGGAACGCCACCCGCCGGGAAGCAGGAGGAAGCCGACGACCAGGAGCACGTAGCCCGACAGGTACAGGGCATCGGCGACCGACGGGAAGGGCTGCTCCCCGAGAGCGAGGTCCAGGAAGTCCCACGTCGTGTCGCCGGCGAACCAGCAGAGCTGCCCGAGGCCCAGGAGGATCCACGGCAGGGCGACGGCCGGCTTCCGCGCCCTGATGCCGACGAAGACCGCCACCGCGGCCGCGAGGCTCAGCGTGTCGAAGAGGACCGCTCGCGGCACACCATCGAGGACGAGGTAGAGCGAGAGCGCGGCCGCGGCGAGGGCAAGGAAAGCCAGCCACGTGTGGCGGAGGGAGCCGCGGAGGCGGGGCAGGAGCTGCGTCTCCACGCCCGCACTCTCGGGGCCCGATGCATCCGCGCACCACGACCCGATGGTCCGACCGACGCCGGACCGATGGGCTACGCCGGACGCGTGGCCGCTACGCAGGCCGGATCCGCCCGGCGACCCGGGTCGCCTGAGCCGTCCCTCCCCCCGTCAGCCCTCCAGGCCGGCGGCCAGCGTGTCGAGGTGGCCGGCGAGCTCGGGCGGGAGCCGGTCGCCGAAGCGGGCGAAGTGCTCCTGCAGCTGCGGCACCTCGCGCGCCCAGGCGGCCGCGTCCATGCCCAGGAGCGTGCGCATGTCCTCCTCGGTCAGGTCCAGCCCGGTCGTGTCGATGTCGTCGATCTCCGGGAGCCAGCCGATCGGCGTCTCGCGCGCACCAGCCGTCCCGTCGCAGCGCCGGAAG
>JAKOQS010000004.1 GCA_029778235.1 Chloroflexota bacterium | reverse complement strand
CGCGCTCGTCTTCCTCGTCGTCATGCAGCCGGGCCACTGGGACGGCCGCGTCCCCGGGAAGGCGCCGTACGTGGACCCGCGGTCGAAGGAGGCCGAGGTCCCGCACACCCAGCACCACGGCTCCGGGCACCAGCAGTCGCACCACCACGGGAGCGAGGGCAAGAAGCGCTAGGCGACACGGGCTCGACGATCCGGGAGGCAGCCCTCGCGAGCGCCCTCGGGCGCCGCTGCGGTATCATCCCGGACGCCGCTGGCGCGTGGCCTAACGGTAAGGCACCTGACTCTGGATCAGGGGATTCTAGGTTCGAATCCTAGCGCGCCAGCCACTCTCTCGAGGACGAATGAGGCCCGTCGGACCGCCCGGCGGGCCTCGTGGTTCTCAGCCACGCCCCCGGCCGATCACCCCGGCCTCCAGCGGTCGAGTCGATTTGCGACCAGGGCACCGGGTCCGGATCCCGCCGCGCCTGCCACTTCGCCCGCACATCGCCGACGAGGCCCTTGCGCGCGGCCCGACGGGGCGTCGCGGCCACCTCATGGGCGCGCGCGCTCCCCATCGCCGACGCGGGGGTGTCCGTCGGCCCTTGACACGGCGGGCCGCCGGGCCGCGTCATCCAGCCATGGAAGACGCGATCCTGTCGGGCTTCATCGAGCGCGTGATCGACGCCGGCGAGGTGCGGATCCGGGTCCGCACCGCCGGCGACGGCCCGGCGGTCCTGCTCCTGCACGGCTACCCGGAGACCTCGGCGATGTGGCACGGGGTGGCGCCGGCGCTCGCCGAGCGCTTCTCCGTCGTGCTCGCGGACCTGCGCGGATACGGCGCCAGCGACAAGCCGGTCGGCTCCGACGACCACGCCACGTACGCGAAGCGCGCGATGGCCCTCGACCAGGTCCGCGTCATGGATGTGCTCGGGCACGACCGCTTCGCCGTCGTGGGGCACGACCGCGGAGGGCGCGTCGCGCACCGGATGGCGCTCGACCACGCCGACCGGATCCGGGCCCTCGCCGTCCTGGACATCGTGCCGACGCTGCACATGTTCGAGCACGTGGACCGGGCGATGGCGACCGAGTACTTCCACTGGTTCCTCCTCGCGCGGCCCGCTCCCCTCCCCGAGCGGCTCATCGGCGCCGACCCCGACGCGTGGTTCGACAGCCGGTTCCGCGGCCGCCACGGCGGCGGAAGGCCGTTCGACGGCGCCGCGCTCGACGAGTACCGGCGCGCCTTCCGCGACCCGGCGACCATCCACGCGACCTGCGAGGACTACCGGGCCGCCGCGTCGATCGACCTCGTCCACGACCGGGCGGACCGCGACGAGGGACGACGGGTCACAGCCCCGCTCCTCGTGCTGTGGGGGCGCTCCAGCTACGTCGGACGCGACCACGACCCGCTCGCCGTCTGGCGGGCGTACGCGGATGACGTGACCGGGGAACCGATCGACGCCGACCATTACGTCGCCGAGGAAGCACCCGATCCGACACGGGACCGCCTCGCGGCGTTCCTCGGCGCGGTCGAGGCCGGGGAAGAGGGACGATGAGCGCGGACGCGACCCCCGGCGGGACGGGCGGGGGCGCGACGGGTTTCGCGTGGCGCGAGCGGTTCGCCGGCAGCCTGCCCGTCGCGTTCCGGCCCGTCCGCGGCGCCGACCGCGCGCTCGTCATCGAGCGGCGCGTCGACGGGATCGGCGGCTTCGCCTGGGATGCGCGGACGGGTGCGCGGACGGAGGTCCCCGTCGAGGTCGCGTGGGGCGCCGCGCTCACGCCCGATGGCGGGACGATCGTCCAGCTGCACGACCCGACGGGGAGCGAGATCGGCCACCTGAACGCGATCCCGCTCGACGGGGGGCCGGCGCGCGACCTCACGCCCGGCTTCGACTGGTACGTGGTCCGAGGCCTCGACGTCGCCGCCGACGGACGGACGGCCGTGGCCACCCTCGTGGACGGATCCGGCTTCACCCTCTGGCTCCTCGACCTCGCCGGCCTGGCCGCGCCCCGGCGCCTCTTCACGTCGGTCAACGAGGCGTGGTACGGGATCCTCTCCGCCGACGGGACCCTCGCCGCGATCGACACCACGGACCACGGCCCCGGCACGCGCCGCTTCGCGGCGACGGTCGTGGACGTCGCCGGCGGCGCCATCGTCGCGACGCTCACCGACGGACCGCTCGCGCCGGTGCACCGGGTCCGGTTCTCGCCACACGTGGGCGACCCGCGCCTGCTCGTTGAGACGGAACGCTCTGGCTTCGCGCGCCCGTGCGTCTGGGATCCGGTGAGCGGCGACCGACGCGACGCGGATCTCCCGGACCTCGCCGGCGACGTCCTCGCGCTCGACTGGCATCCAGCCGAGGACCGGCTGCTCCTGCTCCACGTGGACGGCGGCGTCCATCGCGTCCTCGAGCATGACCTCGGGACCGGCGCGACCTTCGCGCTCGACCTCCCGCAGGGCGCGTACGCCGAGCCGGACGTCGCGGACGTCCACCCGATGGTCTTCGCCTCCCACTACGCGCCCGACGGCACGCTCCGCCTCACCCGGTCGCGCTGGGACGAGCCGCTCCACGTGATCGAGCGCGATCGGACCGACGACCGGCTGCGGACGCGGATCGCGCCGGTCGCCGTGCCGCCCGGGAGGACGTTCGCGTCCGAGCTCGTCGCGAGCCGAGACGGGACGCGCGTGCAGCTCTGGGTCGGGCGGCCGCCCGGCGACGGGCCCGTCCGCGGGACGGTCCTCGCGTTCCACGGCGGTCCGAACCTCGTCGTCGTGGACCGATACGACCCGTCGGCACAGGCATGGATCGATGCCGGGTTCGCGTACGCGGCGCTGAACTTCCGCGGGTCCGTCACGTTCGGCCGCGCGTTCCGGGAGGGCTTCTGGGGGAACGTCGGCGACCGGGAGATCGACGACGTGGAGGCCGCGCTCGCATGGCTCCGCGGGCACGGCCTCGCCGACCCGGCGACCACGTTCGCGACCGGCGAGTCGTACGGCGGGTTCATGACGCTGCTCTGCCTGGGTCGTCTCCCGTCCGACTTCGCCGGGGGCCTCGCGCACGTCGCGCTGGCGGACTGGGGGCTCGCGTACGCCGGGATGAACCCCGCGCTCCAGGCGGCGTGGCGCAGCTTCCTCGGCGGGACGCCCGCGAGCGCGCCCGAGCGGGTCGCCCGCTCCTCACCGATCAGTCACGTCGCGGCGGTCCGCTCGCCTGCCTGGCTGAACCAGGGCCGCAACGACACGCGGACGCCGCCGGGCCAGGCACAGGCGTACGCTGACGCGCTCCGCGCGGCCGGCGGCGACGTCCTCCTGGAATGGTTCGAGGGCGGGCACACCGCCCCGGGGCTCGGCCGGGCCGAGGCCGACCAGGCGCGCATGCTCGAGCTCGTCGAACGCCGGCTCGCGGGGCTCCGCTGGGACGCGCTCGCGACGGAGAGCTGACGCGCGGGCCGTCAGGTCCCCGCGAGCTCCTGCACCACCAGCTCAGCGAGCCGGGCGACAAGGGCGGGGCGCTCCGCGATCGACGCGACCTCCACCCATTCGCCGGGCGCATGGCCGTCGCCGCCCACCGCGCCGAGACCGTCGAGCGTCGGGATGCCGAGCGCCGCCGTGAGGTTCCCGTCCGACCCGCCGCCGACCGCCGCGGCGGCGAGCTCCCCGAGGCCGAGATCCGCGGCCGCGCGCCGAGCGAGGCCGAGCAGCCACGCGGCGTGCTCGGGCTCGAGCGGGAGGCGGTTCGGGCCGCCGTGGACGCGCACTGTCGCGCCACGCACCGCGGGCCGCCGGGACCGGATCGCCGCGTCGACGCGCTCGATCTCGCTCGTTCGCCACGCGCGGACGTCCACCCCGAGGTGCGCCGTGGCCGGCACAGTGTTCGTCGTCGTGCCGGAGGTCGCCACCGTGGGCGTCACGGTCGTGCCGGCAGCCGGATCGGCGAGGGCGGCGAGGTCGAGCACCAGGTGCGCGAGCTCGACCGTCGCGTTCGCGCCCCGCTCGGGCTCGGTGCCCGCATGCGCCGCGCGGCCCACGATCTCGAAGTCGTAGATCGCGACTCCCTTGCGTGCCTCCTTCACCGCGCCACCCGGCCCGCTCCCCTCCAGGACGAGCACGGCCGCACACCCCGCCGCGACCCGCTCGATCAGGTCGCGCGATGCGGCCGACCCGACCTCCTCGTCGGCGGTGACGAGCAGGGTGAGATGGTCGCGCGCAGCGGAGACCCGCAGCGCCTCGAGCGCGACGACGATCCCCGCCTTCATGTCGTAGACGCCCGGGCCGGTCGCCCGGCCGCCGGCGACGGCGAAGGGCATGGCCCCGAGCGAGCCCGGGGGCCAGACGGTGTCGACGTGGCAGAGGAGCAGGACGCGGGGGGTCCGCGGCGCCTCGAGCAGCAGCGCCGGGACGCCGCCGTCGAGGGCGAGGCGCGCCGGATCGGCGCCGCCGTCCTCGCGAACCATATCGGCGACGACCTCCAGCGCCGCCCGGAGCGCCGGCGCGTCCCCCGACGGCGACTCGATCCCGACCAGCGTCCGCAGGCGTGCGAGGATCCGGTCGGACGGCTCCCGAGGGGCGGTCATCATCCGTTGCTCCTTTGTCGAGTCTACGCGCCACCGGGCGCCCGGGGCGCCGCCGCATACCCATCCGGGATGAGAAGAGCCCCCGGGCGGCCGTGCCGCCCGGGGGCTCTGTCGCTCCGCTGGGGTCAGGGAAGGACGTAGAACGTCTTCGCGCTCGTCGCCGTGCCGTACGGCGTGGTGACGACGATCTTCCCGCTCGCGGCACGCGGCGGGACGGTCGCCGTCAGCATCGACGGGCTGACGACCCTGAACAGCGCGGGCTGGCCACCGATGGTCACCTGCCTGGCGTAGCCGAGGTTCGTCCCGAAGATCGTGACGAGCGATCCGACCTTGCCGGCACCCGGGCTGAAGCTCGTGATCACCGGCGAGAGCGCGACCGTGAACGTGACCGTGCTCGTGGCAGTGCCACCGAGCGTGGTCACGACGACCTTGCCCGAGAGCCCGCCGGCGGGCATCAGGAACGTGATCGTCGTGGGGTTCACGACCGTGTACTGGACCGGGACGCCGCCCACGGTGACGCTCTGCACGTACAGGAAGTCCGTCCCGGTGATGGTGACGAGCGTGCCGGCCGGGCCCTGGGTGGGCGAGACGTTCGTGATCGCCGGGGCCGGCAGGTTGAGGAACTGCAGCCGCCCCTCGACGACCGGGCTCACGGTCCCCATCGCCTGGACGTAGTGGATGACCGCGTCGCGGACGTAGTACTGGGTGTCGTTGACGATCTGGTTCAGCGGCCACAGGCTCACGCCGGCGTCGTTGAAGTTGCACGACCCGGCCGCGAGGTAGTTTACGGTCGAGACCTTGTAGTACTTCGTCGCGTCCTTGAAGTCGACGGGGACGCCGTTGATCGTCAGGGAGGCGACGTAGCTCCGGTTGGGGTCGTACGGCTGCGGGTAGATGTCGTTGTACGTGATCTTCCCGATCGAGTTCGTGTCGATCATGCACGTCGTGTAGTACGAGTAGCCGCCGTAACCCGGCACGTACTTGTAGTAGTAGTAGTTGCGATAGGCCCGCTCGAGGACCTTCTTGATCTGCGGGCCGTTCATGCTCATGACGACGAGCGAGTTCTCGTACGGCATGAGCGAGAACATGTCGGAGACCTTGAGGGGCACGGGGTAGGGCCCGGTGAGGGCGGTGGCGGTGTTCGACATCGCGCCGGACAGGTGGACGTCGGGCTGGATGCCGTGCGAGTTGAGCTCGAAGACGGAGGCGTCCGCCTGGAGGTTGGCGCCGCTCGTCTCCTGCGTGTAGGCCTGGCGGGCATCGATCGGCGTCATCGTCTGGCCGATCGGCGTGTTCGTGTACGCGTTGAGGGCGGCGACGTACGGGTCGACGATCGCCTTGGTGGCCGGGTCCTCGAGCGTGCTGCTCGTGACCGACAGGTACCGACCCGTCCGGGCGACGGCCTCGTAGCCGCCCATGCCGTCGGGCCGCATGCCGAGCACGATCTCGCCGAGGGTGTTGTTGTAGCGGTAGGCCTGGCTGATGACGACCGGCTCGTCGTTGGGGTCGGCGACGATCGTCGGCAGGTACTTGTAGGCGCCGAAGCCGGTCGCCGGGTTCGTGTGGCTGTGGGAGCCCACGATCGCGTCGATCCCCGGCGTCACGGCGGCGAGGTTCGTGTCCACGTT
>JAKOQS010000312.1 GCA_029778235.1 Chloroflexota bacterium | reverse complement strand
CGGCCGAAGCCTGGGCGTTCGGGGCGGAGGCCCTCTTCTACTGGGCCGCCTTCCGCGCCGTCGGCTGGCGGCGCGCCGTGGGCGTCGCGATCGTCGCCAACGTGGTGTCGTTCGTCGCCGGCCTCGTGGTCGGCGAGCTGTGGCCGGGGGTGTTCGGATGAACGCATCGATCCAGGCCCGCGCGCTCGGTGCGCTCGGCCTCGCCGTCGCACTGCTGGCGGGCTGCTCGGCGACTGCGACGCCGTCACCCGAGGGACCCCCGTCTCCCTCCCTTGCGCCGACGGCCCCCGCGACCGGCGGAATCCCCACGGCCGCCCCGTCCCCCACCACGGCACCGGCGACGCCCGCGGCCCCGCCTCCCACCCCCACCGCCGCGCCCGTGACGCCCGCACCCCCGGGGACGTGGGTCGCGGCGGGGTCACTGCCGAACGAGCTGTACAGCTGGGGCGTGACCCCCGTCGCCGTCGGACGCGACGGTGCCTTCCTGATCGGCCGCGACGCCCTGGGCACCGCGCGTTGGGATCCGGCGACATCGACCTGGTCGCGTGCTGCCCCCATGAACGCCGAGCGGCACGGCTTCGCCGCGGTGACGCTGCTCGACGGGCGCGTGCTCGTCGCCGGCGGCGTGGACCCGCGAGAACCCGAGCACTGGCGCTCGTACTCCAGCGCCTACCTCTACGACGCGTCTACCCCTGCCGGGACATGGACCAAGCAGGGACTGATGGGGACCGCCCGGACGATCCCGGCGGCCGCCGTCCTCCCCGACGGGCGGGTGCTCGTCGCGGGAGGCGCCTTCATCGACGGGTCGCCCTGGGAGTGGGAGGGGCTCGGGCCGTCGGACATCACCCTTGCGGCCTTCGCTCCGGGCGGGCCCGGGTCCGGACGCCGCGGGATCCGGCGGTTCGACGACTCGGCTGCCCCGAGCATCGGCGCCGCCCTCGCGACGGCCGAGATCCTCGACCCGGTCACCGGACGATGGACGTCGACGGGCTCGATGCGGTTCGCGCGAGCGGGCGCGCAGGCGGTCACCCTGGCGGACGGGCGCGTGCTCGTGGTCGGGCCCAGCTCGTTCGAGACCGGCGAGTTCCGCGCGACGATGGACCCGCGGGTCTTCGACACCGCCGAGGTGTACGACCCGGCGACCGGACGGTTCACGCTCGTGGGGAGCCTTCCGCCGATCGACCGCACCGCGCTGGCGGCGGAGGGCGTGACGGTGCCCACGGAGGACCCGTGGATGACGAGCGTCGGGACGCTCGTCGCGCTGCCCGATGGCGGCGCGTTCCTCGTCGCGCACCACGATTCGTGGAAGCACCAGGCGGACGTCGTGCGGGACTTCCGGTTCGACCCCGCGACGGGCGAGTGGACGCAGGTCGGCCCGACGTGGGCGAGCTCCCTCGACTGGGGCGGGAACGACGTCGTCCTGCATCACACCGAGGGCATCGACCGGTCGGGCGCGTCCGTCGCTCCCCTGCCGGGCGGCCGAGTCCTCGAGGCGGGCGGCTCGGAGGTCGTCGGCGAGAGGGCCGAGCTGAAGGGTTCGGACTCCGCCCGCGCCTGGGACCCCGTGACCGGCGCCTGGGCCTCGCTCCCCTCGATGCCGGCGCCACGCTCGAGCGGCGCGACGACCGTGCTCGGCGACGGCTCGGTGATGATCGCGGGCGGGGACTGGTCCGACTCGGGCTCGGAGACGTCCGTGCGGTACGTGCCGGGGGGTTGAGAGAGGAACCAGCGGCATCCGGGGCGACCTTCGGCAGTGGTGGGGGATCGGTCACATGCCGGGTCCGCACGAGCCGACGGCGGCCAGTCCGCGTACCTCGCGGCTCCGGGGGTGAAGGCGGCCCGCGGACCCGTGACTTCCGGCCCGTTGGACGCCCCGCCCCCGCTCGGGTAGGATTCACTCATCGATAGAAGCCTCCCGCCACGCTGACGCCGGTCCGAAGCGAGCCCAGATCGCCCGCTCCCGCGTCGCGCCCGAGAGGACCCACCGCTCCGCCCACCCGCATCAGGGCATGACGAGCGGACAGCACGGCGAGGCCCGCGCACCACACAGGCGCGGACGCCGTAGACAGGATCAAGGCACAGGCACACTCATGCGTTCCCATACCGCGAACCGCCGCGCCAGCTCGGCGCTCGGTTCCCAGCTCAGCTCATCCTCCCGCCGGAGGCTCCAGCGCCGCGCGTCGCTCTACTGCGGCACGAACGGCTGCGCGAGCTTCCTCGACGTGGACCCGCTCACCGGCGACGCCGTCTGCCGCATCTGCGGTTTCCGCCGACCGGCCTGACCCGGCGCCGGACCGGCTCGGCCCGCCGCGCAGGCGCCCGGTCGGACGCGATCACGGGAGTCGGTCGCCCACCTCCCCCACCGAAGGCGGGCGACACGTCCGCGATCAGACCTTCTTGTTCGTCGCGAGGTCCCAGCCGGCCTTGACGACCTTGCCGGAGGCCCCGGTCGCGTCCTGGACCGTGTACTCCATCTCGATCTTGCGGAACGCGAGCGAGATCTCCTCGGTCGGCGCCTCACCCCCACCCTGGTCCTCGAACGAGGACACGAGGCAGTCGGTGAATGTATAGGTGAGGTACTCGCCTCCACCGCCGGTCTTGCGGACGAACAGCTTCGCGCTCTTGATGTGCTGACCGGTCGCGCACCGGAGGAAGAGGAGCGGCGATGCCGCGTCCACCCGGTGCGTGAAGTGGAAGTCGTGGACCGAGACCTTGCCGGCCCCGGCGCCGCCGCCCGTCCCGACCGAGCCCGGGTTCGACGCGCCCCAGCTCCAGCTCTGGACCTCGATCGCACCCTTGTGCCTGTCGTCGGTGGACTCGCCCTCGATCCCGTCGATCTCGAGAAGGTAGTCGGAAGCCATCTGCGCTCTCCTCAGCTCAGGATCGTGAAGGCGAAGTCGGCCCCGCCGTCGCCCCCGACCTCGCGATGGCCCTGCCGGGCCGCGTACGCGCCCCGCGCACCCGCGAAGCGCCCGGTCCCGCCGATGATCGCGAACGTGCCCTCGCCGCCCTGCGACGCACCCATCCCCACGAGCATCCCGTCGCCCAGGTCGAAGGTGTGCAGCTCGAGATCGGCGGCATCCCTGCCACCGTGGAACGTGGCGGATCGGAACGTGCCGACGCTGGCGCCGGTCGCCGGGTCGATGAGCTCGCCGGAGACCGAACCGCGCTCGCCGGCCCCGGGGATGCGTCCGGGTCGGTGGCTGACGCCCGTGAGATTCCAGCCGCGGCCGCGAAGGGCGAGAGACGTCGCCGCAGCCGCGCGGGCGACCGTGGCATCCGGGACGGCGGCCGCTCCGGGTGGCGCCGCGGCCCGCACGGGCGAGGCTCCGCCGAGCCGGTCGAGTCCGACCGCCACTGCCAGGGCGCCGACCGCGGATGCCGCGGCTCCCCTGAGGATCCCCCGGCGGGACGCGTGGAAGGTGTCGTCGGTCATGATCCGACCTCCCATACCGGTGAGTCCGACCCCGCGAGTATGTGCCGGTCGTCAAGGACCGAAAGTCAGCAGATCACGCGCCGAAAGTCATGTTCTGCGTGCGCCTCGGTGAGCTGGCGCGCGGCGAGGCCACCTGGTCGGGCGGCGTCCGGCCCCCGACCGACCGGCCCCCGAGGGCTCAGCTCCTGGCGAGCCCCCCGACCAGCCACGCCGTGAGCGCGCGCGCGCAGCGGACGACCTCATCGAGGTCCACTGACTCGTCGGCGGCGTGGGCGTCGCGCACGTCCCCGGGGCCGTAGAGGACGCACGGCGTCCGGCCCTCGGTCACCCACAGGCGCATGTCGGAGCCGTACGGCACGGCGACGACCGCAGGGGCGTCACCCTCGACGCGCTCGATCGCGGCGGAGAGGTGGCGCGCGAGCGGGAGGTCCGCCGGCTGCACGACCGCGTCGAAGAGGCCGCCGACGTTCTCGACGCGCGCTGGATGGTCCCGCAGCCACGGATCCGACGCGCACGCGGCGGCGATGACCGCCTCCAGCTCGGCGAAGGCTCCGGCGCAGTCCTGTCCCAGGCGGACGCCGTAACGGCCCTCGGCGACCACCCGGTCCGGCACGGTGGACGCCCAGTCGCCCCCGTGGACGGTCCCGATGATCGTCGGGTAGGGCATGCCGAGGCGGCGCATCCGGGGATCCTGCTCCGCAGCGTTGCGTCGCTCCTCGTCCGCACGGAGCGCCGCATGGAGCACCTCGAGATTGTCGAGGGCGGAGACGCCCTCGAGGCGCGTGGAGGCGTGCGCGGCCCGCCCGGGGACCGTGAGGCGGAACGTGATGGCGCCGGCGGCGGCGGTGACGATGGCGAGCCGCGTGGGCTCGGTGACGATCGCGGCGTCCCCTGTCCAGCCGGCCCGGATCGCCGCGAGCGTCCCCGCTCCCCCATCCTCCTCGGAGGGCACGCCGACGAACCACGCCTCGCCGGTGAACAGCTCCGGCAGGACGCCATCCGGTCCGGCGAGCGACGCCACCGCGCGCAGCGCCTCGATCGCCGCGACGTCGCCGCCCTTCATGTCGCACGCGCCGCGGCCGCGGAGGCGACCGTCGGCCACGACCGGGTCGAACGGGTCCGAGCTCCACGTCGCTGGGTCACCGGCCGGGACGACGTCCGTGTGGCCGGAGAGGATCAGCCGCGGGCCGGGTCGCGCGGCCCGCACCGCCCCGCGCACGAGCGGCAGGACGCTCCGGGGCATCTCCGATCCGGGGTGCCGCGGATCGGTCGCGAACGCGGCCGCGTCCACCTCGCGACGCTCCACCTCGACCGCCGGGCCACCGGCCCGGAGGAGCTCCCCGACGAGCTCGGCCGCGGCCGCCTCGTCGCCGGTCACGCTGGGCACCGCCACCAGCGCGGCGAGGTCGCGCGCGATCCGTGACGCCGAGACGGCGGCGAGTGCCCGCGCCTCGAGGTCGGCCGCGCCGCGGCCGTCGCGACCGCCCACGGCCGTCACCCGCGGAGGACCGGGCGGGTGAGGCACGTGGGCCCCCCGCCCCCGTTCACGCCGATCTCACCCGCCGGGAACGCATGGACGTCGCAGCCCGCATCGCGCAGCGCCGCCGCCGTTGCCACGTTCCCCTCGGCCACCACCACCACGCGGGGCGCGACCGCGAGCACGTTGCAGCCGAGGGTGGGGTATTCGTCGTCGGGGACGGCGATCGTCACGACCCCCAGGTCGCCGAGCAGCTCCCAGAGGCCGACGGGGAGCAGGCGGGGGTAGACGACCGCGAGGTCGTCGGCGACCGGCGAGATCACCGACAGGAGGTGGACGAGCTCCGCGGGGCCGTTCCAGTACGGCACGTCGAATGCGAGCACCTCGTCGTCGAGCAGGGCCGACAGCTGCCGGATCCCTTCGGCGTTGGTCCGGAGCGTCCGCCCGACGCACGCGAGCCCCGGTCGGAGCCAGA
This sequence comes from Chloroflexota bacterium, assembly GCA_029778235.1. GTDB lineage: Bacteria > Chloroflexota > Limnocylindria > Limnocylindrales > CSP1-4 > CAIYQJ01. The sequence goes on along the minus strand of JAKOQS010000312.1, from coordinate 2,185 downwards.
AGACGTCGCCGCCGTCCACGGTCCCGGGAGCCTCGATGCGCCCGTGGACCGGGATCCCCTCGGCGGCGAACCAGCCGCCGAGGGCCTCCTCCTCGCCCAGGCGGTTCGCCTTCCCGGAGCGCAGGAGGATGGCGCCCCGATCGGTCACCAGGGCCGGGTCGTACGTGTAGACCAGGTCCGGGCTGGCGGTCTCCGCCTCCAGCGTCGCGACCTGCACGCCCAGTCGCTCGAGCGTCCCGGCCAGCGCAGCGTGCTCGGCCTGCGCCTGCGGCAGGTCCACCGGGCGGAGGAACCCGTGCGCGGGATCGTCGAAGGCCCGACCGAATGCCGGCCCCGGCGCTTTCATGAGCACGCGTCGGAGCGGCGCGGTCATGCTCGCCGCGCCGTACCGCCGCCCTGCCGGTCCTTCCACCATCGTGCGTCCTCCGCCCGGCCGTGTCGGCTCCACGACGACTTTCTCCCGTGGGAGCGTACGCGACCCGCGCGGCGCCTGGCGGCCGTCGTCGACGGCGGCTGCGGAGGCCACGACGGACAGCGAGAGGCCCGGCCGGACGAGCTGGTCGCTCCCCCGGCCGGGCCCCGCTTCGCGGGTCGGCGCGCCGGCCGTCAGTCGATCGTGTACGACACCGCGACGGTGACGACGACGTCGTTCGTGCCCGTCGAGATCGGCGTGGAGTACGAGTCCTTCATCGCGCCCGCCGCCGGCATGGCGATCGGCATCGGCGCCGGGGAGGACGTCTCGACGATCGAGGCGACGCCCGTGATCCGCACGCCGGCCGCGGAGGCGAGGGCCTGCGCGCGGCTCTTCGCGTCGGCCATGGCGGCATCGCGGGCCTTCGACTCGGCCGCGACGGGGTTGTTCACGCGGAACGTCACACCGTCCACCGTGTTGGCGCCCGCCGCGATCGCACCATCGATGACGTCGGCGACCTTGGAGATGTCGCGGATCGTCACGGCGACCTGGTTGCTGAACTGGTAGCCGAGGAGCTTCTGCTGCCCACCCTGCGAGTAGTCGTAGACGGGGCTCAGCGCGACGGTGGTGGTCTTGATGTCGTCCGCGGCGACGCCCGTCTTCTTGATCGCCGCGACCGCTGCCTCCATCTGCTGTGCGGCGGCGGCCTGGGCCTCCTTGACCGTCGGCTTCTGGACGGAGACGCCGAGCCGGACGTCGGCGACGTCGGGTTTAACGGTCACCGTGCCGGTCCCGGTGACGGAGATCGTGTGCTCATCCGACGTGCCCTGGGCCTTGACGGGCCCGGCGCCGCCGGCCGGCGCGAGGGCCGTGGCGACGACGAGGCCGGCGACCGCGCCGAGGCCGAGCAGGCCGAGACGGGTGGCGGGGCGCGAGAGCGTCGTGAGGGTGGACATGGGGACTGCTCCTGCTGCGGATGCGTTGGGCGGCGCGCCGCGTCGCTGCGCCTCCCTGACGCCATGATGCGCGCCGTGGTTCCCGGCCGGGAGGGGCGGCGCGGCCCCGGGGCCGCCTCTCGCGGGTGGCGCCTGGCCGCGTCGCCCGGACCGGAGGCGGCGGGGGCCGACCTCCGGCTCCCCGCAGAAGGGGCGCGGCCGCCGGGTGCGCGGGCGGCTGGACCAGGGTCGCTCAGGACGCCGCCACCGCGGGGTCCGCTGCACCCGGCTCGGCCGACGCGGCCGCCTCGGACGTCTCGGCGACGGGGGCCCTGCGGCCGGGGCGCAGGTAGAGCCAGAGCACCACGACCACGTACGTGGCCCAGACGGCGAAGGTCACGACCTCGGGCGTGGCGCTGTAGCCGAACATCGCCCGCAGGAACATCCCCAGCCCCTCGCCGTGCGGCAGCACCGCGGACAGGTCGAACGCCTGCTGCGTGCCGACGGTGATGACGCCGATCTCCGCCAGCTCGTGCACCGCCCGGGAGAGCAGGCCGGCCGCGATGAAGATCAGCAGCACGCCGGAGATGCGGAAGAAGAGCCGCAGGTCGATGCGGCGCGAGCCCGCGTACACCGCGTACCCGATGCCGACGGCGGCGACGAGCCCGAGCACCGCCCCGAGGACGACACCGCCGGCCCCGCCCGTGTCGCGGACCGCGGCGGCCTGGCCGATGAGGAAGACCGCCGTCTCGATCCCCTCGCGGATCACGGCCGTGAAGGCGAGGAGCGTCAACCCCCACATGCCGCCGTGGTCGAGCGCCCGGTCCACGCGCGCGTG
>JAKOQS010000311.1 GCA_029778235.1 Chloroflexota bacterium | reverse complement strand
TCATCCTGGCGCTGGCGGTCGTGGGGGTCGCGCTGGGGCGGGCGGTCCGCCCGCTCGCGTCGATCGCGGCGGCGACCGAGCGGCTCGCAGACGGCGAGCCCGGCGTCCGGGTCGAGGTCACGGGCCCAGGTGCCGTCCGCCGCCTCGCCGCGTCGTTCAACGCGATGGCCGACAGGCTCGATCGCGCCCGCTCGGACCGACAGGCGCTCCTCGCGGACGTGACCCACGAGCTGCGCACGCCGCTCCAGGTGATCGCGGGCAGCACGGAGGCGATGCTCGACGGCGTCCATCCGCGCGACGACGCGCACCTCGCGCCGATCCTCGCCGAGACGGCGGTGATGGACAGGCTCCTCGACGACCTCCGGACCCTCTCGCTGGCCGAGGCCGGGGCGCTCGCGCTCCACCGCGAGGAGGTCGACGTCCGGCCCCTCGCCGCCGAGGTGGTCGCCGGACACCGCGCCGCGGCGCTCGACGCCGGGATCGACCTCGCGGTCGTGGACGGGCCGAGCCTGCTGCTCGACGTCGATCCGGTGCGGATCCGCGAGGTGATCGCCAACCTCATCGTGAATGCCGTCCGGCATACCCCGGCCGGGGGGAGCGTGCGGGTCGCCGTCCGCTCCGACGGGGCCTGGGCGGAGATCCTCGTCTCCGACACGGGCGAGGGGATCCCGCCGGCGGACCTGGACCGTGTCTTCGACCGCTTCCAGCGGCGCGCAGATTCAGGCGGGAGCGGCCTGGGCCTGACGATCACGCGCGACCTCGTGGCCGCGCACGGCGGCACGATCGCGGCCGAGAGCGACGGCATCGCGGGGCACGGGACGACCTTCCGCGTCCGTCTGCCACGCACGACCTAGGCTCTCCCGCCGACCCTCCGCCCGCCCTCGACGATCGGACGGTCCTCGTGGGGGTTCGGGATCCGGCTCAGGGGGCGGCCGCCGTGCCCTCGATCCTGATCCGTGCGTCCACGACGACCGCGCCCTCCGGCAGCACGATCACCGGGTTGCAGTCCATCTCGGCGATCTCGGGGTGGGCCTCCACCATGGCGCTCACGCGCAGCAGCAGGTCCTCCAGCGCGGCCACGTCCATCGGCGGCGTGCCCCGGCTCCCTGCGAGGAGCGGCGCCATCGCCAGCGACCGGACCAGCTCCGCCGCGTCCCGGTCCGTCAGGGGCGTGATCCGCACGGCCACGTCGCGCGCCAGCCCCGCCTCGCTTCCTCCGCCCGCGCACGCGACGACCGGACCGAAGAGCCGGTCGTGGACGACACCGACGAGCATCTCCACGCCGCCGGTGACCATCCGCTGGACGAAGAACCGCTCCACTGGGTGACCGGCCGATGCCAGCGCCCGCCGCATCTCGCGCGCCGCCTCGGCGACCTCGTCGGCGCCGACGAGGTCCAGGGAGACGGCGCGAGCCTCGGCCTTGTGCACCACGCCCGGGCTCACGGCCTTGAGGGCGACGGCGCCGCCGATCTCCGCGGCCGCCGTGCCCGCCTCCTCGGCGGTCGCGGCGAGTCGCCACTCGGCCGTGCGGATGCCGTAGCAGTCGAGGAGCGCCGCGACCTCCTCCGGGCGCAGCCACCCTCCCCCGGCGGCGTCCACGGCCCGCGCGAGGGCCGCGGCGATCACCGCCGTCGCGACATCCGTCCGCGCGTCCGAGAACGCGGGCACGTTCCCGGGCGGCGCCGCGCGCCACTCCGCGTACGCGACCGCGTGCGACAGCGCCCGGACGGCCTCCTCCGGGTAGCTGAAGACCGGCACCCGGACCTCCGGCCCGCGCAGGGCCTCCGGTGCGCCGCCCGCGGACATGAAGACCGCGACGACCGGGATCGGCCGGGGCAGGGCAGCGACCGCGTCGTGGATCGCCGCGGCCACGTCCTCCACCCGCGTGCCGAGCGGCGGCACGAAGAGGACCACGAGCGCGTCGATCCCGTCCCAGGCGGCGAGCGTCCCGATCGCCCGCCGGAAGGCGTCCGGGTCGGCGTCGATCGTGTCCACCGGGTTGGCCGTGGCCGCCTCGTCCGGCAGGAAGGCGGCCAGCTCCCGGCGCACCTCCTCGGCCAGGGGCGGCACGACCAGGCCGTCGGCCTCGCACGCGTCCGCCGCCAGGATCCCAGGTCCGCCGCCGTTCGTCAGGATCCCCACCCGCCGGCCCGCCGGGAGCGGCTGGTTCGCGAGGACGGCCGCGGCGTCGAAGAACTCGCCGAGCGTGTCGGTCCGCACCACCCCCGCCTGGTGGAAGAGCCCGTCCACGGTCAGGTCGGAGGCGCCGATGCGCGCACCCGTGTGGGACGACGTGGCCCGCGCCCCCGCCGCCGACCGCCCGCTCTTCACCGCGATGATCGGCTTGGTCCGGCCGACCCGTCGCGCGATGCGGGCGAACTTCCGCGGGTTGCCGAGCGACTCCAGGTAGAGCGCGATGACGGTACAGGAGGGGTCGTCCTCCCAGTACTGGAGGAAGTCGTTCCCCGACAGGTCGGCCTTATTGCCGATCGAGATGAAGCTCGCCAGCCCCAGGCCCAGTCGGTTGGCGTGCTCGATGATCGCCAGCCCGAGCGCACCGCTCTGGGAGAGGAAGCCGACCCGTCCCGCGGTGGGGAGGGTGGGGGAGAAGGTCGCGTTGAGCCGCACCGCCGGCTCCAGGTTCATGACGCCCATGCAGTTCGGCCCGACCAGGCGCATGCCCGACTGCCGGCAGACCGAGATCAGCTCCCGCTGGCGCGCGGCCCCCTCGGCGCCGACCTCGGCGAACCCGCGCGAGACGACCACGACCGTCTTCACGCCGCGCGCCGCGCACGCTCGCGCAGCCTCCACGGTCGCGTCCGGCGGCAGCACGATGACCGCGAGGTCCACGGGCCCCGGGATCTCCGCGACGGTCCGATATGCCGCCACCGACTGGACGACGTCGGCATTCGGGTTCACGGGGTAGACCGGCCCTGTGAATCCGCCCATCAGGAGGTTGTGGAACAGCTCGCCGCCGAGCGTCCCCCGCCGGCGCGACGCACCGATGACGGCGACCGCGGACGGGTGGAGGAGCGCCCGGACCGCGGCGGCCGCGGCCGTCTGCTCCCGACGCTCGAACCGCTCGCGAGCCTCGCCCGTCAGCGCCGTGGGGAACTCGACGATCATCGCCCCGGGCTCCGCGCGCAGGCGGACCGGGAACCCGCTCGCCCGGAAGACGTCGAGCATGCGGACGTTCTCGGGCAGCACCTCCGCCACGAACGTCTCGATCCCGTCGTCGTGTGCGCGCCGCGCCAGTTCCTCCAGGAGGAGGGTCGCGACACCCCGGCCCTGCCAGTCGTCGGCGACGACGAACGCCACCTCGGCCGCGTCGGGGCCCAGCCGGTCGTAGCTGCCGTTGGCCACGATCCGGCCGTCCGCGCCCGTCTCCGCGACGAGCGAGCACGACTCGTCCGCGTCGGGGTCCGCCCACCTGCGGGCAGGGGTCGTGAAGTCGTTCGAGAGGCCCGCGAAGCGGAGGCGCCGCGACTCGACGGCGAGCCCCTGGAGGAAGGTGACGAGCCCCGCCTCGTCCGCCGGACGCGCCGGCCGGATCCGGATCGGCGAGCCGTCACGGAGGATGGTGTCCCGCGCGCGATCCTGCGACGTGGCGCTCGACGCGGTGCTCTCGGCTGGCTGCACGCCGTCCTCCTGCCGGGCCGGGACGCGACCTCCGTGGACCGCGCGGCCCACGCCCGCGGAGGGCCGCGGTCGCGACCCCCTCCGGCCATACTGTCACACCATCGTGACCACGTCCGACCCGCTCCCGCACGCGACCCATGCGCAGGCGGCCGCAGACCAGCCCCTCGTCGTCCACGGCCCGGCGTCGCTCCACTACGACTTCGGCCACGACCACCCGTTCACGCCGCGCCGGTTCGGGCCGGGCATCGACATGCTCCGCGCGCTCGGCGCGACCACCTTCCTCGAGCCGCGCGAGGCGACCGACGAGGAACTCCGGCGGGTCCACGACCCCGCGTTCGTCCGGCTCGTCCGGATGCTCTCGGACTACCCCGAGGCCGCGCACCACACCGGCGGCTTCGAAGGCCCGGACACGCCGCCCTTCTACGGGATGCACGACGCCGCCGCGACCGTCGCGGGAGGCTCGCTCGACGCGATGGACCGCATCCTCGCGGGGGAGGTCGCACACGCGTTCCACCCGGGCGGCGGCCTGCATCACGCGATGCGGGCGGCCGCGAGCGGCTTCTGCATCTACAACGACACCGCCCTCGCCATCGCGCGCGCCCGCGATGCCGGCCACCGCGTGCTGTACGTGGACCTCGACGTCCACCACGGCGACGGCGTGGAGTCGATCTTCTGGGACGACCCGCAGGTCCTCACGATCTCGATCCACGAGTCGGGCCTCCACCTGTTCCCGGGGACGGGGTTCGTGGAGGACCGCGGCGGACACGACGCGCCGGGCACCGCGGTGAACATCCCGCTCGACCCGGACACGTCGGACCCTTCGTGGCTCGCGGTCGTGGAGGCCGTCGTCCCGCCGCTCGCGGAGGCGTTCGCGCCCACCGTGCTCGTGACCCAGGACGGATGCGACAGCCACCTGTTCGACCCGCTCGCCCACCTGGGCGTCACCACGGCGGCGATGTGGCGGGCGGACCGCCTGCTCGACCAGGTCGCCCATGCCCATGCGTCCGGCCGCTGGCTCGCGACCGGGGGCGGCGGCTACGACGTGTACCGCGTGGTGCCG
>JAKOQS010000048.1 GCA_029778235.1 Chloroflexota bacterium | reverse complement strand
CTCCTCGACCGCCGCGCGGGTGGTCGAGAGCGCGTCCTCGATGCGGTGCTTCTTCTCCTTGAGCTCGACCTCCGTGGCCGCGCCGACCTTGATGACGGCGACGCCACCGGCAAGCTTGGCGAGGCGCTCCTGGAGCTTCTCGCGGTCGTAGTCCGAGGTGGTCTCCTCGATCTGCGCCTTGATCTGGGTCATCCGCGCCTTGATGTCGGCATCCTTGCCGGCGCCGTCGACGAGCGTGGTGTCGTCCTTGGTCGCGACGATGCGGCGGGCGGCGCCGAGGTCCTCGATCGTGACGGAGTCGAGCTTGCGCCCGATCTCCTCGCTGATGACCGTGCCGCCGGTGAGGATCGCGATGTCGCGGAGCATCTCCTTGCGACGGTCGCCGAAGCCCGGCGCCTTCACGGCGAGGACCTGGACCGTGCCGCGGAGCTTGTTCACCACGAGGGTCGCGAGCGCCTCGCCGTCCACGTCCTCGGCGATGATGAGGAGCGGCTTGCCGATCTGGACGGTCTTCTCGAGCGCCGGGAGGAGATCCTGGACGCTGGAGATCTTCTTGTCGGTGACGAGGATGCGGGCGTCGTCGAGGACGGCTTCCATCCGGTCGGGGTTGGTCACGAAGTACGCCGAGATGTAGCCCCGGTCGAACTGCATGCCCTCGGTGTACTCCTTGTCGAGGCCGAGCGACTGCCCCTCCTCGACGGTGATGACACCGTCCTTGCCGACCTTGTCCATCACCTCGGCGATGAGCTCGCCGACCTCGGGGTCCGCGGCGCTGATCGCGGCGACGGCGGCGATCTGCTCGCGGTCCTTGACCGGCCGCGCCTGCTTCTCGATCTCGGCGACGACGGCGGCGACGGCCTTCTCGATGCCCAGCTTGATGACCATCGGGTTCGCCCCGGCGGTCACGTTGCGCAGGCCCTCGGCGACCATCGCCTGGCCGAGGACCACCGCGGTGGTGGTGCCGTCGCCGGCGACGTCGTCGGTCTTGGTGGCGACCTCCTTGAGGAGCTGCGCGCCCATGTTCTCGAGCGGGTCCTCGAGCTCGATGTCGCGCGCGATCGTCACGCCGTCGTTGGTGATGGTGGGGGCGCCGAACTTCTTGTCGAGGACGACGTTGCGGCCCTTGGGGCCGAGGGTGACGCGGACGGCGTCCGCGAGGCGGTCGATGCCCTTCTTGAGCGACCGACGCGCCGCGTCGTCGAAGACGACCTGCTTGGCCAAGAGTGTGTCCCTCCGTGTGCGGGCCCGCGCGCCTCGGCGCGGGCCCCTGGGGCTCGCGTGCGGGCGTCAGCCCTCGACGATCGCGAGGATGTCCTTCTGGCTCAGGATGAGGAGCTCGTCGGAATCGACCTTGAACTCCGTGCCGGCGTACTTCGCGTAGAGGACGCGGTCGTCGACCTTGACGTCCATCTTCTCGCGCTTGCCGTCGTCGAGGATGCGACCGGGGCCGACCGCGAGGATGACGCCCTCCTGGGGCTTCTCCTTGGCGGTGTCCGGCAACACGATCCCGCTCTTCGTCATCTCCTCGCGGGGCGTCGGCTTGATGACGACGCGGTCGCCGAGCGGGCGGAGCTTCGTGGAGCTCGCAGAGGCGGTGGCCAACGCGTTTCCCTCCTGCATGGCGGTCCCGGGACGCGCGCGCGACCGGTCCGCCTGACCGTGGACGCCGACGGTCGGACGCCGGGCGTCCGGTCCTGTCGACCGATTCGACTCGGTGAGCGCCTTCCCCGGGCCCTGGCGGGTGCCGCGCGGATCGGCACGGCTGGGGCGCCTGCCCGGTGTTTAGCACTCTCACATCGAGAGTGCTAAGAGACTACCGGCGCGAGGGCACCCCTGTCAACTGGTCCGGCGCGGAGCGGGGCGGAGGTGGGGCCCCGTGCGCGGCACAGGGGGCGGCGCCGCTCACCAGCGCTCGATGCGCCGGACGACGGCGTCGCCCGGCCGCCAGGCGCGCAGGACGAGGTGGTCCCGCGTGGGGGCTTCCTCGACGGTCGAGACCTCCGTGATCGCCACGCGCACGAGGTCGAACGGACCGGGCGGGCCGCCACCGGCGGCCTCGAGGAACCGGGCCTTCGCGACCTCGTCCTCCTCGAAGACCGCGCGACCCGAGACGCGGGCATCGCCCCGGAACCCCGGGGGATCGTCGGAGCCGCTGTGGACCGCGAGCCGCGGGTCGCGCCGGAGGTCCGCGGACTTCCGCGACCCGGGCATCCCACCGATCCACAGCTCCCCGTCGAGGAACGTCACCTCGACGCCGGAGAGGCGCGGCGAGCCGTCCGCACGGAGGGTCCCGAGGATCCGGTGCCGGTGTGCCTCGAGGCGCTCGCGGACGAACGCCGCGAGATCTGGCGCTGCCGCGGCGAACTCCGCCCACGTCGCCGTCCGGTCCGGGCGGGGGCTGCCCGGGACGTCGCGGCCGGTCACGGGCGTGCCGGCGGCCGGAACGCGCGGTCGTACGCGCGGACGAGCACCTCCCCCAGGGGGTCGGGATCCTCACCCCGTCGCTCCGCGACCCAGCGGGCGGTGACGGCGACCCACGCGGGGGCGTTGCGCCGGCGCGGCGCGCCGGGCGGCGCGAGATACGGGCTGTCCGTCTCGACGAGGATCGCGTCGGCGGGCACGAGCGCGACGGCCTCGGCGGTCGGCTCCTCGCCCTTCCGGAAGGCGAGGCCGGAGACCGAGACGGCAAGGCCCATCGCGAGCGCCGCGACGACGTAGTCGACCGGCCCGGAGACCGAGTGGAGCACGGCCGGCGGCCGATCGCCGAAAGCCGCGCGGGCCGCGCCGTCGTCGAGGCCGGCGGACCGCACCTCGCGGATCAGGTCGTCCTGGGCGTCACGCTCCCCCGCCTTCGAGCGGCAGTGGAGGATCGCCGGCTTGCCGGTCTCCGCCGCGAGTGCGAGGTGCCAGCGCAGGTTGTCGAGCTGCGCCTCGCGCGGTGAGAACCCGCGGTCGTAGTCGAGGCCGGTCTCCCCGATGGCGACGACGCACGGGTCCGCGGCAAGGGTCGCGATGCGCGCACGCTCGGCCGTCCCGGCCTGGGCGGCCACGTGCGGATGGATGCCGACCGCCGCGTCCATCCACGGGTATCGGTCGACGACCGCGAGCGCCTCCTCGGAGGTCGCGACGTCCACCCCCGGGACGAGGATGCGCTCGACGCCGGCTGCGCGGGCCGCGCCCACGACCTCGTCGAGGTCGTCGGTGAAGGGCGGGGTCTGGAGGTGGCAGTGGGAGTCGACGAGGCGCATGGTCCGCGGGTCAGTCGTCGGCGGCCGTCTCGACCTCGAGGCGCGGGAAGAGCGGCTCGGCCGCCCCGAGCGCTCCGACGTCGCCGGCGTGCGCGCCCCACTCGAGCTCGGCCACGATCGGCGGGCCGCCATTGCCGTCCGGGCCGTACGGGTAGGGGTAGCCGAGCTGCGCCGCGACGCGCGGTGACGCGGCGGGCATGTACGGCGCGACGGCGAGGCCCACGAGCCGGCAGGCCTCGACGAGGTCGCCGAGGACGTCCGACAGCCGGGCGGCCGCGTCCAGGTCGCCCGCCTTCGCGGCCTTCGCCAGCGCCCACGGCGCCTCGGCGTCCACGAATCGGTTCGCCTCGGCCACGAACCCCCAGAGCGCCGCGAGGGCGTCGTGCAGCAGGCATGACTCGAGCGCGCCGGCGTAGTCGCCGAGGACGCCGCGCCAGCGTGAGCCGAGAGAAGACGCCTCCTCGGACCGCGGAGCCGGACGGCGGCCGTCGAGGTAGCGTGAGGCCATCGTGACCGTCCGGTTCACGAGGTTGCCGAAGTCGTTGGCGAGATCCGCGTTGTAGCGGCGGATGAACGAGTCCCAGGAGACGTCGGTGTCGCGGTCGAACGCGACCTCGCGGAGCGTCACGAACCGTGCGCCGTCCGGACCGAGGGCATCGACGACCGCGCCCGGGTCGAGGAAGTTGCCGCGGCTCTTGCTCATCCGCTCGCCAGCGACGAGCAGCCAGCCGTGCACCCAGACACGGCGCGGCGCCTCGAGCCCGGCGCTCCAGAGCATCGCGGGCCAGAAGATGGTGTGGAACCGCGCGATGTCCTTCCCGATGACGTGCAGGTCCGCCGGCCACCAGCGGGCGAAGGCGTCCGGATCGTCGGGGAATCCAGCACCGGTGATGTAGTTGATGAGGGCGTCGTACCAGACGTAGATGGTCCCGGCGTCGGGATCCCACGAGCCGTCGGGCCGCTGGGCGGACGACCCGTCGGGCAGGATCGGGAACGGGATCCCCCACCCCGCGCCGGCGCGGCTGATCGAGAAGTCCTCCAGCCCGCCGCGGATGAACCCGAGCATCTCGTTGCGGCGGTGGTCCGGCTGCACGAAGTCGGGGTGCTCCGCGTACCACCGCTCCAGCCGTTCCTGGTACGCGGAGAGCCGGAAGAACCAGTTCTTCTCGGTGAGCCACTGCAGCGGGACGTCGGGATGGTTAGGGCAGATCGTGCCGCGCGCCGTCTCCTGCACGTCGGTCGCGTTGCGGAACCCCTCGTTGGGGCAGTACCAGCCCTCGTACGTCCCGACGTAGATGTCGCCGTTCGCGTACGCGCGGCGGACCATCTCCTGGGCGGACCGGAGGTGGTCGGGGTCCGTGGTGCGGATGAACCGGTCGGGACTGATGAGCAGCCGGTCCTCGGCGCTCCGGAAGAGATCGACCTTCTCGTCCACGAACGCGCGGGGCGTCATCTCCTCCTCCGCCGCCCGCATCGCGATGTTGACCGAGTGCTCGTCGGTCCCGGTGAGGAAGCGGGTGGGCGTCCCGGACATGCGATGCCACCGGGCGATGACGTCGGCTCCGATGACCTCGTACAGGGTGTGGAGGCCCGGCTGGTTGTTCGCGTACGCGATCGCGGTCGTGAGGTAGAAGCGTCGGTCGGTCATGGGGGCTCGATGCTAGCAGGCGCGACGACGGCGGCACGGCCCGTCCGGGCGCGCGCCGCCGTCCGGGTCGGTCGCGGTCAGGCGGTGGGGGCGGCCGGCGGCGCTCCGGGATCCGCGTCCGCGGCCGGGGCCGGCGCCTCGGCGGGGGCCTCGCCGGGTCCGGTGGCGTCGCCGGGCTCCGGCGCCGCAGCGGCGCTCGCGTCCCAGCCAGCCGGACCTGCCTGCGCGCCGTCTGCCGGCTCGGCCTTCTCGTCGCTCAGGTTGGCCGCGATGTCGCGGCTCACGTCGGCGAGGCGCCGGCCGGCGTCGTCGGCCACCTCGGCGACCCGCTGCGCGAGCGGCCCCAGGTGGTCGCCGGCCTCCGCGGCCAGGAGCGCGGCGCGCGCGGCGAGCTGGCGCAGCACGGGCATCGCCTGCTCGACCGCGCTGCCCAGCGCGGTGCCGGCCTGCGAAGCCGCCTGCCGGGCGGCCTCGAACGCGTCCGATCCGGGCTGGGGGCCCGGCGGCGGGGCGGCGCCGGCATCCGCGCCCGTCGGACCCGCCTCGTGCGCGCCGCCCGGGGCCGCCTCCTGCGGGCCGCCCGTTGCCGGGCCGGGCTCGCCGGGTGCGGCATCCGGTGCGCCGCCGATGGGCCGCTGCTCCTCGGTCATCTCATCACCTCGCGTGGGCGCGCCCTCTCCGATCGCGCTGCCGCGCGCCCGGAGGCAGTGTACGGCGGCGCGGGCCGCGCGCCTGCGCAGCCACCTCGCCCCAGGCGGCGGCCCCTGCCTCGCGGCTGCTATCCTGCCCCGCGGCTGCTGCCGGCCCCGCGGCTGCGTCCGGGCCCGGCTCCGGCCCGCCGCTCAGTGGCGGAAGTGGCGGACCCCGGTAATCAGCATCGTGGCCCCCGCCGCGTCCGCGGCGGCGACGGCCTCGCCGTCGCGGACGGACCCGCCCGGCTGGACGAACGCCGTGACGCCGGCATCGAGGCAGGCCTGCACCGCGTCGGGGAACGGGAAGAACGCGTCCGATGCGCAGGCGGCGCCGGCGAGGGCGTCCGGGCCCAGGATCGCCCGCGCCTTCTCGACGGCCTGTCGGGCCGCGTCCACCCTGCTCGCCTGGCCGGAGCCGAGGCCCACGAGCATCCCGCCCTTCACGAGCACGATGGCGTTCGAGGTCACGCCGCGGCAGAGCCGCCAGGCGAGGTCGAGATCGCGCATCTCGTCCGGGCGCGGCGACCGCAGGGTCGCGACCCGCCAGCCCGCCGGGTCGTCCTGGATGATGTCCGGCGCCGTCACGAGCACCGCGCCGCCGGCCGTGCGGATGGCGCCGATCGGATCCGGGTGGGGCGCCGCGTGGGCCGCCGGTCCGTGCGCGGCGTCCGCCGCGCGCTCGGGCGGCGCGTCCTTCGCGTCCGTCACGCGCGCCGCCCCCTCCTCGTCGAGCTCGCGATCCACGAGCAGCCGCAGCCCCGGCTTCGCGGCGAGGATCTCGCGTGCCGCGCGCGAGTAGGCAGGCGCCACCACGATCTCCAGGAAGATCGACGCGAGTCCCTCGGCGACCTCGGCCGTCACCTCCCGGGTGAGCGCCACGACGCCCCCGAACGCGGAGACCGGGTCGGCCGCGAGCGCGTCTCGCCACGCCGCGAGCAGGGCTCCACGCTCGGCAGCGCCGCACGGGTTCGTGTGCTTCACGATGACCGCCGCAGGTCCGCGGAGCGAGCGCCCGAGCTGCGCGGCCGCTGCGGCATCCAGCACGTTGTTGTAGCTGAGCTGCTTGCCCTGGAGCGGGGGCGCCCCCGTGGCGAACGGGCCGGCCTCGCTCCCCTGCCCGGGTCGCCGGTACCGTGCGGCCGGCTGGTGCGGGTTCTCCCCGTACCGGAGCGCGTCCACCTTCTCGAGGCCGAGCACGAGGGTCGCCGGGTAGGGATCCGCCGCGCCCGGCAGCCCGGGCTCGTCGGGGAACCGGACGCCCGCCGCGGCCATCCGGGCCGGCAGGACCTCGGCGACCCGCGCGTCGTACGCGGCCGTATGTCGGAACGCCTCGACGGCGAGCGTCGCCCGCATCGCGGGCGGCACGGACCCCTGGACGCGCAGGGCGTGCGCGACGGCGCCATAGCGGTCGGGCGAGGTGACGACCGCGATGCTCGCGTGGTTCTTCGCGGCGGCCCGCACCATCGACGGACCCCCGATGTCGATCTCCTCGACGAGCCCGTCGAGGGAGAGGTCCGGCTTCTCCGCCGCGGCGGCGAATGGGTACAGGTTGACGACCACGAGGTCGAACGGGGCGATGGCCGCGGCCGCGAGCTGCTCCCGGTGCGCCGCCAGCCGCCGGTCGGCGAGGATGCCGGCGTGGACGCGCGGATGGAGCGTCTTCACGCGGCCGTCGAGCATCTCGGGGAAGCCGGTCACCGCGCCGACATCCGTGACGGGGAGGCCCGCCTCGCGGAGCGCCCGCGCGGTCCCGCCCGTGGACACGAGCTCCCAGCCGAGGGAGACCAGCTCGCCCGCGAACCCCGCCAGGCCCGTCTTGTCCGAGACCGAGAGGAGGGCGCGCCGCGGCGCGGGGAGCGCCTCCGCAGCACGCGCCGCGTCGACGCGGACGCGCCGCCCGTCGACAGAGAGCGCGCCGGCGCAGAGCAGCGCCAGGGAGCGCGGGAGCAGCCGGTGCTCGACGGCGTGCAGTCGCGCGAGCAGCGCTGCCTCGTCGTCGCCCGCGAGGACCGGGACCGCCTCCTGTCCGACGATCGGGCCCCCGTCGAGCGTCGCGTCCACGAGGTGGACCGTGACGCCGGTGACCGCCACGCCCGCGGCCAGGGCATCGCGCACGGCGTGAGCCCCGGGGAACGCCGGCAAGAGGGACGGGTGGACGTTGAGGATCCGGCCGGGGAACGCGGCCAGGACGGCCGGCCCGACGATGCGCATGTAGCCGGCGAGCACGACGGCCTCGACCCCGGTCGCGATGAGCGTCTCCGCGAGCGTGGTGTCCTCGCGGGCGCGACCCGCCCGGTCGCGCGCACGCGCCGGCGGGACGATCGCGGTCTCGAGCCCCTGCTCGGCCGCCCACGCGAGCGCGGGGCACTCGCGGTCGGCGAAGACGAGGACGACCCGCGCCGGCACCTCGCCGCGGTCGACGGCAGCAGCCAGGGCGCGGAGGTTGGACCCCGCCCCGGAGACGCCGACGGCGACGGGCGCGGGGTCCGCCAGCGGGCCGAGCCGTACTGCGTCGATGGCCGTCGCTCGGCCCTTCGTCACCGGAGCCATGAGACCGCCTCCTCGGCGTAGCGCCGCCCCCCGAGCGTCGCCGCATCCACCACGTCACCGATCGCCCACGCCGCGAGGCCCTCGGCCGCGAGCGCGTCGAGAGCGACCGCCACGCCGTCGTGCGGCACGGCGATGGCCATCCCGATCCCGGCGTTGAGCGTCGCGCGGAGCTCCGCGTCGTCGAGGCCGCCCAGCGCGGCGAACAGGTGGAAGACCGACGGCACACGCCACCGGGCCGCGTCCACCCGCACCGCCAGCCGGTCGCCGGCCATCCGCGGGAGGTTGCCGTGCAGGCCGCCGCCGGTCACGTGCGCCGCGCCGTGCAGGTCGAGGCCGGCCGCGCGAAGGGCGCGGCGGACGGCGAGCACGGAGCGCGCGTAGATCCGCGTCGGCGTGAGCAGGACCTCGCCCACCGTCGCCAGCGCGTGCTCGGGCTCCGCCGCGATGGCCAGGCCGGTCTCCGGCTCGCCGAGGCTGCGCAGGAGGCGCGCCTGGTACGGCTCGGCCAGGTCGATGTCGTGCTCCGCGAGGAGCGACCGCACCAGCGAGAACCCGTTCGCGTGCAGCCCCGAGCTCGCGATCCCGACGATCGCGTCGCCGGCCCGGACGGCAGACCCGTCCAGCAGGTCGGCGCGCTCCACCACGCCGACGCAGAATCCGGCGAGGTCGAACGCGTCCTCCGGCATCAGGCCGGGGTGCTCGGCGGTCTCGCCGCCCACGAGCGCACAGCCGGCCTGGCGGCAGCCCGCCGCCACGGACCCCACGAGCTCGGCCACCTGCTCGGGCACCAGGCGGCCGACCGCGACGTAGTCCAGGAAGAACAGCGGCTCGGCGCCGGCGCAGACCACGTCGTCGGCGCACATCGCGACCAGGTCGATCCCGATCGTGTCGAACCGGCCGACCGCCGACGCGATCGCCGTCTTGGTCCCGACGCCATCCGTCGCGCTGACGAGGACCGGGTCCGAGAGGCCGGCCGGGAGGCGCGTCGCCGCTGCGAAGCCGCCGAGCCCGCCGAGGACCTCGGCGCGCCCCGTGGACGCCACCGCCCCCCGCATGAGCTCGACGGCCCGCTCCCCCGCGGCCACGTCCACCCCGGCCGCCGCGTACGCGCGACGCGCCGCGATCGCGGCGTGAAGGTCGCCCTCACCCATGCGCGTGCACCCCCGCTTCCTCGAGCACGAACTTGCGGCTCGCGGCGTCGTACGGGACGGGCTCCGGGTAGCGCCCGTCGAAGCACGCGAAGCAGAACCCGCCGTACGGGAGGTCGAGCGCCGACAGGATCCCCTCGATGGAGACGTACCCGAGGGAATCGGCTCCCACGAAGTCCCGGATCCCGTCCACGTCCAGGCGCGAGGCGATCAGCTCGGTCTCGATCTGCGTGTCGATCCCGTAGAAGCACGGGTGGTAGATCGGCGGCGCGCTGACCCGGAGGTGGACCTCGGCCGCCCCTGCCCGGCGCAGGAGCGAGACGATCGCGCGGGTGGTGGTCCCCCGGACGATCGAATCGTCCACGACGACCAGCCTGCGCCCCCGGACGACCTCGCGCAGGGGATTCAGCTTCACGGCCACCCCACGCTGGCGCAGGGAGGGCGACGGCTGGATGAACGTCCGGCCCGCGTAGCGGTTCTTCACGAGGCCCTCGCGGTACGGGATCCCCGACGCCTCGGCGTAGCCGGCCGCCGCGGGCGAGCCGGTGTCGGGGACCGGCATCACCAGGTCCGCGTCCGTCGGATGCTCGCGCGCGAGGCTCATGCCCATCCGCCGCCGGACCTCGTACAGGTTCCGCCCGAGCATGTACGAGTCGGGCCTGGCGAAGTAGATGAGCTCGAAGACGCACAGGTGCGGGTGCGGCTCGGCGAACCGGACCGACCGCGGCTCGCGCCCGGGCTCCAGGACGACGATCTCGCCCGGCTCCACGTCGCGGACGTACTCGGCGCCGACGATGTCCAGGCCCGCGGTCTCCGACGAGAGGACCCAGCCGGTGCGATCCGCGTCGTCCACCAGCCCGAGCGGCTCCTGGCCCGAGGGATCGAGCATCTCCGGCGGGATCCTGCCGACGACGAGCGGGCGGAACCCGTGGGGGTCGCGCACGCCGATGACCCGTCGCTCGTCGAGGACGACCAGGCTGTACGCTCCCCGGACCGTGGGGAGGACCTCCACGAGGGCGTCCACCACGTCCGCCGCGGAGTGGTCCGCCACAAGGGCCGTGAGCAGGTCCGTGTCGGTGGTGGCGGCGAGGCGGGACCGGCCGCCGGGCAGGCGGGCGAGCAGGTCGCGGGTGTTCACGAGGTTGCCGTTGTGGCCGACGGCGAGCGCCCGGCGAGGCCCGATCCGCAGCGTGGGCTGGGCGTTCTCCCACTTCGTCGAGCCCGTGGTGCTGTACCGGCAGTGCGCGACCGCCAGGTGCCCGCGCAGGCTCGGGAGGCGCCGGTCGTCGAGGACCTGCCCGATCAGGCCGAGGTCCTTGTAGACCATCAGCTGCTCACCGTCGCTCACGGCGATACCCGCGGACTCCTGGCCGCGGTGCTGCAGCGCGAACAGACCGAACGCCGCGACGTGCGCCGCGTCCGTTCCGGGCGTGACGGCCCCGAAGACGCCGCACACGGCTCAGGCGTCCTCGCCCAGCGCCCGTGGGAGCCCGTGCTCCCACGCGTGCGCGAGGTCGGCGACGGCGAGGTCCACCTCGTCCGCGACGCGAGCTCCCCGCTCCTCCGCCGCGCCGGTCGCTCCGCGGCCGACGAGCGCGATCACGAGCCGGTCGCCGCCGACGGTCCCCAGGCGCTCCACGGGCACGCCGTGCTCCGCGGCCGTGGCCAGCAGGCCGGCGAGCGCCGCCGGCGCGCACGTCGCGACGACGCGGCTGGGGCTCTCGCCGAACAGCTCGATGGCCGGGGCGCCCTCGACCGCGACCTCCACGCGGGCGCCGATGCCGCCGAGGATGGCGCACTCGGCAAGGGCGGTCGCGAGGCCGCCGGCCGCGACGTCCTGGGCGGAGCGGACCAGGCCGCGGGCGATCGCGGCCCGGATGCACGCCTGGACCGCGGCCTCGCGGCCGAGGTCGAGTGTCGGCGGGCCGTCCTCCGGGTCGGCCCCCGCGAGCGCGGCGTACCTGCTGCCGCCGAGCCCCGGCCCCGGCCGACCGAGGAGGACGATCACGTCGCCCGCATCGCGGAACGCCGGCGCCGCGCGCTTCTCCACGTCCTCGAGCAGGCCCACGACGCCGATCTCGGGCGTCGGGACGATCGCGCCGCGCGGGGACTCGTTGTAGAGCGAGACGTTGCCGCCCGTGACCGGGAGCCCCAGCGCGCGGCAGGCGTCGCCCAGGCCGCGGACGCCCTCCCGGAGCTGCCAGAAGGCCTCGGGGCGCGTGGGGTCCCCGTAGTTGAGGCAGTTCGTCACGCCCAGCGGCCGCGCGCCCGTGACCGCGACGTTCCGCGTGGCCTCGGCGACGCTCATCGCCGCGCCGAGGTATGGGTCGAGCGCCGAGACGCCCTCGGCGCAGTCGGTGGTCGCGGCAAGCCCGCGCCGGGTCCCGCGGATGCGCAGGACCGCCGCGCCGCCGCAGGCGTCGGCGACGGTGCCGGTCTGGACATGGCGGTCGTATTGCTCGTAGACCCAGCGACGGCTCGCGCCGTTGGGGCCGCCGACGAGTGCGAGCAGGACGGCTCCGGGGTCCATCCCGCGTTCGGGCAGGTCGCCGTCCGGCTCCGCCGCCGAGCCCGGCGCGGGTGCGGCGCGGCGGCGCGCCGGCGGCTCCGCGCGGCGTTCGTGGACGATCGCGTCGCTGGTGAGGGCGCGCGCGGGGATCCGCGCGAGGACGGCCGCGCCCGGGGCGGGCTCCCCGTCCACGGTGAGCCCGCCGGTCACCACCGCGACGTCGCCGTCGCCCGTGACGCAGCCGATGACGGTCGCGGGGGCGCCCCACCGCTCGCAGACCTCCACGACCTCCGCCAGGCGATCGGGCTCGACGATCGCGAGCATCCGCTCCTGGCTCTCGCTGATCATCACCTCGAAGGGGAGCATCCCCTCCTCGCGCCGCGGGATCGCGTCGAGGTCCACCGCGATGCCGGTCCCTGCCCGATCGGCGGTCTCGGAGACCGCGCAGGTGATGCCGGCCGCCCCGAGGTCCTGCAGCCCGGCCACGAGGCCGCGGTCCACCAGCTCGAGCGACGCCTCGATGAGGAGCTTCTCGGCGAACGGATCGCCCACCTGGACCGACGGGCGCTTGGACGGGTCGTCGTCGCTGAAGGTGGCCGACGCGAGGACGCTCGCCCCGCCGATCCCGTCGCGCCCGGTGGTGGAGCCGAAGAGAACGGCCAGGTTGCCGGGCCCGGGCGCCGACGCGAGCGTGATGCGGTCCTCCGGCATGATCCCGATGGCCATGACGTTGACGAGCGGGTTCTCGGCGTAGGACGGGTCGAACACCAGCTCGCCACCGATCGTGGGGACGCCCACGCAGTTGCCGTACCCGCCGACGCCGGCCACCACGCCGCGCACCAGGTGGCGCGTGCGCTCGTCCGCGGGATCGCCGAATCGCAGGGCGTCGAGGACGGCGATGGGGCGCGCGCCCATCGTGAAGATGTCGCGGAGGATCCCGCCGACGCCGGTCGCCGCCCCCTGGTACGGCTCGACCGCGCTCGGGTGGTTGTGGCTCTCGATCTTGAACGCGACCGCGAGCCCGTCGCCGATCCGCACGATCCCGGCATTCTCGCCAGGGCCCGCGAGCACGTCGCTCCCCTGGATGGGCAGCGTCCGCAGGAGCGGGCGGCTGCTCTTGTACGAGCAGTGCTCGCTCCACATGACGCTGAACATCGCGAGCTCGAGGTCGTTGGGCGCGCGCCCCAGGCGCGCGACGATCGCGTCGAGCTCGTCGTCGGTCAGGCCGAGCCGGCGGTGGAGCGGCTCCGGCGTCCGCTGGGCCGTCACAGGCGACCTCCGACCACGCGCACCGGGCCACCCGCGGCCGCCCGTGCGTGCGCGCTCCGCACCATGCTCGCCATGATCGCCCGGCCGTCGTCCGAGCCCAGGATCCCTTCGACCGCGCGCTCCGGGTGCGGCATCAGCCCCGCCACGTTGCCCGCGTCGTTGGCGACCCCCGCGATGCCGTGGAGCGAGCCGTTGGGGTTCGCCGGGTCCGCCGGATCGAGCGCAGGGCTGCCGTCGGCGTGCGCGTAGCGGAAGAGGACCCGGCCGTCGCGCTCGACCGCGTCGAGCGAGGCGTCGTCGGCCACGTAGCAGCCCTCGCCGTGGGCGACGGGCATGCGCAGAGGCCGCCGCTCGCCCAGGGCCACGGTGAATGGCGAGTCGAGCCGCTCGGGCACCAGGGTGACCTCGCGGCAGACGAAGCGGAGCGACCGGTTCCGCACGAGCGCCCCCGGCACGAGCCCGGCCTCGGCGAGGACCTGGAAGCCGTTGCAGATCCCCAGGACGAGGCCGCCCCGGCCGGCGAGGTCCGCCACCGAGCGCATGACCGGCGAGAAGCGCGCCAGGGCGCCGGCGCGGAGGTAGTCCCCGTAGGAGAAGCCGCCGGGGAGGATCACGCCGGCGACGCCGTGGAGGTCGGGCGACTCGTGCCACAGGGCCACGGGCTCAGCGCCCTCGAGCGCAAGCGCGTGCATCGCGTCGGTGTCGCAGTTGCTCCCGGGGAAGACGACGACGCCGATGCGCACGCTCACGTGCCGCCCTCCGGGCCGGCCCGGGCTGGGCCGGGCTGAGCCGGCCCTGCCTGCGCCCGGCCTCCCTCCCCGCCGGCCGGCTCGGGGCCCGCGGCCGCCGCGACCGCGCCCACGAGCTCGATCGCATGTGACTCGATCAGCGGGTTGGCGAGCAGCTCGGTCGCGAGCCGATCGACGACGGCGCGCGCGGCCGCCTCGTCGGCAGCCTCCACGGTCAGCTCGATGCGGCGACCCACGCGGACGTCACGGACCTGCGTCACGCCCAGGTGCGGCATGCTGCGCTCGACCGCCCGCCCCTGCGGGTCGAGGATGCCGCTCTTCGGCATGACGTGGACGATGAAGCGGAACGACATGGAGGCGCGGTCGGTCGCGGGCT
This sequence comes from Chloroflexota bacterium, assembly GCA_029778235.1. Taxonomy (GTDB): domain Bacteria; phylum Chloroflexota; class Limnocylindria; order Limnocylindrales; family CSP1-4; genus CAIYQJ01. The sequence goes on along the minus strand of JAKOQS010000048.1, from coordinate 17,956 downwards.
GATCGCTCATGGTGCGATGACGTCCTCCTCCAGGTAGCGGGCGAAGCTCCCGCCTGTGATCCGCTCGTAGGCTTCCACGTACCGGGCCCGCGTCCCCTCGGCGACGGCGTCCGGGAGCGCAGGCCCGGGCGCTCGCTTGTCCCACGGCTGGGCCTCGAGCCAGTCCCGGACGAACTGCTTGTCGTACGAGGGCTGGGGCCCGCCGGGCTCCCAGGCGGCGGCGTCCCAGAAGCGCGACGAGTCAGGCGTCATGACCTCGTCGATCAGCAGCAGCTCGCCCGTCGGCAGCGTCCCGAACTCGAACTTGGTGTCCGCGAGGATGATCCCGGCCCGCTCGCAGACCTCGGCACCGCGCCGGTAGAGCGCGAGCGAAGACTCGCGGACCCGTCGCGCGAGGTCCGGTCCCACCAGCGTCGCCACGTGCGCGAACGGGATGTTCTCGTCGTGCTGGCCGGCAGGCGCCTTGTACGCCGGCGTGAAGATCGGCTCCCGGAGCCGGTCGCTCTCGCGCAGGCCGGGCGGCAACGGGACCCCGCAGACGGCGCCGTCCGTCCGGTACTCCTTCCACCCCGACCCCGAGAGGTAGCCGCGGACCACGCACTCGACCGGGAGGACCTCGGCCAGCCGGCCGATCATCATCCGCCCCCGCAGCTCGCCGACCACCCCGGGCTCGGCGAGCAGGTCGGCGGGGAGCGCGGCCGGGTCCGTCCCCAGGAGGTGGTTGGGGACGATGTCCGCGGTCTCCGCGAACCAGAAGCGCGACAGCCCGGTCAGGACACGGCCCTTGTCGCGGATGGGCGTGGGCAGGACGACGTCGAAGGCGGACAGGCGGTCGGACGCGACGAGCAGGAGCCGCGCGTCGTCGAGCCGGTAGAGGTCACGGACCTTGCCGGAGCGCAGGAAGAGGGCCTCAGCGCGCAGCACGTGCGGCCTCCGGTCGGTCGAGCTGCTCGAGCCGGGCGATGATCGCCGGCACGTGCGCCAGGTGGCGGGCATCGTCGAAGAGGGCATCGAGGTCCCCGAGCGAGATCCGGCCGGCCACGGTCGAGTCGACCGCAAGGAGGTCGCGGAGCGGGCGGCGCTCGTCGGCGGCCCGCAGGGCGCACCGCTGGACGATCGCGTACGCCTCCTCCCGTGAGAGCCCGGACTCCACGAGCGCTACGAGGACGCGGCTGCTCGCGTGGAGCCCCAGGCCGGCGGCGATGTTCTCGGCCATCCGGTCGGCGCGGACGACCAGCTCGTCCACCAGCGCGCGCGTCTTCACCAGCGCGTAGTCGGCGACGATCGTCGCGTCCGGCAGCACGACGCGCTCCGCGCTGGAGTGGCTGATGTCTCGCTCGTGCCAGAGCGGCTGGTCCTCGAAGCCCACGGCGGCGTACGAGCGGAGGAGACGCGCGAGCCCGGCGATCCGCTCGCTGACGATGGGGTTGCGCTTGTGGGGCATCGCGGATGAGCCCTTCTGCCCCTGTCGGAACGGCTCCATCACCTCGCCGATCTCGGTGTGCTGGAGGTTGCGGATCTCCGTGGCGATGCGCTCGAGCGTCCCGCCCAGCACGGCCAGGGCCGCGAGGTACGCGGCGTGCCGGTCGCGCTGGACGATCTGCGTGGAGACCGGGTCGGGCCGGAGGCCCAGGGCGGCGAGCGCCTCGTCCTCGATCTCCGGGGGCAGCAGGCTGTACGTCCCGACCGGGCCGGAGATCTTGCCGGTCGCGATCGCGTCCACCGCGGCGGCCAGGCGCGTCCGCCCGCGGGCCACCTCGAACGCCCAGCCGGCGAGCTTCAGGCCGAAGGTGGTGGGCTCCGCGTGCACCGAGTGCGTCCGTCCCATCATCAGCGTCCCCGCGTGTTCGCGGGCACGGCGGACGAGGACGGCGAGGAGCGCATCGCAGTCCGCGAGCAGGATCCGTCCGGCGTCCACGAGCTGGAGCGCGAGCGCGGTGTCGAGGACGTCACTGCTGGTGAGCCCGAGGTGCAGGAAGCGGCCCTCGGGGCCGACCGACTCGGCCACCTGGCTGACGAACGCGATGACGTCGTGGTCGGTCGTCTTCTCGATCTCGGCGATCCGGTCCACGTCCACCCGGGCCTTCGCCTCGATGGCGACGAGGGCGTCGACCGGTACCATCCCGCGGGCGACCTGCGCGCGGGCGACGGCGATCTCCACCTGGAGCATCCGCTCGAACCGCGCCTGCTCCGTCCAGATCGCGCCCATCTCCGGAAGCGTGTAGCGACGGATCATGCGGGCACCTCCGCCGGCGCGGCGATGTCGTGGCGGCGCCGCAGGCCGCGGAACGAGATCCGCGCGGCGGCCCGCTCGGCCACGTCTCGGGCCGTCGCGAGCTCCGGACCGACCCCCACGACCGTGATCGCCCGGCCGCCCTTCGTCCGCCATGCCCCGTCGGCGCCGCGCTCGGTGCCCGCGTGGAAGAGGAGCGCGCCGGCGGCCGTCGCCGCGTCGAGGCCGTGGATCTCGTCGCCGCCGACGGGCGCCTCCGGGTAGCCGTCCGAGGCGAGCACGATCCCGACCGCGGCCGCGTCGTCTGCGACGATGGCCGCAGGGCCGGCGGGGGCCGCGGGTCCCGCGGCCGCGCCCGGAGCCGGCGACGCGCCCACCGCCGCCCGGTCCAGGCGGCCGAGTGCCGCCGCGAGGAGGACCGGCGCCAGCGGCGTGGCGATGAGCGGAAGCAGCACCTGGACCTCCGGATCGCCGAACCTCGCGTTGAACTCCAGGAGGACGGGGCCGTCCGCGGTGAGCATCAGGCCCGCGTACAGCGCACCCACGAAGGGCGTCCCGCGGCGCGCCAACTCGGCGAGGGCGGGCATGTGGAACTCACGGACGATCCGGGCGACCGCCGCGTCGTCGAGGTCGGGGATCGGCGCGTACGCGCCCATGCCGCCGGTGTTGGGTCCGGTGTCGCCGTCGCCGATCCGCTTGTGATCGCGGGCGGCCGGCAGCGGCAGGGCGACCGTCCCGTCGCAGACCGCGATCACGCTCGCCTCGCGGCCGGACAGCCGCTCCTCGACGACAACGACGGGCCCCTCGTCGTCGGTCGTCCTCGCGAGCAGCCCCCCGACCGCCGCGGCTGCCTCGGCGGCGTCGTCGCAGACGAAGACGCCCTTGCCGGCCATCAGGCCGTCCGCCTTCACGACCACGCCGCGCCCGTCGCGCGCGAGCTCCGCGGCGAGCGCCCGTGCCTCCGCTGCGCCCGTGAACGCCGCGCCGCGGGCCATGCGGATCCCGGCCGCGTCCGCGACCTCCCGGCAGAACGCCTTGCTCGTCTCGATGCGCGCGGCCGCGGCGGACGGGCCGAACGTGGGGACACCCGCGGCGCGCAGAGCGTCCGCCACGCCTGCCGCGAGCGGCGCCTCCGGCCCCACGACCGCGAGGTCCACGTCCTCGCGCGCCGCGAGGGCGGCGATCTCGGGGCCGTGGCTGGGGCGCGCGGGCACGCACGTCACGCGCGGCACGGTGGCGATCGCGTCGTTGCCGGGTGCGACGAGCACCGACTCCACCCCGTGCTCGCCGGCCAACCGCCATGCGAGCGCGTGCTCGCGTGCGCCGCCGCCCACGACGAGGATCCGCCGCGGCATGGCGGGCATGCGAGCGGGGCACGTGACGGACGGCGCGACGGTGCGGGTCATGATCGATGGCGGGCGACCGGGTGCGGCCGGACCGAGCGGACGATGGTCTGGGACCGCTCGGGCCCCACCGAGACGAGGTGGATCGGGACGCGGGCGAGCTCCTCGAGGCGGCCGACGTACCGCCGCGCGGCGTCGGGCAGGTCGCCGAGGGCGCGGGCGTCGTGGATCGACTCGAGCCAGCCCGGCATCGTCTCGTAGACGGGGACCGCCCGCTCCAGGGCGTCGGCGGAGGCTGGCCAGCGGTCCACCCGCCGTCCGTCGATCTCGTAGGCCACGCAGATGCGGACCTCCGGGAGCCCCGAGAGGATATCGATCTTGTTGAGCATGATCGAGGAGACGCTGTTCACCTCGACCGCGAAGCGGACCGGGAGCGCGTCGAACCACCCCACCCGTCGCCGGCGCCCGGTCGTCGTGCCGAACTCGTGCCCGCGGGTCGCGATCCCCTCCCCCGCCTCGTCGAACAGCTCGGTCGGGTAGGGACCGGCGCCGACCCGCGTCGAGTACGCCTTCATCACGCCGATGACCTCGTCCACCTGCAGCGGGCCGATCCCTCCGCCCGTGCAGGCGCCTCCCGCGATCGGGTTCGACGAGGTCACGTACGGGTAGCTCCCGTGGTCCAGGTCCAGCAGCGTGCCCTGCGCGCCCTCGAACAGCAGGTAGTCGCCGCGGGCCAGCGCCTGCTGCACCAGGTCGGTCGTGTCCACGATCCGCCCGGCCAGCCGCTCGCCCCATCCGGCCGCGAGATCCACGAGGGCGTCGAGCTCGAAGGTCTCCGCTCCGTACGCCTCGCGCAGCACCAGGTTCCGGTCCGGGAGGATCCGCCCCAGCTTCTCGCCGAGCACGCCGCGGTCCAGCAGGTCCTCCATCCGCAGCCCGGTGCGCCACGCGCGGTCGGCGTACGCCGGCCCGATCCCCCGATGCGTGGTGCCCACCGCGGCCTTGGCGAGCCGTGCCTCCATCGCCCCGTCCATGGCCACGTGGTACGGCATGATCACGTGCGCGTTGCGGCTGACGCGGACGCGCGAGGCGTCGATGCCGCGCTCCTCGAGCATCGCGAGCTCGGCCAGCAGCGTGGCCGGGTTCACCACCACGCCGTTGGCGATCACCGGGACGATGTGCGGGTAGAGGACGCCGGACGGCACGAGGTGGAGCTTGAAGACCTCGTCGCCGATGACGACCGTGTGGCCGGCGTTGTCCCCGCCCTGGTAGCGGACGACGAAGTCGACCTGCTCCGCGAGGAAGTCGGTCGTCTTCCCCTTCCCCTCGTCGCCCCACTGGAGCCCGACGATGACGGTCGCCGGCACGTCAGCCTCCCGTGCGCAGGCCCCGGGCGCCGATCGGCCGTCCGCGGCGGTCGTCGAGGCCCCGGGAAAGCGAAAGGCCCTCGGCGCACGCGCCGGGGACCAGGATGGACTGCCCCTCTCGTCGGCCGTCACGGGGGCGACGGCCCGGCCGGTCGGACCGGCGGTGTCGGCTCATGCGTCGCACGGGCCGGCTGCCTGGAGCAACGGCTCGACTCCTTCCCGGCGGGCCACAGCGCCCGCGCTCCGGATGCCGCGACCATACCACGCGCCGACGGGCGCGGGAGATGCCCCCGGCACCCGTCGAGGGCGACCCACCGGCCGGCCGCACCACGGCCGGCCGCACCGCGGTCGGTGCGTCGCGCGCCGGGGGCGCCTCGCTTGACCGTGGGCGAGCCGCGATCGATCCCCCGGTGAGCCGCGCGCGAGCGCCGCTCGCTACGGTCGCCTCCTCCGGCGTCGAGCCGCCGACCGACGGACCGGGGATGTCCCGCCGAGGTCCCGGGCGCGCCGCGCCCGCCGCACGGAAGGAGTCACGGACCGTGAACAGGGTCCTGCTCACCGGTCGCCTCACGCGCGACCCGGAGACGCGCCAGCTCGCGAACGGCAAGACCGTCACGACCTTCAGCGTCGCAACCAACGAGTACCGGGGCAACGGCCAGGAGCACGCCGAGTTCCACTCCGTGGTGACGTGGGACCGGCTCGCCGAGGTCTGCGGCGAGTACCTGGGCAAGGGCAGCCAGATCGCGGTGGACGGCCGGATCCAGACGCGCCAGTGGGAGGACGACCGGGGCGCGCGCCACTGGAAGACCGAGGTGGTGGCTGCCCACGTGGAGATGCTGTCGGGCCGCCGGAAGAAGGACTACGAGGCTCGGGCGGTCGCGGCCGAGGCGGACGGCGGTCCCGCGGACCCGGCCGATCCGATCCCCGACGAGGCCGTCGCCTGACGCGGCGCCGACGGCGCGCCTGACGCCCGGCCGACCGGCGGGCGCCGGACCGCCGACCGCGGACTTCCCGCCCTCCATCGGAACACCACGCGCGCCGCGCGTCCTCCCCCTCTCGGCGCCGGCGCGCACCAGGCCGGCGGCCGCCCGCGGCACGGGCGGCCGTCGGCCGCCTCCGTTGGCGCGAGCCGGCCTCTCCGGACCCTGCCCGTGCGCCCGGCCGGTTCGGCCGACCAGACGCTCAGACCATCTCGAAGAAGGTCACCGCCAGGATCAGGTAGATCGCCACGAGCAGAAGGCCCTCCAGCCAGTTCGACTCGCCGTCGAACGCCACGAGGGCGCTGATCGCCACCGCCACGCCCACCGCCGCCACCTCAAGCGGTGCGAACACGAGGTCCATCGGCTGGCCCACGACGAGGCCCAGGAGGACGAGCACGGGCGCGACGAACAGCGCGACCTGGAGGCTCGACCCGTATGAGACCGCCAGGGAGAACTCGATGTGGTTCCGCCAGGCGAGCTGGATGGCCACCAGGTGCTCGGCGAGGTTGCCGATGGTTGGGATGAGGATGACCCCGACGAAGAACGGCGAGAGCCCGAACTGCTCGATGAAGGGCTCGATCGAGCGGACGAGCGCTTCCGAGAGGATCGCCAGCAGGACGGCGGCGACGACCAGGACGCCGACGGCCACACGCCCGCTCCAGGCCGGCCCGCCATGCTCGACCGCCGCCTCGTGTCCGCCGAGGGTCTCGGCCGGATGGCGGAAGCCGTACACGAGGGCGAGCACGTAGCAGCCGATGAGGATGACCGCGACGAACGCGGACTCTGCGACCACGCGGTCCGGGTCGGCGGTGCCGTTCGAGGCGGAGAAGACCGCGGGGATGAAGAGGCCGACGGCGGCGAGCACGAGCAGCGCGGCGTTGGAGCTGGCGACGCGCCGGTCGAAGACCTGGGTCCCGTTGCGCAGCCCGCCGATGAGGGTGGACGCGCCGAGGACGAAGAGCAGATTCCCGATGACCGAACCGGTGATCGACGCCTTCACGACGTCGAGCAGGCCCGCGCGGAGGGCGAAGAACGCGATGATCAGCTCGGCGATGTTGCCGAACGTGGCGTTGAGGATCCCGCCCATCTGCGGGCCGGTGACGGCGCCGAGGCGCTCGGTCGCGAGGCCGACCATCCAGGCCAGCCCCAGGATGCCGACGGCCGAGACGACGAACAGGACGGTGGGATCGACGTGGACCACGAGGTCAAGGAACACGCCCCCGACCGCGACCAGCAGCGTGACGACGAACAGGACGCGCGCCACGGGCCCGAGCTCCCGCAGCACGGGGACGCCCCGCCGCGGGGTCGTGGTCGTCATCGTGGCTCCCTCCCCTCTTCTGGCGGCGATCCGGCCCCGGCGCCGTAGAGCGCCCGGCGCGGCAGGCCGGTCCGGGCGGCCACCCGGCGTGCCGCCTCCCCGCGCGCGGTCCCGTCCGCGACGAGCTGCTCGACCTCGGCGCGCGCGGCGGCGAGCGCGGGACCGGTGATGGCCTTGGCGCTCATGGGGTCGGCCGCCGCCGCGGCGGCCGTGCGGTCCCCGGCCGCGGTCCCGGCCGGCCCAGCGGCCACGGCGTCGCCGACGATGACGACGATCTCGCCACGCGCCGGGATCGTCCCCGCAGCCGCGTGGTCGCGCAGCGCTCCCAGGCCAGCCCGGGTGATCGTCTCGTGGACCTTGGTGAGCTCACGGCAGACGGCGCCGGGCCGCTCGTCGCCGCACGCCGTCGCGAGATCACGCAGCGTGGCGGCGAGGCGTCCTGGCGCCTCGAAGAGGATGGTGGCGCGCGGGTCGGCCGCGATCCGGGCGATCCGCTCCCGCCGTTCGCGGCCCGATCGCGGGAGGAACCCCTCGAACGACCAGCGCGGCCCCACGATCCCGGCGGCCGAGACGGCAGCGAGCACGGCCGAGGGGCCGGGGATCGGGACCACGCGGCCGCCCTCGGCGGCCCATGCCGCGACGAGGCCCGCGCCGGGGTCGCTCACCAGGGGCGTGCCCGCGTCGGTCACCAGTGCCAGGTCGGCGCCCTCGCGCAGGTGCGCGAGCAGCTCCGGCGTCTTCGCCGCGGCGTTCGCCTCGCGGTAGCTCACCAGGCGCGTCGCGATCCCGTGGCGCGCGAAGAGGCGGCGCGTCACCCGGGTGTCCTCGGCGGCGATGAGGGGCACGGTCCGCAGCGTCTCGAGCGCGCGCAGCGTCACGTCACCCAGGTTCCCGATGGGGGTGGCCACGACGTACAGGACGCCGGCCGCCGTCTCGCGGACGTCGGGGTCCGGGGACGCGGCCCTCCCGCCCATCGGCCGCGTCAGCGCCGCGCCGAGCCGGGCCGCCGGCGCGGGTACAGGTAGTCCACGCCGGTCGTCCGCGGGCCCAGCTTGGCGATCGGCGGCATCTGGCGCTTGAACTCCGATGCCGCCACCATCCGTTCGACGCGCGCCACCTGCTCGGCCGGGAAGCCGGCCGCCACCAGCTCCTCGCGCGTGCGTCGCCGGTCGATCATCGCGTGCAGGAGCCGGTCCAGGTCGGGGTAGCTGAAGCCCGCCTCCGATTCGTCGGTCTGGCCGGGCCACAGGTCCGCCGACGGCGCCTTGCGCAGGATCGCGTCCGGGACGCCCATGTCGGCCGCCAGCTGGCGCACCTGGCTCTTGTACAGGTCGCCGATCGGCGCGAACGCACAGGCCGAATCCCCGAACAGCGTCGTGTACCCGATGAGCGCCTCGGTCTTGTTCCCGGTGCCCACGACCAGGCCGCCCCACGTGACAGACCGGTCGTACAGGACGGCCATCCGCATCCGCGCCATGAGGTTGCCCCGGCGGAGCGCGCTGGCCGTCCGACCTTCCTCGCCGGCGGCGCCCACCCGCCCGTCGGTGCCGAAGTACGCGTCCACCATCCCGGTGATCTCGACGAGGTCGCGGGCGCAGCCCAGGCGCTCGACCACCGCGTCCGCGTCCGCCACCGAGGCCGCCGACGAGGTGCGGTACGGCATGAGCACGCAGAGGAGCCGGTCGGCGCCGATCGCCTCCGCGGTCAGGTAGGCGACGAGCGCCGAGTCGATCCCGCCCGACAGTCCGAGCACCGCCCGCTCGAAGCCCGCCTGGGCGAGCTGGCCGCGGATGAACTCGGCGATGACGCGCCGGGCGACCGTGGTGTCGATCCGCAGCTCCTCGGGCAGCTCGAACGGCGCGCCGGGGGCGCCGGGGACGGAGGTCCCGCTCATGCGCCGTCTCCCGTCGCGGCGGCCGGCTCGGCGGTCGTGTCGATGGCCAAGCCGGCCCGCTCGGCCACGATCCGCTCCAGCTCGCGCAGCGTGAGCTCGGGTCGTTCGTCCCGCAGGAGCGGCAGGGCGATCCGCTCGCGGCGGATGTCGCCGAGCTCCACGTCGGCCATGAACAGCCCCTCGTCGTAGAGCGGCGCGGAGAAGAGCGCCTCCCCGGTCGGCGCGATCACCTCGCTGCCGCCCCAGAAGCTGATCGTCTCGTCCACGCCGACGCGGTTGCAGAAGACCACGAAGCTCGTCGTCAGCTGCGCGTAGGTGCGCAGGATCTGGCGCCAGGAGGTCGCCGTGCCCAGGCCGGTCTCGTGCACCGACGCGAGGTCGCGCCCGGGCGAGGCCGAGACGTTCACGATGAGCTGCGCCCCGTCCAGAGCGAGCAGCGACGGGACCGACATGTGCCAGACGTCCTCGCAGATCGCCAGGCCCACCCCGACGCCCAGGCGCGACGGCGTCGCACGCAGCGCATCGCCCGCGGCGTAGAAGCGGCGCTCGTCGAACAGGCCGTACGTGGGGAGGTAGAGCTTGCGGTGCACGTGGCGGACCTCGCCGTCCTCGAGCAGCGCGGCCGCGATGAACAGGCGGTGGTCCGTGGACTCCTCCACGAACGAGACGACGGCCGACGCGGGTCCGGCGGCGCGCGCGAGATCGCGCAGGCGCGGGTCGTCCGCCCGCATCGCCACCTCCGCGGCGAGATCCTGGAGGAGGTAGCCGGTCAGCCCCAGCTCGGGGAAGACGACCAGGCCGGCGCCCGCGTCGAGCGCCTCCGCGAGCAGCGCGTGATGGCGCGCGAGGTTCTCGTCCACGAGGCCCAGGCGCGGCGCGATCTGTGCGATGGCGATCTTGAGCGGCTGCACGCAGGGAGTCTAGATGCTCGGCAAGCACCGAGGTCTGGCGGCCGGGCGCGGGCCCGCCTCCGGGCCGACACCCGGGGCCGAGTGCAACGCTGCGGCCGCGCGGCGCGGCCGGCGCGTCAGCCCGCCCCCCGGGACCGACGTCAGGCGCCGGGACCGGCCCCCACCTGCGGATGCGTCGGCGGCGCGGGGGCTGCGGTCGGGGCGGCGGGCGCGGCCGCCGCCGGGCGCGCGCCCACGGCCTGGACCTGCTCCGCCGAGCCGTCCACCTGCTCGGCGAAATGGCAGGCCACCTGGTGCCCGGCCGACAGCTCGCGGGTCGGCGGGTCCTCGGCCGAGCAGATCTCCGGGTTCCCCAGCCGTTCGCGCAGCCAGCACCGCGTGTGGAACCGGCACCCCGAGGGCGGGTTCGCAGGGCTCGGGACGTCGCCCTTGAGGATGATCCGCCGCCGCCGCGCCTCCACGAGCGGGTCCGGGATCGGGATCGCCGAGAGCAGCGCGACCGTGTACGGGTGCAGCGGCGCCCCGTTGAGCTCGCGCGAGCTGGCCGTCTCCACGATCCGGCCCAGGTACATGACCGCGATCCGGTCGCTGATGTGGCGGACGACGGAGAGGTCGTGGGCGATGAACAGGTACGCGACGCCCAGCCGGCCCTGGAGGCGCTCGAGCAGGTTGATGATCTGCGCCTGGATCGAGACGTCGAGGGCGCTGATGGGCTCGTCCGCGATGATCAGGTCCGGCTCGAGCGCGAGCGCGCGCGCCACGCCGATGCGCTGGCGCTGGCCGCCGGAGAACTCGTGGGGGTAGCGCTCCGCGTAGTCGGGGTTGAGCCCCACCGTGGAGAGCAGCTCGCGGACACGCTCCGTCCGGTCGCGCTTGGCCCCCACGCCGTGGATGTCGAGCGGCTCGGCGACGATGCCGCCGGCCGTCATCCGCGGGTCCAGGCTCGCGTAGGGGTCCTGGAAGATCATCTGCATCCGCCGGCGCATCCCCTTGAGCCCGTTCTTGTCGAGCTTCGTGGTATCCACGCCGTCGAAGACGACGCGGCCCGCCGTGGGCTGGTAGAGCCGGATGATCGCGCGGCCGGTGGTGCTCTTGCCGCAGCCCGATTCGCCCACGAGGCCCAGGGTCTCGCCGCGCGCCATCGAGAACGAGATGCCGTCCACTGCGCGGATGTCCCCGACGTGGCGCTCGAAGATGAGCCCCTCCCGGATCGGGAAGTGGACCTTGAGGTCGTCGACCTGGAGCAGCGCGGGCCCGCCCGAGCCAGCCGTCGTGCCTGCGCCGCCCGCCCCGGTGACGGGCCTGGCGGATGCGGCGGCGCCGGGGGCGACGGAGGGCGTCGCGGCAGAGGCCGCAGCCACCGTCGGACCGGGATCAGAGGCCGTCATTGCGACGCTCCGGCTCGGGCGGCAGCGGAAGCCCGGCCGCGCTGGGGAACGGCTCGATGGGGCTCTCCTCCGCCTCGATGGCGGCCACGAGCCCTGCGAAGTCGTCCGTGTTCGCGAGCGTCCCGCCGAGCTCGTCGATCGAGCCGGCGGGCGGCGGCGCGGCGACGAAGCCGTCGCGGAGCGGCCGGCCGGCCGCGGCCTCCTCGGCCGTGGGCGGGTCGTAGCAGGCGATCCTGTGGGTGGCACGCTCGCCGGTCGTGACGATGGTCTCGCCCGCGCGGACCGGCTCGAGGACGGGGTTCTCGGACCAGCACCGTTCCAGCCGCCACGCGCACCGGGGGGCGAACGGGCAGCCCGCGGGCGCGTGCCGCATGTCCGGCGGCCGCCCCTCGATGGGGATGAGCTCCTCGCCCTCCACCGCGTCGAGCCGAGGCACGGAGTGCAGCAGGCCGATGGTGTACGGGTGCGAGGGGTGGGCGAACAGGTCGGGCGTGGTGGCCGTCTCGACGATGAAGCCCGCGTACATGACGTTGATCCGCTGCGTCATCCCGGCCACGACGCCCAGGTCGTGCGTGATGAGGATGAGCGCGGTCCCCTGCTCCGTCGTCAGGTTGCGCAGCAGGTCCAGGACCTGGGCCTGGATCGTCACGTCCAGCGCCGTCGTGGGCTCGTCGGCGATGAGCAGCTTGGGCTCCAGCGCGAGGGCCATGGCGATCATCACCCGCTGGCGCATCCCGCCGGAGAACTGGTGCGGGTAGTCCTTCAGCCGGTCGGCGGCCTTGGGGATGCCCACCATCGCGAGCAGCTCCACGGCGCGCTTCTCCGCGTCCGCCTTCGTGACCTTCCGGTGGGCCTGGATCGTCTCGACCATCTGCTCCCGGATCGTCAGGACCGGGTTCAGGCTGGTCATGGGATCCTGGAAGATCATCGCGATGTCGCTGCCGCGGATGTCGCGGACCTCGGCTTCCGGCAGGACGGTGAGGTCCTGCCCGTCGAAGAAGACGCGGCCACCCTCGATCCGGCCGGCCGGCTTGGGCAGCAGCCGGATGATCGCCAGGTTGGTGACGCTCTTGCCGCAGCCCGACTCGCCCACCAGCCCGAGGCGCTCGCCCTCCTCGAGCTCGAACGTGACGCCGTTGACGGCGTGGATGGTGCCCTCGTGCGTGCGGAAGCGGACGACGAGGTCCTCGACGGTCAGCAGGGCCATCGCTAGCGCTTCATCCGCGGGTCGAGCGACTCCCGCAGGCCGTCGCCGAGGAGGTTGAAGCCGATCGCGGTGATGACGATCGCCACCCCGGGGAAGATGATCAGCCACGGCGCCTGGCGGAGGAACTTCGTCGAGTCGGTGAGCATCGTGCCCCACTCGGGCGTCCGCGGGTCGGGCGGGCCCAGGCCGAGGAAGCCCAGGCCGGCGACGTCGATGATCGCGGTCGCCAGGGCCAGGGTGGCGGCGACGATGAGCGGCGTGAGCGAGTTGGGGAGCATGTGCCGGGCGAGCAGGCGTCCCCCGCTCGCCCCGACCGACCGCGACGCGGTCACGTAGTCCGCCTCGCGCAGGGAGAGCAGGCTCCCGCGCAGGATGCGGGCGAAGATCGGCACGTTGACCATCGCGACCGCGAACATGATCTGCGGCAGCCCGCGGTCCAGCCACGCCACGATCCCGATGGCGAGCAGGATGCCCGGGATCGACAGCATCACGTCCACCACGCGCATAAGGACGGAGTCCACCTTCCCGCCGAGGCCGCCGGCAAGGGCGCCGATGAGCCCGCCGATCGTCACGCCCATCACCACCGAGACCACCCCGGCGACCAGGCTGACCTGGGCCCCGTAGATGACGCGGCTGAACTCGTCCCGGCCCTGCATGTCGGTGCCCATGAGATGGATCGGGCTGGGCGGCTGCAGGCGGTCCGCGAGCGAGCCCGCGAGCGGCGGGTACGGTGCGATCATCGGCGCGAAGACCGCGGTCAGGACGAACAGGGCGATCAGCAGGAGGCCGACGATCGCCGGGCCGTTGCGCAGCAGGCGGCGGAAGGCGTCGCTCCAGAGGCCGCGGCTGGCGCGGGCCTCCACCGTGCGTCCGGCGGGGATGGCGGGCGCGGCCATCAGGCGTACCGGATCCGCGGGTTGAGGAACGCGTAGAGGATGTCCACGATCAGGTTCACCACCAGGAAGACGAGCGCGAAGATCAGGATCGTGTTCTGGACGACGAGGTAGTCGCGGTTGTTGATGGCCTCGACCACGAACCGGCCGACGCCGCCCCAGGCGAAGACGGTCTCGGTGATGACGGCGCCTGCGAGCAGGCCGCCCACCTGGATCCCCAGGACGGTGACCACCGGCAGCCACGCGTTGCGCATGACGTGCCGCCCGTCCACCCGGCGCTCTGTGAGGCCCTTGGCGCGGGCCGTTCGCACGTGGTCCTCGTTGCTCACGTCGAGCACCGAGGCCCGCGTGATGCGGGCGATGATCGCGAGCGGGATGGATCCGAGGGCGATCGCGGGGAGGATCAGGTGGCTGATCCCGTCGATGAAGAGGTCCGGCCGGCCCATCAGGAGTGAATCGATGAGGACGAAGTTCGTCTGGATCTCTAGGTTCGCCCGCGGGTCGATCCGGCCCGCGGCCGGGAGGACGTCGAGCCGGACCGCGAAGATGTACTGGAGCGTGAGGCCCAGGACGAAGACCGGGATGCTGATCCCGACGAGCGAGATGACGGTGACGGCCCCGTCCGACCAGCCCTGCGCATGGCGCGCCGCGTACCGCCCGAGCGGGATGCCCACGCCCGCGGCGTAGATCATCGCGCCGAGCGTGAGCTCGATGGTGGCGGGGAAGCGGGTGAGCAGCTCCTTGAGGAGCGGCTGGTTGTTGATGACGCTGGAGCCGAAGTCGCCCTGCAGGATCCCGCTCACGTACATGAGGTACTGCTGCCAGAGCGGCAGGTCGAGACCCAGGTACGCGCGCATCTTGGCGACGCGCTCCGGCGTGGCGTGCTGGCCGAGGATCGCGGTGGCCGGGTCGCCGGGCAGCAGGTGGACGAACGCGAACAGGATGATCGAGAGCCCGATCAGCACCGGGATGGCGCCGATCAGCCGTCGCACGATGTACTTGATCATCGGGTCACGCGGTCCCCCGGGCCAGCCTGTCCGTCGCCGATGAAGGTCGAGTGAACGTGGTCCCCCGGGGCGGTGAGCCGCCGGGGGACCACGTGCGGTGGTGGCCCGCTGGGGGCGGGCACCGCACCGCTACTTGTCGAGCCAGACCCCCTGGAAGATCTCCAGGAGCGTGGGCGACGGGATGACGCCCTTCACATAGGCTGCCATGGCTCCCGGCGTCTTGGCGGACGCGATCGGGAGTGCCGGCATGTCGGCCGCGACCATGTCGAGGGCCTTGCCCCACGCGGCCTCCTGGGCGGCCGGGTCCGTCGCCTTGAGGGCGTCGACCATGGCCTGGTTCATCTCGTCGTTCTTGTACGAGAACTCCGGGTTCGGGCCGTACGGGTCGCCCCGGTAGCCGAACCACGCGGTGAACAGGAAGTTGTCGAGGCCGAGCCAGTCGCAGTTCCAGCCGATGAGCCACATCGGGTACTCACCGGTCGACTCGGCGGCGAGGTAGTCGGGCCGCCACGGGGCGGTCTTGGGGTTGGGCTTGAAGCCGACGGCCTCGAGGTCGCGGAGGATCGACTCGAACTCGCCCTTGGGATCCGGCATGTAGGCGCGGGTCACGTCGGACGGGTACCAGAAGTCGAAGCTCAGGTCGGTGACGCCGGACTCGGCGATGAGCTGCTTGGCGGCCTCGGGATCGTACGCCGGGAAGTTCACGTCCTTGGCGTACTGGGTGCCGGGCGGCGCGTAGGTGGTCGGGACCACGCCGGCCCCGCCGAAGAACGCGTCCACGAGCGCCTGCCGGTTCACGGCCGCGGCCACGGCCTGGCGGATCTTCAGGTTGTCGAACGGCGGCTTGGACTGCTGCATCGCGAGAAGGCCGACGTTGCAGGAGCCGCCGCGATCGATGGCCTGCAGGTTGGGGTCGGACTGGACCGTCGCGAGGTCCACCGGCGAGATCGCCTGGACCAGGTCCACCTCACCCGCCTGGATGGCGTTGAGGGTGGCGGTCGAGTCCGTGATCGGCTTGAACGTGATCTGGTCGAGGTACGGGCCGCCGGCCGCGGCGTTCCAGTAGTCCGGGTTCTTCACGAGCACGACTTCGGTGCCGGGGACCCACGACTTGAACATGAAGGGGCCGGTCCCGACCGCCGCGGGCGGGCCGCCCGTGGCGTACTTGTTGTTCGCGAAGTCGGGCGCGCTCGCGTTGCCCTCCTCGAGCGCCTTGGGGCTCGAGATGGCGAACGGCGTGAGCGTCATCTGGATGAGGAACGCGGAGTTCGGCTGGTTGAGCGTCACGACGACGGTGGTCGGGTCGGGCGCGGTGACCGAGGTCACCTGCGGCGTGATGACCGTGTCGATGTAGTAGGTGTAGCCGAGGTCCACGTAGGACTGCGGGATGTTCATCCAGCGGTCGAAGTTCACCTTGACGGCCTCGGCGTTGAGGTCGGTGCCGTCGTGGAACTTGATGCCCTCGCGGATCTTGAAGGTGTACTGGAGGCCGTCCGGGCTGATCGTCCAGCTCTCCGCGAGCGCCGGGACGATCTCGCCGCCGGTGCCGGGCTTCAGCGTGACGAGGGTCTCGAGCACCTGCTCCAGGACGTAGGTGGAGTTCGCGTCGTCGACGAGCGCCGGGTCTGTCCGGTTGAGGTCGCCGGGGATGGCGACCACGAACGTGCCACCCTCCTTGGGCGTGCCCGCCTGCGCCGTCTCGCTGGGGGCCGCGGTGGCGCTGGGCGCCTCGGTCGCGGGAGCCTGGCTCGCCGGTGCCTCGGTCGCGGGCGCCTGGGTGGCGGGCGCGGGCGACGCACCCTGTCCGCAGGCCGCGGCGACGATCGCGACGATCGCGCCGGCCGCGAGCAGCCGATATCTCACCATGCCGTGCTGTCCTCCTCTTCGCCGCGCGGCTCCGGACGGCCCGCCGCGACCGGTGGTTCTCCTCTCCACGCGGTCCGCGCACCCCCCCGGCGACCGGCCGGGGGTCCGGCCGAGCGCGGGCGTGCGCAGATGGTATACCGACGCGGCCGTGCGCGACCAGCGGGCTGGATGCGGGCCCCGTCGGGCGCCCGGCGCCCCGGGCAGGCCCCATCGGGCGCCCGCCGCCTCGTGCGGGCTCCTCGGGGGCTACTTGACGTACTTCTTCTTCATCGAGATGGCCTGCTCCAGGAGCGGGCCGAGGTCCGCGCGCGCGAGCCCGTACTGGGCGATCCCCGCGCCGAGGTCGGAGATGCCCGCGTCGATGCCGTTCGCGTCGCCCTTCTCGATGCCGTCCGCGATGGCCTTGGCGCCCGCGCGGATCTGCGCCAGGGCCGCCGCGAACGTGTCCCCGACCGCCTTGGTGCCCGCGTAGCCCTGGACGGTCTGCACGTCCTCGGCGTACCCGTCCACCAGGTCCACGAGCCCCTTCGAGGCGCCCGAGAGCGCCGCCAGATCCTTGGCGGCGACCGCGTCGTCCATCGCCTTGGCGGCCTTGGCCATCTGCTCGTCGAGCTTCCCGAGCGCGATGACGGAGTCCGGCACGTTGCCCGGCCAGGCTGTGGGCGTGGGTGCCTCGGTCGGGGGCACCCCACTCGCGGAGGGCGAGGGGGAGGTGCCGCCCGCGCTCGCGGCCGGCCCGGACGAGGTGCAGCCGGTCACGACGACCGCGACGCCGAGCAGCGCGAGGAGGACGACCGCGGTCATGCGAGGACCGGCCGTGCGAGGACCGATCGCCAGGCGCGCGCCACGGTGCGATGCGCCCGGGATCCGCCCGCCGCCGACCCGGCCCGGGCAAGCCTTCAGAAGGGTGTCGGGGAGCGATCGGTGCATCGGAGCTCCGTCAGGCGTCCACCGTCGCGGTCTCGAGGGCCGACTGGACGGACGCGAACTCCGCGGCCTTCGTCGGCGAGACCTGCTCGGCGAAGTGGCACTTCACGCTGTGCCCCGGCGTGATCTCGCGCAGGTCGGGTTCCTGCGCGACGCACTGCTCCGGGTTCCCGAGCTGTTCGCGCAGCCAGCAACGTGTGTGGAAGTGACAGCCCTCGGGCGGGTTCACCGGCGACGGCACGTCGCCCTTCAGCACGAGACGCTTGCGCCGGCGCCGGGGGTCGGCGTCCGGGATCGCCGAGAGCAGGGCGAGCGTGTACGGGTGGCGCGGCGCCCGGTAGAGCTCCTCGGACGAGGCGAGCTCGACGATCTGGCCCAGGTACATCACGCCGACCCTGTCGCTCACGTACTCGATGACCGACAGGTTGTGGCTGATGAACAGGTAGGTGAGGTCGAAGTCCTTGCGAAGGTCCAGGAGGAGGTTCAGGACCTGGCTCTGGATCGAGACGTCGAGCGCCGAGACGGGCTCGTCGAGCACGATGAACTCCGGCTCGAGCACGAGAGCGCGCGCGACGCCGATGCGCTGCCGCTGGCCGCCGGAGAACTCGTGCGGATAGCGGCG
>JAKOQS010000310.1 GCA_029778235.1 Chloroflexota bacterium | reverse complement strand
CCCTGCGCGGCGGAGGGCCAGCCCGACAGGTCGAGCAGCCCCACGCCGAGCGCGAGGCCGAGCAGCACGAACTGGAGCACGACCCAGCCCTGGCCGCGCGACCCCAGCGAGGGCGGGACGCCGGTCATGCCAGGCCCCGGCGCGCGACGGCGGGCGGACGGGTCCCGGCGATCGCCGCGACCATGTCGAGGGTCTGACGGGTCGCCGCGACGTCGTGCGCGCGGTAGATGCGCGCGCCGAGCCATGCCGACACCGCGGTGGTGGCGAGCGTGCCCGTGAGCCGCTCGCCGGGCGCGGAGATGTCGAGCGACTCGCCCACGAAGTCCTTGCGCGACAAGGAGACCAGGACGGGCCACCCGGTGGCCACCAGCTCAGGGAGCCGTCGGGTGACCTCGAGCGAGTGCCGGGTGCTCTTCCCGAAGTCGTGCCCCGGGTCGATGATCACCGACTCGCGCGACACCCCGAGCGACACGGCGCGCTCCGCCTCGGCCGTGCAGAACGACACGACGTCGTCGACGACGTCCGCGTACTGCACGCGGTGCGGCCGGGTGCGGGGCGGCGCACCGCCCGTGTGGGTGCAGACCAGGCCGACGCCGTGCTCGCCCGCGACCGCCGCCAGCGCCGGGTCGTGGCCGCCCCACGCGTCGTTGAGCAGGTCCGCCCCCTCGGCGCACGCGGCCCGCCCGACCTCCGCGCGCCAGGTGTCGACGCTGATCGCGACGCCGGGGTGGCGGGAGCGCACCGCCGCCACGAACGACGCCGTGCGCCGGATCTCCTCTGCCGCGTCGACCTCGGGCCCGGGACCGGCCTTGACCCCGCCGATGTCGACGATCCCCGCACCCTCGTCGACCGCGCGGTCGACGGCGGCCAGAGCTGCGCGGTCGGAGAAGGTCGCGCCCTGGTCGTAGAACGAGTCGGGCGTGCGGTTCACGATCGCCATGACGACCGTCTCGTCGTCGGCGAACGTGCGCCCGCCCAGCCGCAGCGGCACCGCCGGCTCCTTCCGCGCGTCGCCGGAGCCGAGCGGCACCGGAGACCACCAGCGTGGCATGCTCGGGGAGTCCGGCAACCGCCGGACCGCGCCACGGGATCGACGAGGACGCTTCGGCCGTGACCTTCCTGTTCATGCTCGCGGGCATCGTGCTCATCACCGTCGTCGCCCTGCTCGCGGTCGGCCGCCTCGGCGAGCTGCCCGGCACCACCCCCGACCGCGCTCCGCTCGCGCTGCCCGAGGACCGTCCGCTGGCCAAGGCCGACGTCGACGACGTGCGCTTCGCGGTCGGCCTGCGCGGCTACCGGATGGACGAGGTCGACGAGGTGCTCGACCGCCTCGCGGACGAGGTCTCGACCCGCGACGCCCGGATCGCCGAGCTCGAGGCCCGGGTGGCCGGCATGGGGGTCCCGCGGCCGGTGCCGCCCCACGACGAGCGCGACTGACCGCGTGACCGGCCTCGTCGTCGGCGACGACGGCCTCGCCCGGTGCGGCTGGGGCGCCTCGACCCCCGACTACGTCGTCTACCACGACACCGAGTGGGGCCGTCCGGTCCACGGCGACGGCGCGATCTTCGAGCGGCTCACCCTCGAGGCGTTCCAGTCGGGCCTCGCGTGGATCACGATCCTGCGCAAGCGCGAGGGCTTCCGGGCCGCGTTCGACGGCTTCGACCCGGAGGCGGTGGCGGCGTACGGCGAGGCCGACCGAGCCCGGCTGCTGGCCGACGCCGGGATCGTGCGGAACCGGGCCAAGATCGACGCCACCATCGCCAACGCCCGCGCCCTGGTGACCCTGCTCGACGCCGACGGCCCAGGAGCGCTCGACCGGCTGGTGTGGTCGTTCGCCCCGCCGCCGAGCCGGCCGAGGCCGCGGTCGTCCGCGGACGTCGCGGCCACCACGCCCGAGTCCGCCGCCCTGGCCAAGGAGCTCAAGCGCCGCGGGTTCGTGTTCGTGGGGCCGACGACGGCGTACGCCGGCATGCAGGCGATGGGGCTGGTCGACGACCACCTGGCCGGCTGCCACGTGCCCCGATCCTGAGCCGGACCCGCCCCCTGCCCCTGCCCGGGCGGCCCCGGGGCACGTCCGATGCTGGGGGCGTGGTCGCGGGCACGCGGGCCCATCAGGGATACTGGTCCCCGCACATCTCGCGCCGGCTCGGAGGGCGCGACGACGAAAAGGGGTAAGCACATGGCCGCCATGAAGCCGCGGACGGGCGACGGCCCGCTCGAGGTCACCAAGGAGGGGCGCGGGATCGTCATGCGCGTTCCGCTGGAGGGCGGCGGCAGGCTCGT
>JAKOQS010000309.1 GCA_029778235.1 Chloroflexota bacterium | reverse complement strand
GCCGCGTCGTTCGAGTCGGGGCGCTGGTCCATGGTACCGACATTTGCGCGCTTGCGCAAACAGGCGAATCGGCACCCGGCGGGGGTCCGGTCGGCCCGGGCGGGGCGCGGGGGTCCGGGCGGTCCGGCGGGGGTCATGCGCGCGGTCGGCGCCGTGAGGGGAGCCGGGCGCCGCTCCGCTCGAGCCGGCATGTCACGAGGCCGCCGGCGGCGCCGGCGGCCTAGTGAACGCGGACGATGGTGTGACGTGAGCCCGATCCCGGGGCGGCGGGCCGCCCCACGACCGGCCGTCAAGGTCGTCAGTGGTGACAGGCACCCGGCGAACCGGCCGACTCCGCGGTGCGGAAGCTCGATCCGCAGCCGCAGGCCGAGACCGCGTTCGGGTTGGTGACGGTGAAGCCCGCACCCATGAGCGTGTCGACATAGTCGATCGACGACCCGCGCAGCAGGTCGATGCTGCGCCCGTCCACGTAGACGCGCATCCCGTTCGCCTCGAGGACGTTGTCCTCGGGAGTCGGCGCATCTTCGAGCATCATCCCGTACCGGAAGCCCGAGCACCCGCCGCTGTACACGTAGACGCGGAGTCCCAGCTGGGGGTTGTCCTCGCCGGCGGTGAGCTCGCGGAGCTTCGAGGCGGCGGCATCGGTGAGCGAGAGGACGGTGGGCTGGCCGTCGATCATGCGGGCGACCTCCTGGAGGCGAGTCGGGTCCGGACGACCCGACCGTCAAATCCTAGTCGGCCGCTCGGGTTTCGACAAGAGCGGAGCGCCGGGCAGTGAGCCGGCACGGGAGGCGGCAGCACGATCGGTGGCTGGACCGGCGTGACAAGGATCGGAGGCCGGCGCGCGCGACCGTGCCGGGGGCGGTCGCACGGCCGTGGGGCCGCGGGCCCGAGGCGCCGCCACGCCGCCGGCGCCGGGCGCGGGAGACGGCCGCGGGGCCGCTCGCCCGAGGCACCCCTCGCCCGGCCGATGCCGCCACAACGAACGGGGCGATCTTCACCAGGTGAAAGCGGACGAGCCTCCGGGCTGAGTCCGCGCGCGGTCCCGTGCAGATCCTCTTCACCCGGTGCAAGACGGACCATCCTCCGAGGGTCGCGGGTCCCCGGTGCCGATCGGGTCGCGCCGCAGGAGCACCCGGGCGGGCCCCCGCGCACCCGTCCGGACCGGTCGCATCGGGCCAGGCGGGGCACGCCGATGCCCCCGGACCGGTCGCATCGGGCCAGGCGGGGCACGCCGATGCGATTCCTTTCACCAGGTGAAAGCCGCGGGCGACGATCTGCACAGGGTGAAGAGGATCCGCAGGGTGCCGCTCGTCGCCGTGCGGGGCCTCAGCACCCAGGATCCTGGGCCGCCGGCGCCCTTCGACTCGTGTCCGGCCGGCGGGCGGCGGGCCGCCGGCGCCTCCGGCCTGGCTCGCCGCGCCCCAGCGGGCGGCTCGGCCTGGCGGGCGGCGGGGCTGCCCGACGCCCGCATCTGTGCTGCCCGGCTCGTCGGCGGGGGCTTCACCCGCCGCCCGTACTCGGCGCCGCGTGGTGCGGGCGCCGCCGGGCGCTGCGCCCGACGCCCCCGGGGGTGCGACCCCGCGCCTACGCCTCGATCCGCTCGACGACCGTCGCGATCCCCTGGCCCACGCCGATGCACATCGTCGCGAGGCCGTAGCGCCCCCCGGTGCGCGCAAGGCCGTGCACGAGCATCGTCACGAGGCGCGCCCCACTCATCCCGAGCGGGTGACCGAGCGCGATCGCGCCGCCGTCCACGTTGAGCGTGGCCGGGTCGAGACCCAGCTCGCGCGCGCACGCCACGGACTGCGCGGCGAACGCCTCGTTCATCTCGACGAGATCCAGGTCGGCGACGGCGATGCCGGCGCGCTCGAGCGCCTTGCGCGAAGCCGGGACCGGCCCGATCCCCATGACGGACGGATCCACGCCGGCGACCGCCGTGGAGAGGATGCGAGCCATCGGCCGCAGCCCCAGCCCGCGCGCCGCATCGGCCTCGGCGAGGAGAAGCGCCGACGCGCCGTCGTTGATCCCGCTCGAGTTCCCGGCGGTGACCGTCCCGCCCTCGCGAAACGCAGGCCGCAGCTTCGCGAGGGCATCGGCCGTCGTGTCGGCCCGCGGATGCTCGTCGCGGTCCACGACGATCGGGTCGCCCTTCCGCTGCGGGATCGACACCGGGACGATCTGCGCGTCGAAGCGGCCGTCGGCCTGCGCGGCGACCGCGCGCTGCTGGCTGGCCAGGCCGAGTGCATCCTGGTCCTCGCGGGAGACGCCCCAGCGGTCCGCGACCACTTCGGCGGTCTCGCCCAGCGAGATCGGCGGGTAAGCGGCCTGCATGGCAGGGTTCACGAATCGCCAGCCGAGGGTGGTGTCCACGAGCTCGTGGGTGCCGCGCTCATACGCCGCCTCGGGCTTGAGCATCACGTACGGGGCGCGGGACATCGACTCGACCCCGCCGGCGATGAAGACGTCCCCGTCGCCGACCGCGATCGCATGGGCAGCCGAGTTGACCGCCTGGAGCCCGCTCCCGCACAGGCGATTGACCGTGAGCCCCCCGACCTCGACGGGAAGCCCCGCGAGGAGGACGGCCATGCGGGCGACATTCCGGTTGTCCTCGCCGGCCTGGTTCGCGCACCCCAGGATCACGTCCTCGACGCGGGTCGGGTCGATGCCCGTGCGTTCGACGATGGCGCGGACGACGATGGCGGCGAGGTCGTCCGGCCGAACGGACGCCAACGCGCCGCCGTAGCGGCCGATGGGCGTGCGGACGGCATCGACGATCCAGGCCTCGCGGAGAGGCCGGTGCAGGTCACGGCTCATGGATCGATGGTAGCGCCGGGTGGTAGCGCCGGGCATCGCGCGATGCGTGCACGGCGCAGGTCCCGACGGGCGTTGCACCGCCGCACCATCGTTAGGCTGTCATTTGGGTCGTCAGGGTCGAGCCCTAGACTGGCGATCGCCCGGGGACGTCGGGCGCATGGCTGGTGCACGGGACGCTGCGCATGTCCGAACGGTATCGACTCCTGCTCGTGGACGACGACGTCCAGCTGCTCCTGTCGCTCGGCGATCGCCTGCGGCGCGACGGGTACGAGGTCGCCACGGCCAAGTCGGGCGCCGAGGCGATCGAGGCGCTCGACGTGACATGGCCGGACCTCGTGATCCTCGACCTGGCCATGCCCCGGATGAGCGGCGAGGACGTCGCCAGGCAGGTGAAGAAGCGGGCGGACATCCCGATCATCGTGCTCTCGATCATCACGGCGCCCGAGGTCAAGGTGGACGCCATCTCCCGGTTCGCAGAGGACTACCTGACGAAGCCGTACCACCACGAGGAGCTGGTCGCCCGGATCCAGCGTGTCCTCGGCCGGCTGAACGAGCGGATCCCGAGCCAGGAGCTCGTGCTCGGGCCCGAGCTCACGCTGGTCCTCCGCCGGAGGGAGGCCGTCGTCGCGGGCCGGACGGTGGGGCTGTCGCCCACGGAGACGCGCTTCCTCGCCACCCTCGCGGCGAGCGGCGGCGAGCCGGTCTCCACCGAGCGGCTCCTCGCCCGCGTGTGGGGCGACGCGGACGGCGCGGATCCTGCGTACGTCTGGGTGACGGTGCGACGCCTGCGCCGCAAGCTCGAATGCGATCCGGACCATCCACGCCACCTGTTGACGGATCGCGGTGGCGGCTACCGCCTGACCGCGGCCGAGTCGGCTTCTCCTCCGACGGCCGTCTGACGAGCCCGTAGGCCGCGAGACCGGCGCGCGCGCGCACCACCGGGCGCGAGCGGGAGGCCGTCGCGGGACGTCGGCCGCTCCTCGCGAGCACGGGACGGCGAGCCAGCAAGGTCCCTCGCAAGTTGAGGTCTATTCCGGCGGCAAGGTGGCCCCGGTAGCGTCCGGAGCCATGAGCAGGTTCCTGCGCCCTCGCACACGCTCCCGTCGCGATCGCGGCCAGTCGCTGGTC
>JAKOQS010000047.1 GCA_029778235.1 Chloroflexota bacterium | reverse complement strand
GATCAGCGGCTACACGGAGTTCCAGGCGTACTTCGCCGGGAGCGACACGGCCGCCGCTTCCTACGCGGTGCCGCGCTACTACCGCGCGACGGTCGGCACGGCCAAGCAGGTCGCCGCCTGGAACAAGACGCACGCCAACTGATCGGGGAGACCGATCAGGCCCGCTCCCGGGGCTTCGGCCCCGGGACCGGGACAGGACGGAGGCCCGCCGGCTCGCCGGCGGGCCTCCTGCCGTCTCCGGGACCGCCCGCCGGCGGTCTCCGTTGGGTATGCTGGGGCCTGCCATGGAGATCATGGGGATCAGGATCCCGACCGTCATCCACGACACGGACTCGGTGCGCTGCGAAGGGTGCCACGAGCCCATCGCCGGCCAGCCGATGCGCGTGAGCATCCTGGACGTCGTCGCAACGGAGGCGCCTCCCTCGTGGGCGGTCGCGTCTCCGATCAACCCGGGCCCGCACCAGTTCCACGCGGACGAGTCGCACGTGCGCGCGTGGATGCGCCGGACCGGCTACCTCTGGTGCCGCAAGTCGGCAGCGCGCGAGATCATGCGCCCCGTCGCGGTGCCCACGGACGCGGGCTGGGGCCTGTGCGACGGCGCCCACCGCGACGACCACGAGTTCGTGCCCGCCTGACGCTCGCGACCGGCCTCGCCTGACGCGCGCGCCGCGGAACGTCCCACCGCACGGGGAGCCTGGCACGTGGACCTCCGGATCGCCCTCACCGGCCTGACGGCCGTCCTGGCGTTCCTGTTCTTCCTGGCCGTCCTGGACCAGTGGCGCACGCGACGGCACTCGTTCCAGCTCGCGTGGGCCCTCGGGATGCTGTGGTTCTCGATCGGCGCCGGGTGCGAGGCGGCTGGCGCCATCTGGGGCTGGAGCGAGCCGCTCTACAAGACCTGGTACGTCACGGGGGCCGTCGCGACCGCAGCGTGGCTGGGCCTGGGGACCGCGTTCCTGCTCGGGAAGACCCGGTTCGGCTACGCGTTCGCGTTCTCCCTCTTCCTCGCCGGCCTGTTCACGTTCCTCACCCAGCAGCGCCAGCAGTACCCCGATGCGGGCTCCACCCCGGTCCTATACTTCATCGCCGCGGCCATCCTCGCGCTCGCCATCGCCGTCGAGACCTACTTCCAGAACGAGCGGTGGCCGCGGATCGCCGCGCTCGCGGTCGTGGGCGCGACGGTCCTGGCCACGGTCCTCGCGGCCGCCGCGGCCCTGCCGCCGCCCGGCTACGCCGTCGACGCCGCCACGGGCGTCCCCACCGCGGCGATCATGCCCGGCTACCTGCGCCTGCTGACGCCGTTCATGAACGTGACGGGCGCCTTCTCCCTCGGCTTCGGCGCGCTCTTCTCCGTCTACGTGTTCATGCCCAAGAGGCGGGTCCTCGCGTACTCGCTGGACCCGAACCAGAAGGGCGACATCTTCCTGTTCAACCTCCTGATCTCCCCCGTCGCGTTCGTCGTGAACTTCGTCGCCTCGCTGCCGGGGGCGGCACGGGCGATGGCCTCCGGCCGCATCAACAGCCGTGTCCCGGCCACGATCCTGATCGCGGTCGGCGCGTGGATCCCCGCGCTGACCGACAGCCTCAATCGCTTCGGCTCGACCGAGTTCTACGGGATCGGCAAGCTCCTCGCGGTGGGCTTCCTGTTCGCCGGGTTCCTCGTCAGCATCGACGTCTTCTCGGAGCTCCGGATCCCGTTCACGCACGTCGTCCTGCATCGCCGCCGGGCGGAGGCCGCGACGGGCGACCGCCCGGCGACCGGCGCCGGCTCCGCCGGCTGACCCGCACCGATCGCGCGTGACCGACAGCCGCGGAGGGCTCCTCGGGTTCGGTGCGGCGCTGCTCGCCGCATCTCTCTTCGCGATCAACGGCCCGCTGTCGGGCCTCGCGTCGGACCGGGACCTCTCGGCGTTCGGCGTCGTCATCTGGCGCGGGCTCTTCGCGGCGAGCTTCCTGGGCATCATCCTCGCGCTGGGGGCGCGGCGCGGCCGAGGCCTTCACCTCGGCGCGATGGACCGCCGCGACGTGACCCTGCTCGCCGCCGCCGGGGCCGCCGGGGCGCTGCTCAACCTCTCCATGTTCACGGCCTTCGAGCGCACGACGGTCGCCCTGGCACTCATCGCCTTCTACACGTACCCGGTCATGGTCGCCGTGGCCGGGACCCTCTTCCACGGGGAGCGCGTCACCCGGGCGAGGATCGCCGCCCTCGCGCTGGCGATCGGCGGGATGGCCCTCGTGGTCCTCTCCCAGCTCGACGCGGCGCAGGGCGTCCGGGTGGACCTCGTCGGCATCGTCCTCGCGCTGTTCGCGGCCGTCTGCCAGGTCGTCTACTTCACGGTCGGTCGCTCCGGCTTCCGCCACGTCCCGTCCGACGAGGCGACGCTCGTCGTCTTCCTCATCTCGCTGCCGATCTACGCCGCGGTCGCGACCGCGGCCGGCGGGCTGGGTGCGGCGATCGCCGCCCCCCTGGCGGACCCGGCGCTCCTGGCAATCACCCTCGTCATCGGTGTGCTCGGCGCGGCGATGCCGAGCGTCTTCGTCCTGGTCGCCATCCGGCGCATCGGCGGGACGCGGACCGGGATCCTCCTCATGCTCGAGCCGGTCGGCGGCGTCGTCCTCGCCGCGCTCCTGCTCGGCCAGGCGCTCCTCCCGATCCAGGTCGTGGGCGGCGCGCTGGTCATCGCGGGCGGGATCCTGCTCCAGGTGGTCCCGGAGCGCGAGGGCGGCGAGGTGATCGTCGCGGAGGACGAACCGGCCCCGACCTTCTGACCGGCGGCACGTGACGGGGACGTGGACCTGCGGCATAGACTCGGAGGACGTCGCATGCGCGGAGGGTCATCCATGAACGACCGCCAGGGCAGGACGGGCGGCATCGTCGCCGGGGTCGTCCTCGTCGTCCTGGGCCTGCTGTTCCTGTTCCGGGACTGGATCGACGTGGACTGGGGCGTGATCTGGCCGTTCGCCCTCATCATCCCGGGGGCGTGGGTGTTCGGGCGGGCTCTCTTCGCTCGTGACCAGAGGGACCGCACCGGCGGGTTCATCGGCGGCGGGATCCTGCTGTTCCTGGGCGCGGTCTTCCTGCTCCAGAACTACTACGACCTCGACTGGCAGAAGATCTGGCCGTTCTTCCTGATCATCCCGGGCGTGGGCCTGCTCATCGGTGCGTTCCTCGGCTGGGGCCGCAGGGACCGCGGCGGATCCGCCGACACGTGGAGCCAGCCCGGCCCCGGCGCGCCGCCGCCGGGCCAGGGGACGCCGCCGGGCATCCAGCCGCCCGCCGGCGGCTGACCCCGCCGGCCGCCGGGTCCAGCCCCGGGCGCGGCCGCCTGGTCCAGCCCCGGGCGCGGCCGCCTGGTCCAGCCCCGGGCGCGGCCGCCTGGTCCCGCCCTGGACGGCCCACCACCCCTTGCTGCCCTGCGCCGCACCTTCCGCCGACCGGCCATCGGGCCGCCCGGCCGTATACTCGGCAGGTCCCGCGTCGGGCCGACCGCCCGTCATCACCGCTCGCCCTGAGGAGCCATGCGCGTCCGCAAAGCCGTCTTCCCGGCTGCCGGCTGGGGGACCCGATTCCTCCCTGCCACCAAGGCCCAGCCCAAGGAGATGCTCCCGCTCGTTGACAAGCCGGTCATCCAGTACGCGGTCGAGGAGGCCGTCGCCGCCGGGATCGAGCAGGTCATCATCATCACGAGCGGGACCAAGCGTGCGATCGAGGACCACTTCGACCAGTCGCTCGAGCTCGAGCGTCTCCTCGAGGAGCGCGGCGACATCGAGCGCCTCCGGCAGGTCAGGCGGATCAGCGACCTCGCCCAGATCGCATACGTGCGCCAGAAGGAGCAGTTGGGCCTGGGGCATGCCGTGCTCATGGCCAAGGAGCTCGTGGGGCACGAGCCGTTCGCCGTGCTCCTCAGCGACGATGTCGTGATCGGCGAGCCGCCCTGCATCGGGCAGCTCATCCACGCGTACCACCGGACGCATGCCTCGGTCGTCGCGGTGGAGCATGTCCCGCTCGAGGAGACGCGGCGCTACGGCGTCATCGGGGGCGCGCCGGCGGAGGGCGACCACGGCGGCCGGCTCTGGCGGGTGGACAAGGTCGTCGAGAAGCCGGACCCCGAGGACGCCCCCTCCGACCTGGCGATCATCGGGCGCTACGTCCTCACGCCCAAGATCTTCGACAAGCTCGAGCAGACGCAGCGGGGCGCCGGAGGCGAGATCCAGCTCACGGACGCGATCGAGGCGCTCATGGACGAGCAGGAGGTCTACGGCTACGCGTTCGAGGGGACTCGCTACGATGCGGGCACCACGATGGGGTGGCTCAAGGCGTCCGTGGAGCTCGCGCTCGAGCGACCGGACCTGGGGACGGAGTTCGGCGCGTACCTGCGCACCCTCGACGCCCGCTGACGGGCCGCGGGCGCACCTGGAGGACGAGTGACGGAGAGCGGGACGATCCTCAACGGCCGGTACGAGCTGGTCGAGCCGATCGGCGACGGCGGGATGGCCACGATCTGGCGCGCCCGCGACGCGCGGCTGGG
>JAKOQS010000046.1 GCA_029778235.1 Chloroflexota bacterium | reverse complement strand
TGGCGTCTCCAGCCCGTCGATCGCGACCATCGCGTCCGCATGCGGGCTGCACACGTCGAGGACGAGGTCCGCCTCCTCCAGCAGCCTCCGCCCGGCAGCGGGCTCGGGTTCCGCAGAGAGGGACTGTGCCACAGATGTGACGGCGATGACACGCAGTCCGCGCGCCTTCGCGCCGCGGGCCATCTCCACGGGCACGGCCGTCAGGCCGCCCGCGGAGAACACCATCATCACGTCGTGCGGGCCGAACCGGAAGTTCGAGAGGATGACCTCCGCGAGCCCCGGGATCCGCTCGATGAACATCGCCTGGCGCTGCCCGTTCGCCCCCACCACCTGCGTGTGGAACGTCATGGACAGCTCGACCATGGGATTGAAGCCGGGATACGAGCCGTATCGCGGGAACATCTCCTCCACCGGGATCCGGGAGTGGCCCGTCCCGAAGAGGTGCACCAGCCCGTCCGCGCCGATCGCCTCGGCACACCACTGGCTCGCGGTCTCGATCGCGCCGGCCTGCGTCTCCGCCACGCGCGCGAGCACGGCGGCCCCCTCGCGGAGCCATCGCGTCGCGGCGGAAGGGCGCTCGATCACGCGCGGCCCGCCATGAGCGCCTCGTCCAGGACGACCGGCTCCCACCGGCCGCTGCGCATCGACGCGTACGCCGCGTCGAGGATCGCGTTCACCACGTAGCCGTCGCGCAGCGTCTCGCCCGGCTGGCGGCCATCCCGGAACGCGGAGACGACGTCCGCCATCATCAGGTCGTGGCCGTGGATGCGGATCTCGTCCGGCTGTGGGAAGACCCAGCCGGTCTCGGCGTCGGCCTTCTCCACCAGGTACCCTGCCGGCCGCTCGATGAAGGCCTTCATGGAGCCGGCGCCCAGGTCCTCGATGATCCGTCCGGCGTCCCCGTAGACCTCGAAGCGGCCCTCCAGGCCGCCCTTGGACGACCAGGAGACGTCGCACGTGGCGGCGCGTCCGTCGGCGAACCGGACGACCATGATCGCGTTGTCCTCGCCGGTCGTGCGGTCTCCGTGGACGAGCGTGTCGCCCCAGGCGAAGACGTCCCGCGGCGCGAGGTCCTTCCCGAACAGGAACCGGCCCACCTCGATCCCGTGGGAGGCCATGTCCAGCAGGGCCCCGCCGCCGGCGAGCTCGGCGTCCCAGAAGTGCGCCGCGTGCGGGCCGCTGTGGCCCTCGCGCGCACGGAACGTGGTCACCCGGCCGATCGCGCCGGACGCGACCATCTCGCGCACCCGGAGGATGTCCGGGTTGAACACGACGTTCTCCAGGTAGGCGCCGAAGGTGCGCGCCTCGGTGACCGCGCGAAGCATGTCGGCCGCCTCGCCCGCGTTCCGGCCGAGCGGCTTGGTGCACGCGACGCCCTTGCCCGCCGCCGCCGCGGCGAGGACCGCCTGGCGGTGCAGGTGGTTGGGCAGCGAGACGATGACGAGGTCCACGTCCGGATCCGCGCAGAGCTCCTCGATCGTCGCCACCGGGCGGCTGCCGAAGCGCTGCGCGAACGCTGCGCGCCGGGCGGGGTCCGCGTCGGCGTTGACGGTGACGCGCGCGTCGGGGACGTACCGGAGCCCCTGCGCGTGGAACTCGCCGATGAAGCCGGAGCCGAGCATCCCCACGCCGACGGTGCGCATCAGTAGCCGCTCCCCTCCCCGGCCGCGACGGCCGGCTCCCCCGTCTCCGCGAGCCCCGCCTTCCGGGCGCGGAAGTCGAGGATGATCGCCTCGGTCGCCGTCGCGCCGACCCGCGTCACGCCCAGCTCCATGACGTCGAGGAGCGCGTCGAGCGTGCGGACGCCGCCGGCGGCCTTCACCTGGACCCGCGGCGAGACGTTCGCACGCATGAGGCGCAGGTCCTCGTGGGTCGCCCCCGAGGGCGCGAAACCGGTGCTCGTCTTCACGAAGTCGGCGCCTGCCGCCTCGGAGAGCCGGCAGGCCCGGACCTTCTCGTCGTCCGTCAGGTAGGCGTTCTCGAAGATGACCTTGACGATCGCGCCGGCCTGGTGGGCCACGTCCACCACGGCCCGGATGTCGGCCTCCACGTCCGCGTCCCGCCCGGACTTGAGGGCGCCGATGAGCAGCACCATGTCGAGCTCGGTCGCACCGTCCGCCAGGGCCCGTTCCGCCTCGTGCACCTTGATGCCGGTCGTGTGGTTCCCGTGCGGGAAGCCGATCGTCGTCCCCACCGCCACGTCGGTACCGGCGAGGAGCGCCTTCGCCCGGCGCACGTCGGCCGGCCGGACGCACACGGACGCGACGTCGTATCGGGCGGCGAGCCGGCACCCGTCGGCGACGAAGACGTCGTCGAGCTCCGGGCGCAGCAGCGAGTGGTCGATCGTCTTCGCGATGTCGCGTTCGGTCAGGTTGTCGATGGAGAGTCCCATGTCGCTCCCGGATCGGGCCGCGCGGGCGGCCGCTACCTGCAGTACGGGCGCAGGACGTCGCGCGCGATGAGGAAGCCCTGCTTCACCTTCTCGTCGGTCCCCTCGAACCGGCGATCCTCGTGCTCGATGATGCAGTCCCCCTCGAACCCCTGGCGGTACAGCTCACCGAAGACGACGGTCCAGTCAACCTGGCCGAGCCCCGGGATGCGCGGGATCTGCCAGCCCATCCCCAGGGAGAAGACGCCCCGCTCGTAGAGCCCGTCGGGGTCAATCATCAGGTCCTTGGCCTGGAAGTGGAGCACGTGGGCGCCGAACTCCTTGAGGAAGCGGCGCGTGTCGATCATCTGCAGGACGAGGTGGCTCGGGTCGAAGTTGAGGCCGACGGTCCCGCCCCACTGCTCCAGGATCCGGCGCCACATGCGCGGGGTGGTGGCGATGTTGTGGCCGCCCGGCCACTCGTCGTAGCTGAAGATCATCGGGCAGTTCTCGAGGGTGATCTTCCGCCCGTGGTCCTCGGCGAACCGGACGATGTCCGGCCAGACGCGAAGGGCCTCTTCCCAGTTCTGGTCCTGGTTCTTCGCCGCGTCGCCGCCCATGAACGTGTTGACGAGGGGGATCCCCATCTTCTCGGCCGCGACGATCACGTGGCGGAGGTGGCCGATGACCATCTCGCGGTGGGCGGGGTCCGGGTGCAGCGGGTTGGGGTAGTAGCCGAGGCCGGAGATCGAGAGGCCGCGCGCGGCGACCTGGTCCACGATCTCCGTCGCCTGCGACGCGGAGAGGTTCGCGACGTCGATGTGGCTGGTCCCGGCGTAGCGGCGGACCGGGCCGGTGCTCTGCGGCCAGCAGGCGATCTCGAGGACCTCGAAGCCGCTCTCGGCGGCCCAGTCGGCCACCTCCAGGAGCGGCGTGGACGGGAACGGCGCGGTGAGGAAGCCGAGCTTCATCGCGATGGGCCCTCCGGACTGGTCGGGACGCGGCTTCGCATGGACGGGTGTCTCTTCAGTCCCGCGCCACCGCGACCCAGCGGCCGGTGCGCGAGCTCTCCAGGACGGCGTCTCCCACGAGCATCTCCTCGTGTCCGTCCGCGAACGTCGCGTAGCGCGGGGACGGCGACGGGCCGCCCGCGAGGACGTCGTCGTAGATGGCGGTGAAGACGGCGCCGAAGGTGTCGGCGAACCCCTCGACGTGGCCGCCGGGGAGCCGCGCCGCTGCGACGCCCGCGCCGTTCATCAGGGCGGGGTTGCGCAGCAGGAGCTCGTTGGGCCGGTCGCGGTGGCCGATCCAGAGCCGGTCGGGATCCTCCGAGTCCCACGCGACGGCGGACTCGGCGCCGTCGATCTGGTAGCCCAGGCTGTTCTTCCGTCCGGGGCTGAGCTGGGAGATCGAGACGCTGCCGCGCGCCCCGCCCGCGTACCGGAGCAGGATCGTGGCCACGTCCTCCGTGGCGATCTCCACGGGGATCGTCTCGGCGGCGCGCTCCGTGCTGAACGTGAGCACGGGCCCGGCGGGCTTCCGCCGGACCGGGATGAAAGTGGTCAGGTCCGCCATGACCGACTCGACCCGCAGCCCGGTGAGGAAGCTCGTCAGGTCGAGCCAGTGGGAGCCGATGTCGCCGACGGCCCGCAGGGCGCCGCCCTGGTCCTTCTCGAGCCGCCAGTTCCAGTCCGTGTCGTAGAGGAGCCAGTCCTGGAAGTACCGACCGGTCACGAGGCGCACCGACCCGAGCCCGCCGTCCCGGACCAGCGCGGCGACGTGCTGGTTGAGCGGGTAGAAGCGGATGTTGAAGTTCACCGCGTTGACGAGGCCCGAGGCGGCGGCGAGAGCGACGAGCTCCGCCGACTCGGCGGACGTCATCGCGAGGGGCTTCTCGCAGACGACGTGGCGGCCCGCGGCGAGGATCTCCGTCACCTGGGGGTGGTGCAGCTCGTTCGGGGACGTCACGTGGACGACCTGAACCGCCGGGTCCGCGAGCATCTCGCCCATCGATCCGTAGGCGCGCGGGAGGCCGAGGGCCGCCGTGCGCTCGGCGCCCAGCTCGGGAGTCGATTCGAGCAGGCCGGTGACGCGCACGCCGATCCTGCGCAGCGCCTCGACGTGGACCGTGCCGATGAAGCCGCTGCCGATGACCGCGGTGCCGATCTCACTGCGTCGCGTCATGGCTGGCCTCCTCCGTCGGGCCGCCGGGGCGGCCGGCCCCTCCTCCATCGATTATCGAAGATGTGGAGCCGGCGCCATCCTACCGCGGAAGGAGCGACGCCGCGCCTCGTCTGCGGAGACGGTCGGCCGTCTCCGCGGCCGCAGGCCGGACCGGCGGCGAGCCGGGCGAGCCGGTCGGCGGCCGGCGGCAGCTCGGGCGGTGTGCGAGGGTCAGGCCCCGGCGACGACCCGGTCCGTGAAGTCGCCGGTCGCGGGGTCCTTGAGGATCAGCTTCTCGCGCCCGTCCGGGAGCAGCTCGCGCTTGATGACCACCTGGCCGTCGTACATCACGGGCACGGAGGCGATCCTGGGCGTCGAGCCGCCGCGCCACTCCAGGTCCACCGGCTCCCAGCGCCCGCTCCCCGCCGACCGGTAGCACGCGTCCATCACCGAGTTGACGACGTAGCCGTCGTAGAACGTCTCCCGCGGCGCGGTCCCGCCGTCGAGCGCGTCGAACATGTCGGTGAACATGTCCACGTAGCCGAGCTCGGCCGCCTCGTCGCCGACCGGGAACAGCCAGCCGGCGGCCGTCTCGGCCTTCTCGGCGACGTAGCCGCCGCTACCGCCGGCAGTGAACATCTCGTA
This sequence comes from Chloroflexota bacterium, assembly GCA_029778235.1. GTDB lineage: Bacteria > Chloroflexota > Limnocylindria > Limnocylindrales > CSP1-4 > CAIYQJ01. The sequence continues at coordinate 37,305 of JAKOQS010000046.1, read as the reverse complement.
GCCGGTGCGGAGGAAGTGGTTGAGCCAGATGGTCCCGTGCGTCCCCGCGACCTCGTCGCGCAGGTCCATCCCGCCGCGGAACGTCCAGCTGACCTCGAACTGGCCGACCGCGCCCGACTCGAAGCGGATGAGGGCGACCGCGTTGTCCTCGTCGTCGATCGGGTGGACGAGCGTGTCCGTGTGGCAGAGGACCTCGACGGGCCGGTTCCCCTTGCCGACGAAGCTGCGGATGATCTCGATGCAGTGGCAGCCCATGTCGATGATCGCGCCGCCGCCCGTCAGCCGGCCGTCCCAGAACCAGGCGCTGTGGGGCCCGGGGTGCGTCTCGCGCGACCGGACCCAGGTGACGTCCCCGAGGGCCCCACCACGGACGGAGGCCACGGCCTTGAGCGTCTTGGGCGTGTAGCAGAGGTCCTCCAGGTAGCCGGCGAAGACGCCGGCCTTCTCGACGGCCTCGAGCATCCGCGCCGCCTCGTCGGCCGTCCGACCGAGCGGCTTGGTGCACAGGACGGCCTTGCCGGCCGCGGCGGCCGCCCGCACCGCCTCCTCGTGGAGATGGTTCGGGAGCGCAACCACGACGACGTCGGTCTCGGGATGGCGGATCGCGGCCTCCATGTCCGTGGTGGACTCGGGGATCCCCCATCGCGTGCGGAAGGCCTTCCCCCTCTCCTCGCTGCGCGAGTACACGACGCGGACGCGGTCGCGGCCGCGCCGCCCGTGGAGGGTCGTCGTGTAGAAGTCGCCGATGAACCCGGCGCCGAGCATGGTGATCGCGTGGGTCTTCATGTCCGCTCCATCCGGCTGCCTCTCTCGGTGGCATTCTAGGTTCGCCGACCGGACGGTCGTCCCCCGCCCGCGGCGCCCACCCACGCCAGGAAGGAGACCCGGCGCATGACGAGCGCGATGCTGTCCGAGATCCGCGAGATCCCGGCCGTCGTGGCCGGGCTGCTCCGCGACGGCGCCCAGGAGACCGAGCGTGTGGCGGCGGCGGTGCGCGCCGCCCGGCCTCGCGTCGTGGTCATCGCCGCGCGCGGGACCAGCGACCACGCGGGCGTCTATGCGCGGTACCTGTTCGAGTCCCACCTGCGCCTGCCGGTGGCCCTCGCCGCCAGCTCGCTCACCACGATCTACGGCCGCTCGATGGACTGGGACGGGAGCCTCGTCGTGGGGATCTCGCAGTCCGGCGAGGCGCCCGACGTCGCGACGGTCGTCTCGGCGGCGCGGGCTGGCGGCGCGCTGACCGTGGCGATCACCAACGAGCCGCGCTCGTCCCTCGCGGGCGCCGCGGAGCACACGCTCGCCTGCCGGGCAGGTACCGAGCGGGCCGTCGCGGCGACGAAGACGTACGTCGCGGAGCTCGGCGTGGTCGCGGCGCTGGTGGCCGCCCTGACGCGCGAAACGGAACTGGGCGGCATCGCGGGTGCGCTGCCCGCGCTGCCGGCGACCCTCGCGACCGTCCTGGTCGAGGGCGAGGCCTGGGTGGCACGCGCAGATGGGCTCGTCGAGGCCCTCGCCGCGTCCGACCGTGCCCTCGTCGTCTCGCGCGGATACGACTACGCGACCGCACTGGAGATCGCGCTCAAGCTCAAGGAGACGAGCCGCATCTTCGCGGAGGGCTACTCGTCGGCGGACCTGCTCCACGGGCCCGTGACGCTCGCCGAACCAGCGATCCCCATGCTCGTGTTCCGCCCGGACGGCCCGATGGGCGTCGCCCTGGACGGGTCCGTGGCACGGGCGCGGGCGCTGGGGGCGCGCCCGTGGATCGTCGGCGGCAGGGATCTCGCGGCGACGGCCGACGGGATCAGGACGCTCTCGCTCTCGCTCGACGTGCCCGAGGCGCTGACGCCCCTGGCGTTCGCGATCCCCGGCCAGCTCGTCGCCGAGTCGGTCGCCACGAGGCGCGGGATGGACCCGGACGCGCCGCCCGGCCTGTCCAAGGTGACGCGTACGCTCTGAGATCCCGGTCACCTCGGCCCCTGTGGGGGGCGCCGATGCTCCCTCCCGCGACGCCAAGCGGCCCATCCCGGCGGAGGCATCGGTGGTGCACCCTTGCAGCGCGCACCACCGCAGTCCCTGTGCACACCTGCCCCGGAGGCCTCGATGTCCGCCCCCCGCCCTGCACCTCACTCCCCCGCCGACGACGCTCCGCGCAGCCCTCTCGACGCGATCTTCCACCCACGGTCGGTGGCCGTCATCGGCGCCACCGAGAAGCACGGGTCGGTCGGGCGGACGATCCTCTGGAACCTCCTGTCGTCCCCGTTCGGCGGCACGGTCTACCCGGTGAACCCCACGCGCCCGGCCATCCTCGGCGTGAAGGCGTACCCGTCGGTCGCCGCGATCGGCGAGCCCGTGGACCTCGCGGTCATCGTCACGCCGCCGGCTTCCGTCCCCGGCCTCGTGGAGGAATGTGGACAGGCGGGCATCCGGGGCGTGATCGTCATCAGCGCCGGCTTCAAGGAGGTCGGCGCCGCCGGTGTCGAGCTGGAGCGGCGGATCCTGGAGACCGCGCGCCGCCACGGCATGCGGATCGTGGGCCCCAACTGCCTCGGCGTCATGAACCCCGTCGGCGGGTTCAACGCCACGTTCGCGACCGGGATCGCCCGCCCCGGCCGCGTCGGCTTCGTCTCCCAGTCGGGCGCCCTGCTCACCGCGATCCTCGACTGGGCCGCCCAGGAGGACGTCGGCTTCAGCGCGATCGTGTCGCTCGGCTCGATGCTCGACGTGGGTTGGGGCGACGTCATCGACCATCTCGGCGACGACCCGAACACCGACAGCATCGTCATCTACATGGAGACGATCGGCGACGCGCGGGCCTTCCTCTCGGCCGCCCGCGAGGTGGCGCTCCACAAGCCCGTCATCGTCATCAAGCCCGGACGGACCGCGCAGGCCGCCAAGGCGGCCGCGTCGCACACGGGGTCGCTCACGGGCGCGGACGACGTCCTCGATGCCGCCTTCCGGCGCGCGGGCGTCCTGCGCGTGGACTCGATCAGCGAGCTCTTCGAGGTCTCGGAGATCCTCGCCAAGCAGCCGCGACCGAAGGGCCGACGGCTGACCGTCGTGACCAACGCCGGCGGGCCGGGCGTCATCGCGACCGACGCACTCATCGGGGGCGGCGGCGAGCTGGCCGAGATCTCGGCGGAGACGATGGAGGCGCTCGACGCGATCCTCCCGCCCGTGTGGAGCCACAACAACCCCATCGACATCATCGGGGACGCGCCGCCCGAGCTCTACGCGAAGACGCTCGACATCGTCGCCTCCGACCCCGGCACGGACGCGATCCTGGTGATCCTGACGCCCCAGGCGATGACCGACCCCTCCGCGACCGCGCGGCAGCTCGTCCGGTTCGCGCACGTGGAGGGCAAGCCGGTCTTCGCCTCCTGGATGGGCGGCGTCGAGGTGGCCGAAGGGGCGGCCGTCCTCCGCCAGGCCGGCATCCCGACGTTCGCGTACCCGGACACCGCCTGCGTCCTCTTCAACCACCTCTGGCGCCACGACGCGAACCTGCGCGCGCTGTACGAGACGCCGCGGCTCCCGGTCGCGCCCGAGCGCGGCGAGTCGCGCGAGGAGGCCGACCGGATCATCGCCGAGGTCGCCGCCGAGGGAAGGACGCTGCTCACCGAGTACGAGAGCAAGAAGGTCCTGGCCGCGTACGGCATCCCGATCACGGACACCGAGATCGCACGGACGCCCGACGAGGCCGTCGCGGCGGCGGCCGCGATCGGCTACCCCGTCGTGGTCAAGCTCCTCAGCCGGACGATCACCCACAAGACCGACGTCGGCGGGGTCGCCCTCAACCTGCGCGACGAGCAGGCCGTCCGGGACGCCTGGGGGACGATCCAGGCATCGGTCGCCCGGAAGGCCGGCCCCGAGCACTTCGAGGGCGTGACGGTCCAGCCGATGATCGACTGGAGCGGCTACGAGCTGATCGTGGGGAGCAGCCCGGACCCGCAGTTCGGGCCGGTGCTGCTGTTCGGGATGGGCGGCCAGCTGGTCGAGGTCTTCCGCGATCGCGCCCTCGCCCTTCCGCCGCTCAACGTGAACCTCGCACACCGCCTGGTGGACGAGACGCGCATCTCCGCCGCGCTCTCGGGGGTCCGCGGGCGGCGGCCGGTCGACCGCGAGGTGCTCGCGGCGCTCCTGGTCCGCTTCAGCGAGCTCGTCGCGGAGCAGCCGCGGATCTCGGAGGTGGACATCAACCCGCTCCTCGCCTCGCCCGAGCGGGTGATCGCGCTCGATGCGCGCGTCGTGCTGCACCCGGCGTCGATCCCCGACGCCGAGCTGCCGCGCCTCGCCATCCGGCCCTACCCGCACCGCTACGAGCGCACGGCGACGACGCACGACGGCGTCGTCCTCCGGCTCCGACCGATCCGGCCCGAGGACGAGCCGGCCGTGGCGCGGTTCCACGCGGCGCTCTCGAGCGCGACGGTGGTCGCGCGGTACGGCAAGGAGCGCTCCCTCGCGGAGCGGACGGCGCACGAGCGCCTCGCCCGGATCTGCTTCGTGGACTACGACCGCGAGTTCGCGATCGTCGCGGAGGGCGCAGGCGCCGACGGCGCGACCGAGATCGCGGGGCTGGCCCGCGTGTCGCGGGTCCACCAGAGCGACGACCGGATGCTCACGATGGTCGTCGCGGACGCGTGGCAGCGGCGCGGGGTCGGCGAGCAGCTGGTCCGGTCCGCGATCGAGGTGGCGCGGGGCGAGGGGGTCGCGCACCTGGTCGCCGAGCTGGCGCCCGACAACCGCGGCATGCGCGAGCTGCTCGCGGATGCCGGGTTCGCGCTCGACGAGCGAGAGGGCGTGCTGGTCGCGACGCTGCCGGTCGCGTAGGCGCGGGGGCAGGGGGCGCGGCGGGCGCGGGCACGGAGGCGCACGGCGGCCGGGACGCGGCGGGCACGGGGCGAGGGCGCCGCGCGTCGGACACAGGCGCGGGGGCGCGCACCGGTCTTCCCGCTGCGGCATGATGCGGCGGTGGCTCGTCTCATCGTGACCGGCGCGTGACCACGTCGCGGCCCGACGTCGTCGTCGTCGGCGGCGGGATCGTGGGCACGGCGGCCGCCGCATTCCTGGCCGCGGCCGGGGCCCGGGTGACGCTCGTCGAGCGCGAAGGCCTCGCCTCCGGGGCGTCCGGCGCCAACTCGGGCGTCGTCCAGCATCCGCTGGACCCCGTCCTCGCCGCCCTCTACCGCGAGACGCTGGACCTGTATCGCGACCTCTCGGCGGCGGACGCGGGCTTCCGCATGGGGGCCGAGCCCGCGGGGATGCTGTACGCATCGCGCGACGAGGCCGCGGTCCTGCGCACCTGCGAGAGCCTCGGGCGCCTCTTCCCGTACCTGGCGACCGAGGTGGCGACAGGAGCCGATCTCGAACGGCTCGAGCCCGCGCTCGCGCCGGGCCTGTGGGCGTGTCGCGTGGGGATCGGCTTCCCCGTCGTGCCGGCCGCGTCGACCTACGCGTACGCGACGCTCGCGGAGCGGGCGGGCGCGACGATCCGTCAGGGTCGCGGAGCGGCCCTCGCCACCCGGGGTGACCGCGTGGTCGGCGTCGAGGTCGACGGCCGGCTGCTCCAGGCCGACGCGGTGCTGGTGGCCGCCGGCCCGTGGACCCCGGAGCTGCTCGACGCCACGGGCGACTGGGTCCCGATCCGGGCGCGCTGGGGCGTGGTCGTGGAGGTCGACCTGCCGGCTGGTCCCCGCCACGTGCTGGAGGAGGCGGAGATCGACGAGGCGATCGCGGCGGCCGGCGCGGACGCGCCGCTCGCGTTCGACCCCGACGAGGCCCTCGTGGACGTCAGCCTCGTCCCGCTCGGCGACCTCGCGTCCGTGGGCTCGACGTTCCTCGCGCGCGAGCCCGAGCCCGACGCGTGGGTGGAGCCCCTGCTGCTGCGCGCCAGCGCGTTCGTCCCGGGCGTCGCGGACGCGCCCATCCGCGGCGTCCGCTCGTGCGCCCGCCCGCAGAGCCTCGACGGGCGGCCGCTGATCGGCCCGGTGCCGAGCCGCCCCGGCCTCTTCGTGTGCGCGGGCCACGGCTCATGGGGGATCTCGACGGGTCCCGCATCGGCGCGCCTGGCCGCGGACCTGGTCCTCGGCCGGCCGGCGGCGGTCCCGGCCGCGCTCGACGCGGGCCGCTTCGGGGCTCCGACGTGAGCGGGACGCGCGGGGCGGGCGCCGGCGGCGCGACGGACGGGTGGACCGGCGACGCCACGGGCGGGTGGACCGGCGCAGCCGGCCCGGACCTCACGCGAGCCCGGGCGATCGTCGCGGGCGCGCGCGCCGCGGGCCGCTCGACGCTGCTCGAGCCGGAGGGGCTCGCCCTGCTCGCCGCGGCCGGGATCCGCACGCCGCTGTGGTGCGAGATCGCCGGGCCCGCCGACGTCGACGACGCGCTCCTCGCCGAGCTCCCCGGCGACCGCGTGGTGGTCAAGGTCGTCTCGTCGCGCATCGCGCACAAGACCGAGCTCGGCGGCGTCGCGATCGTGCCGCGGGAGCGCGCGGCCGTCGCGTCGGCCGTGGAGTCCATGCGCGGCCGCCTCGGCGAGGCCGCCGAGGGATACCTGGTCGTCGAGCACGTCGCGCACGCGGCGGACCCCGGGGGCGAGCTGCTGCTGTCCCTGCGCTGGACCGAGGACTTCGGGCCGGTCGTGACCGTGGGGGCGGGCGGCATCGCGACGGAGGTGCTCTCGGCGGACCTGCGCCCGGGGCGCGACGTCGCGATCGCGTCCCCCGCCCTCGCCACCCCCGGCGCCGTCGCCGCCGCGCTCGCGGGCACGACGGCTGTGCGCCTCGCGACCGAGCCGCTGCGCGGCCAGCCTCCCCGCGTCGCGCCCGAGCGCGTCGCGGAGGCGGTCCGGGCGCTGGCGGGCCTCGCCGCCCTGGTGCCGGACCTCCTCCTGGAGGTGGAGGTGAACCCGGCCGCCGTCACGGCCGACGGCCTTGTCGCCCTCGACGTGCTCGCGACGCTCGGGGACGGACCGCGACCGGCCCGCGCCCCGCGCCCCGCCGCCGCGGTCGCGCGGCTGTACGAGCCCCGGACCATCGCGCTCGTCGGTGTCTCGAGCGGCACCAACCCGGGCCGGGTGATCCTGGGCAACCTCCTGCGCGAGGGGTTCCCGGCGGACCGGGTCGTCGTCATCAAGCCCGGCATCGTCGAGATCGACGGCGTCCGCTGCGTGCCGGACCTCGACGCGTTGCCCGGGAAGGTGGACCTGCTCGTCGTCGCCCTGTCGGCCGCGCACGCGCCGGCCTTCGTCGCCGACGTCGTGGAGCGCGACCTCGCCGCCTCGATGATCGTGATCCCCGCCGGCTTCGAGGAGAAGGCCGGCGGCGACGCCTTGGCTTCGCGGATGCGCGACGCGCTGGCGGCCTCACGCGGACGCGCGGACGGCGGCCCTGTCGTCAACGGCGGGAACTGCCTGGGCATCCGCTCCCGTCCCGGCCGGTACGACACGATGTTCATCCCTCGGTGGAAGCTGCCGCCCGGCGACCGGCCGGCGCCGATCGCGCTCGTGACGGGCAGCGGGGCCTTCGCGATCACGCGTCTCTCGCGCCTCGGCGGCCTCGACCCGCGCTACGTGGCCACGATCGGCAACCAGATGGACCTGACCGTCTCGGACCACCTGGCGCACTTCGCGGGCGATCCGGCGGCCCGGGTCGTCGGCGTCTACGTCGAGGGGTTCGCGCGGCTCGACGGCCTGCGCTTCGCCGAGATCGCGGGCGCGATGGTCCGCGAGGGCCGGCGGGTGATCCTCTACCGTGCCGGCCGCACGCGGGCCGGCGTGAGCGCGTCGGCGAGCCACACCGCGGCGATCGCCGGGGAGGCCGCGGTCACCGAGGCGATCGCCCGGTCGGTGGGCGTGACGGTGGCCGAGACGCCGGAGGCGTTCGACGACCTGCTCCGGGCCTTCGCGCTCCTCGACGGGCGTCCCGCCCGCGGCCGCCGCCTCGGAGCGGTGAGCAACGCCGGCTCCGAGTGCGTGACGATCGCCGACCACGCGGGGCCCCTGCAGGTCGTCCCGTTCGCGCCGGAGACGGAGGCGCGCCTGGCGGCCATCCTCGGCCCGGCCGGCGTCGCGTCGGTCGTGGACGTGCACGACCCGCTGGACCTGACGCCCATCGCGGACGCCGCGGTGACCGAGGCGGCGATCCGCGCGATCCTCGACGCGGACGAGGTCGATGTCGGGATCGTGGGGCACGTGCCGCTCACGGACACCGTGGAGACGCTGCCGCCCGGCCCCGGCCACCCGGAGGACCTCGACCGGCCGGGCGGCATCGCCGATCGGCTGGCCGCCGTGTGGCGCGACACCGCCAAGCCGTGGGTGGTGGTCGTCGACGCCGGCGCGCTGTACGCGCCGTTCGTCGCGCGACTCGAGGGCGCGGGGATCCCCGTCGTCGGGACCGCGGACGTGGCCGCCCGCGTGCTCGCGGCCTGGTGCGACACCCCGGCCGACGCCGACGCCTGATCGCGGGGGCCGACCGGTGTCGGCGCCCGTGCCCCGGCGACACGAGACGCGGGGCCGGGCGCTTCCAGCCGCGCCCGGCGTGCGCCCGTCTCACGCCACCCAGAGCACCCTGCCCCGCCCCGCCGTGCGGACGACCTCGGCGACGACCGCGGGTGCGAAGGCCACGACCCCGACGACGAGCCACTGACCGGCATCCAGCGGCACCGCCCGGAACGCGTCGGCGAGCAGGGGGACGTACGGGATGGTGGCCTGGATGCCGACGGCCACGAGGCAGGCACCCAGCAGGAACCCGTTCCGGCCGAGGCGGTGGATCGGCGAGCGCACGCTGCGGTTCCAGTACGCCCGGACGCACTGGCCCACGACGAGGATCGTGTATGCGAACCAGGCGCCTTCCGCGAACGAGGCGCCGCTCGCGAGCATCGCGACGAGGGCGGCGACGGCCGTGAACGACCCTGCGACGGCGATCCCGCCGAGGAGCCGGTCGGTGAGCAGCGGCGCGGTGGCCGAGCGCGGGGGCCGGGTCATGATCCCGGGCTCCGAGGGCTCGCGCTCGAACGCGATCGAGGTGGAGAGGTCGATGAACAGCTCCATCCACAGGATCTGCAGCGGGATGAGCACCTGCGCCTCGGCGACGAAGACGGTCGAGATGAAGATGAACCCCAGGAACGCCATGTGCGTGGAGAGCAGGAACACGAGCCCCTTCTGGACGTTGTCCACGATCCGGCGGCCCTCCGCCAGGCCGTAGAGCAGCGTCGCGAAGCTGTCGTCCCCGAGCACCAGGTCCGAGGCCTCCCGGGCGACCGCGGTCCCCGAGCCCATCGCCACCGCGACGTCCGCGCCGTGGAGGGCCGGGGCGTCGTTCACCCCGTCGCCGGTGACCGCGACGATCCGGTGGTCGCTCCGCGCGGCGGTCACGAGCCGGCGCTTCTGTTCGGGCGTGGAGCGGGCGACGACCGTGAGGTCCGGGAGCTCGCGAGCCAGGCGCGCGTCGCCCCAGCCGGCGAGGTCCTCGCCGGTGGCGATGCGGTCCGCCCGGAGGCCGGCCTCGGCGGCGATGGCGGCCGCCGTCCCGGGATGGTCGCCCGTCACGACGATGACCTGGATCCCGGCGCCGCGCGCGGTCGCCATCGCATCGGCGATCCCGGGCCGGATGGGGTCGGCGAAGCCGATCAGCGCGCGCATGGACCACGGGCCCTCGTCGACGCGGCGCGCAAGGGCGACCAGCCGCTCGCCGGCCGCCGCCGACCCCTCGATGAGGGACGCCCAGCGGTCGCGCTCGGCTGCGCCGCGCTCGGAGGTGTCGAGACCCGCCCCGGCGAGCACGCGGGCCAGCACGACCTCCGGTGCCCCCAGTGCGAGCCCCTCCACGTGTCCGTCCCGGCGCGCCTCGGTGCGCGTGACGGGGTGGCCGTCCGACGCCGGGACCGCGGCCACGAGCTGTGACGCGTCCAGGTCGGGGTGGCCGCCGGCCGCCTCCACGGCGGCCCGGAGCGATCGCGTGAAGGAGCCCGGGGCCACGTCCTCGCCGGGCCACGCATCCTCCTCGGCCCGCAGTGCCTGCTCGAGCAGCTCGCGGCGGAGGGTCGGGTCGGTCACCGGGCCGTCCGGCGTGCGGACAGAGGAGACGGCCAGGCGGTTCTGCGTGATCGTGCCCGTCTTGTCGGTCACGATGAGGTCGACGGCGCCGAGCGTCTCCTCTGCGTTGAGCCGCCGGACCAGGACGTCACGCCGCAGGAGCCGATAGGCGCCGAGGCCGAGGATGACCGCGAGGAGGACGGGCGGCTCCTCGGGGATGGCGGCGATGGCGGCCGAGACGCCGGCGAGGATGTTCTCGCCGAGCGGATGGCCGCGGACGAAGCCGATCCCGGCGGTGAAGACGATCAGGGCGACGGCGACCACGAGCAGGATGCGGACGAGGCGGTCGAGCTCGCGCTGCAGCGGCGAGCGGCGGCGCTCGGCGGAGGCGAGGCTCCCGGCGATGCGGCCGAACTCCGTCGCGGGCCCGATGGCCACGACGATCCCCTCGCCGCGTCCCCCGACGACGCTCGTGCCGGCATACGCCATCGCCCGACGCGCGGTGAGCGGCGCCCCGGGATCGTCCGGCGCGGCGTGCGCCTCCTCGGGGATCGATTCGCCGGTGAGGACGCTGCGGTCCACGAGGAGTCGGTCCGCCCGCAGGATCCGGAGGTCGGCCGGCACGACGTCGCCCGACTGCAGGAGGACGACGTCCCCCGGGACGAGCGCCGAGGCCGGAACGACGCCGACGACGCCGTCGCGGCGCACCCTCGCGACAGGCGCCGACGCCTCGCGCAGGGCCTCCAGCGCCCGCTCGCCGCGGTACTCGGTGACGACGTCGGCGCCCACGATGGGCAGCAGGGCGATCAGGACGAGAAGGCCGTCACGGGCCTCGCCGACGGCGATGGCCAGCAGGCCGGCGACGATGAGCATGACGACGAAGGGCTCGGTGAGGGCCCCCACGACCATCCGCCACACGGGCTCGCGACGGGACTCCTCGAGCGCGTTGGGACCGGCCTCCATCGCGCGTCGGAGCGCCTCGCCCGCGGGCAGCCCCTCGGCGGGGTCCACGCCGAGGGCGGCCGCGACCTCGGAGGCGTGCTGCGCGTGCGCGGCCTCGTGGTGGCGGTGGAGGCCGGCGATCACGATCGGCGATCCGCGACGCGAGACGACACGGCTCCCCTACCCCTTCACGACGCCCAGGGGGCGAAGGCGCGCGACCGGGCGGACGAGGTCCGCCGACGCCGTCATGACGGCGTCGATGTCCTTGTAGGCGAACGGCGCCTCCTCCGCGGCCGTCCGGGGCTCGCCGGACAGGAGCTCCACGCCAAGCGCGTCCATCTCGGCGAACACCTCGGCGCTCGACCGCCGGCGCATGGCCTCGTGCCGCCCGAGCAGCCGCCCCGCGCCGTGCTGGCAGGACTCGAAGCTGGCGGGGTTCCCGAGCCCGACGGCGACGTACGACGCGGTGCCCATCGATCCGGGGATGAACACGGTCGCGCCGGCCGCGGCCCGGACCGCGCCCTTCCGGTGCACGATACCGGCCGTGCCCCCGTGCGCCTCCTCCGCCGCGTAGTTGTGGTGGACGTCCCCCACGCGCTCGAAGGAACAGCGGGGCGCCTGGGAGCGGAAGGCATCCTCGACCCGGTCCATCATCGTCCGCCGGTTGAGCGCCGCCCAGGCCATCGCCCACTCCATGGTCGCCCAGTACCGGCCGGCGTCCTCGTCCTCGTCGAACCGCAGGTATGCGAGATCGCGATGCGGGAGGACGCGGCCGCGGCGCTCGCAGGCCGCCCGGGCGCGCCGCACGAACGCGTCGCAGACCTGCTTGCCCAGGTTCCGGGAGCCGGAGTGCAGCATGAAGCAGACGCGGCCGTCGTCGTCGCGCTGGATCTCCAGGAAGTGGTTGCCGCCGCCGAGCGTCCCGAGCGACGCCGCGGCACGCTCCAGCCAGGGCGGCTCGATCGCCTTCGGCGGCGCCGACCCGACCAGCTCGACCATCCGGCCGACGGTCACCCGTGGCCGGCGGTGCACCGAGAAGCCGGTGGGGACCTCGCGCTCGATCGCGCGGAGGATCGCCCGGAGGCCGGTGACGGTGAGCGACGACCGCCATGCCAGGTCCGTGCGGGCGAACGACACGCCGCAGCCGATGTCCACGCCCACGGCGTACGGCACCACGGCGGCATCCGCGAGGAGCACGCCGCCGATGGGCATGCCGAACCCCGGGTGTGCGTCGGGCATGAGCGCGATGTGGTCGCGCGCGACGGCGAGGTCCGCGAGGGCCAGTGCCTGCGCGATGGCCTCGCTCTCGACCTCCGTCGCCCAGCTCCAGACGGGCAGCCGCCCGCCGGCGATCACGTGCATCGGGGCCTGTCTCCCACGCCCATCATGCGCCATCATCGGGGCAGCGGACGTCCGCCGGGTCGAAGGGAGGGGACGCCATGGACGAACGGCTCGAGAGGATCGGGCGGCTCGCCGCCGTGGCACGGGGGCTCGAGCGCGAGGGAGCCTACAACGGCGCGAAGCTGGTGCGCGCCGCGCTCGAGAGCGAGCTGATCCGATACGCGGAGGCGGAGGCACCGTCGGGCGGCGAGCGGGCGGCCGACGCCGTGTCGGCCATCGCCGCCGAGCTGGGGGACACGCTGCCGGCCGCGCTCGTCCCGCTCATCGCCGGCCTCGCGGCACCGGTCCGGGCCGGCCTTACGATCCCGCTCGCGGACGCGCCGCGCTGCCACCTGTGCCGGACCTGCGGGGCGATCCTGCTCGGCGACGACGTCCCGGTCGCCTGCCCCACCTGCGAGGCGCTGGCGCTCTCGTTCCGCGAGGAGCTGCCGGTCTGGTACCTGGAGCCGGCCGATCGCGGGGCGATCCTCGCCGCGCTCGCCGCCGGGAGCCGCCACGTGGGCGACGCGATCGCCGGGCGCTCCGACGAGGCGCTCGCCCGCCCGCCGGCGCGCGGCGAGTGGTCGGCCCGGCAGACGCTCGAGCACCTGCTCTTCAGCGAGGAGCTCTTCGCCACGCGGGTCGAGCGGCTCCTCACGGAGGACGAGCCCGACCTCGCGGCCGCCGCGGTCTGGAGCGAGACGCCCGCGTCGGACGAAGGCCGCGCGACGACGGGCGACCCCGCGTCGACCCTCGCGGCGCGCGTGCGCGCGCTGCGGTCGGCGACCGTCACACGTCTCGACGACCTGCCGGAGGCGGCGTGGGGCCGCGGCGGATCGCACCCGGAGTGGGGTCGCGTCACGGTCCTCTCGCAGGCTGCGTACTTCGCCCGCCACGAGGCCTCGCACCTGCCGCAGCTCGTCGCCGCGGCCTCGGGGAGGCTGCCGGGACGGAGAGCCTGACCCGCCGGGGACGGCCTCGGCGCCGAGGGCGGCCTCAGCGTCGCGTGCGGGCGGCGTTCTCGGCCAGTCGCTCGGCGACGACCCGGGTCACGATCGCGGCCGGGACCGGCTCGTCGTACGCGAAGCGCAGCGTCCCCTTCCCGTTCCAGTAGGGGGCCAGGTCCGCCGACTCCATCAGCCCGGCCGCGCCACCCATCGGGAAGAGGCTCCAGTGGTCGGCGAAGGCCGCATAGGCCACGAGCGCGCGCCCGTGCGCCCGGATTGCGGGCATCTGGTAGCTGATCGTCTCCGTCGCGTCCGGCGCCGCGGCGCGGATCACGCTGCGGACCTCCTCGAGGACCGCGCGCTGCCGCTCGGTCAGGGTGGCCATGTAGGCGTCGGGGCTGGCGGCCGTGGGCATGGATCTCCTCCTGCGTCGGCCGACTCTACCGCGGCGCGGGCGGGCGGACATGACGAGGGGGGCGGGCCACCGGCCCGCCCCCCTCGTCTGCGCCCCCCGGATGACTACGGTCGCAGCGTCCCGGCGAAGACCTGCCACGCCAGGATCGTCTTGGCGATGAGGCTGAGGAGCATGTAGACGCGCTCGCCGTACAGGTAGTCGGCCCAGCGTCCCGTCTTCCTGTACTGCAGGATCATGTTGAAGGCGAAGATGTTGAAGCTGATGAAGAGCGAGACGAAGATCACCCACACGAACGTGGGGATCGCGGCCGCGCCCGGCTCGGTGGCCGCGGTCCACAGGGCGATCGTGATGACGATCCACGGCACGATCCCGGCGATGCACCCGAAGACGTAGTGCAGCCACTGGACCTTGGTCCGACCCTCGTTCCCGGCCTCCATGCTCCAGCCGAAGAGGTTCATGGCCGCGTTGATGCCGAAGATCGCGACGAGCGTGCCGATCTCCTGGATCCCCGACAGCTCCGCGATGACGACGATCATCACGCTCGACGACAGCGCGTACTCGACCCAGCGGGCCGGGTTCTGCCCGCGGGCGAGGCTGCGCTCGTACCAGCCGCGGGCGGGGAACGCGACGAGGAAGTGCGCGATCGCGCTCATGAAGAAGAAGAGGGCCACCATCGGGCCGATCGGGAGGTCGAAGAGGGTCCGCGTTGCCGGCACGAGGGTCTGCGTCGCCTGGTCGAAGGTGAGATAGGAGCTCACGACCGGGGCGGTGACCATCGGATCCTTCGCGAACGAGATCGCGAGGATGATCGCCCCCTGGATCGCGTGGATCAGCGCGAGCCACATGTTCCAGCGGTGCAGGCTGCGCGCCTGGGTGTCGGCGATCGGCGCCGGGACCGCCTCGAGAGGGGCGGCGACTGCGGTCATCGGTGGGGTGCCTCCGGTCGTGTCGGTGGTCTGCGTGCCGCCGGATCGACCGACGGCCCCGGGGCGCGCTGGACGCGCCCTCGTACCCTACTTCGGGCGTGGGGCCGTGTCGGATGGCGGCGCGCAGGCCCGGCCGTGTTCGGATGGCGGCGCGCAGACCCGGCCGCCCGGGGGCGCGCTCGCGGTCGGGGACGCTCGCGGCCGGGGGCGCGCTCGCCCCCGTGGATGCGCCCGCGCCCCGCGCGAGGCGTCCCGCGGAGGCCGTCGGTCCGGCGCTCAGCCCGGTCGCAGCGCCTCGAGGATCCGGGCGAAGCGCGCGAGCCCCTCGCGCGTGAGCGCCGGCAGGGGGCTCGGATCGTCGTCCGGGGCCGGGTAGAGGGTGACGTGCGCGATGCCGGCGCGGTGGATCGCGTCGAGCGTCGCGGCGACCTCGGAGGCGGCGCCATCGAGCCAGCCGGGGCGCGGGACGGCCGAGCCGTCGGGGCGCAGTGCGAGGCGCGCCCACCCGGTGACCGCGAGTGTCGCGGGGTCGCGGCCGGCGGCCCGGCACGCGTCGGCGACGCGCGCGACGACCGTGGCGGCGTCGTCCGGGCCGGCGAGCGGGAGGTTCACGTTCACGGCATCGGCGAAGCGGGCCGCGATGCCCAGGGTGCGGTCGCCCTTGGCGGCGACCCAGACGGGCGGACCGCCCGGCCGCGGGCCACGAGGCACGATCTCGGCCTCCTCCATCCGCACGAACGCGCCGGCGTAGCTCAGCCGTCCTGCGCGGAGCAGCCCCGTGATGGCCTCCACCGCCTCGGCATGGCGGCTCACGTGGCTCGCCCCGTCGTACCCGAAGACCGCCCACGACGCGTCCGTGGCCGGGACCCCGCTGCCCAGGCCGAGCACCACGCGCCCGCCGCTCACCTCGTCGAGCGTGGTCGCCATCCGCGCGAGGAGCCCCGGGTTGCGGAAGCCCGTGCAGGCGACGAACGGGCCTACCTCGATCCTCGTCGTCGCCTCCGCGGCGGCCGTCACGACCGTCCAGCACTCCCAGAAGCCGATGGTGCCCCGGTCCGGGACCCGGCGCTGGAGGTGGTCGGGCGCCCAGAGCGTGTCGACCCCCAGGGCATCGGCCTCGCGCGCGAGCTCGCGCATCTCGGCCCAGGTGGCGTTGCGACCCCCGGCGACCGGCCACGTCGGGAGGTTCAGCCCGATGCGCAGGCGGCCGGTCGCGTCCGCGGCAGGGTCGCCGCGCTGGCTCGACGACGCTCGGTCCACGGGCGGCAGCGTACCGCCACGACGCGCCGCCCGCGCGGGGCGACGTGTCGTGGCGCGGCAAGGCGGATCCGGCCTGCTCGCGACGCCAGCCCGGGCTCCGGGCTGGCGTCGCCCCATCCCACGGACCCTCCGGCCCATGCAGGGCGAGCGCTGTGGCACGGGTGACGCGGTCGCGGAAGGGCCACAATGGGACCCTCGGACGTGTCGGGCCTGCCACGTGCGTCCGCGACGTGCTGACCTCACATGCGTCCCGCCTGTCCGGTCGAGCCGGAGGCGAGGATGCACGCGATCCCACAGGAGGCGCTGGACCGGTAGATGGACAAGAACTGGGTATGCCTCGACGGCAACGAGGCCGCTGCGCGCGTTGCATACGCCGCGAGCGAGGTGATCTCGATCTTCCCGATCACTCCGGCCTCGCCGATGGCGGAGTTCTCCGACGACTGGGCCGCCTCCGGCAAGCCCAACCTCTGGGGCGTGATCCCGGACGTCGTGGAGATGCAGTCGGAGGGCGGCGCGGCCGGCGCGATGCACGGTGCGCTCCAGAAGGGCGCGCTCGCGACGACGTTCACCGCGTCGCAGGGCCTCCTCCTGATGATCCCGAACATGTTCAAGATCGCCGGCGAGCTGGCGCCGGCGGTCATCCACGTCGCGGCGCGCACGCTCGCCACCCACGCCCTCTCGATCTTCGGCGACCACAGCGACGTGATGCACGCCCGGTCCACCGGGTGGGCGCTCCTCTCGGCCGACTCCGTCCAGGAGGCGCACGACTTCGCGCTCGTCGCCCACGCCGCCACGCTGCGCGCCCGCGTCCCGTTCCTCCACTTCTTCGACGGGTTCCGGACCTCCCACGAGGTGAACAAGATCGCCGTCCTCTCGGACGACGACATGCGCGCCCTCATCCGCGACGCGGACGTCCAGGCCCTCCGGGCGCGCGCGCTCACGCCGGACGCTCCGGTCGTCCGGGGAACGGCGCAGAACCCGGACGCGTTCTTCCAGGCGCGCGAGGCGTCCAATCCCTTCCACCTCGCGGTCCCCGGGATCGTCGAGGAGGTCATGGGGGAGCTCGCGGACCGGACCGGTCGCCGCTACGGCCTCGTGGACTACCACGGCGCCCCCAACGCCGACCGCGTCGTGGTCGTGATGGGCTCGGCGGGCGGCGCCATCTCGGAGACGGTGGACACGCTCAACGCCGCCGGCGCGCGCGTCGGCATGGTGAAGGTCCGGCTCTTCCAGCCGTTCCCGGCGGAGCGGTTCCTGGCCGCGCTCCCGACCACCGTCCGTTCGATCGCGGTCCTCGACCGCACGAAGGAGCCCGGCGCGGTCGGCGAGCCGCTCTACCAGTCGGTGGTGGCCGCGCTCGCCGAGGCGATGGACTCCGACGCGCCCCGCTTCGCCGCGATGCCGCGGGTCATCGGCGGCCGCTACGGCCTCTCCTCCAAGGAGGTGACGCCGGGGATGGTGAAGCCGGTCTTCGACGAGCTCGCGAGCGACCGGCCCAGGCGCCACTTCACGGTCGGCATCTACGACGACGTCACGCATCTCAGCCTCCCGATCGAGACCGAGTTCCGGACGCCCCGCCCGGCCGGCGAGGTCCAGGCGGTCTTCTTCGGCCTCGGGTCGGACGGGACGGTCGGCGCCAACAAGAGCTCGGTGAAGATCATCGGGGAGGAGACGGACCTCTTCGCGCAGGGCTTCTTCGTCTACGACTCGAAGAAGTCCGGCGGGATGACCGTCTCGCACCTGCGGTTCGGGCCGGAGCCCATCGGGTCCGCCTACCTGATCGACGCCGCCGACTTCGTCGCGTGCCACCAGTTCGGCCTCCTCGAGAAGGCCGACGTGCTGGGCTACGCCAAGCCCGGCGCCGCGTTCCTCCTCAACTCGCCGTACGGGCCGGCCGAGGTGTGGGACCACCTGCCGGCGACGGTCCAGCAGCAGCTCCTCGACAAGTCGATCGACCTCTGGGTGATCGACGCGGTCGCGGTCGCGGCCGAGGTGGGGATGGGCAACCGGATCAACACGATCATGCAGCCCTGCTTCTTCCAGCTCGCCGGCGTCCTCCCCGCTGACCAGGCGATCGAGAAGATCAAGCAGTCGGTCGTCAAGACCTATGCGAAGCGCGGTCAGGCGGTCGTGGACCGCAACTTCGCCGCGATCGACATGTCCATCCAGCGGATGAGCCACGTCCCGCTCGGGAGCGGCGTGACCGGCCACGCGATCCCCGCGCTCGTCCCGGAGACCGCGCCCGACTTCGTCAAGACCGTCACCGCGGCCCTCATGGCCGGCAGGGGCGACCTCCTGCCCGTGAGCGCCTTCCCGGTGGACGGGACCTTCCCCGCCGGCACCACCAAGTTCGAGAAGCGGGCGATCGCGCTCGAGATCCCCATCTGGGACGAGTCGATCTGCATCGACTGCGGCAAGTGCTCCATGGTCTGCCCGCACGCGGCCATCCGCATGAAGGTCTACCCGGCGGAGGCCCTCGCGGGCGCGCCCGCCGGCTTCAAGAGCAAGGAGTTCAAGTCCCGCGACCTGGTCGACCACCGGCTGACGATCCAGGTCGCGCCCGACGACTGCACCGGCTGCGGCGTCTGCGTGGACGTGTGCCCGGCCAGGAGCAAGACGGAGATCCGGCACAAGTCGATCAACCTGGAGCCGGCGCCCGAGCACCGCGACATCGAACGGCCCCACTGGGGCTTCTTCCAGTCGATCCCGCCGCTCGACCGGACGCTCATCGCGCATGACACCGTCAAGGGCTCCCAGGTCCTCGAGCCGCTGTTCGAGTTCTCGCTCGCCTGCAACGGCTGCGGGGAGACGCCCTACCTAAAGCTCATCTCGCAGCTGTTCGGCGACCGGATGATCGTCGCCAACGCGACGGGCTGCTCGTCGATCTACGGCGCCAACCTGCCCACGACCCCGTGGACCACCAACGCCGACGGGCGGGGCCCCGCGTGGAACAACTCGCTCTTCGAGGACAACGCCGAGTTCGGGCTCGGGATGCGGCTGGCGCTCGACACCCAGGTGGACCACGCACGACGCATGCTCTCCGACCTCCGGCCGGCCGTGGGCGACGAGCTCGTGGACGGGATCCTTGACGCCGACCAGGAGACCGAGGCCGGCATCGAGGCGCAGCGCCGGCGGATCGCCCGGCTCAAGGAGGTCCTGGCGGGCATCGAGGGCGAGGCGGCCACCGACGCCCGGCACCTGCTGACGGTCGCGGACGACCTCGTCAAGCGGAGTGTCTGGATCGTCGGCGGGGACGGCTGGGCCTACGACATCGGCTACGGCGGCCTGGACCAGGTCCTGAGCTCCGGCCGCAACGTGAACATCCTCGTGCTGGACACCGAGGTCTACTCGAACACCGGCGGGCAGGCGTCCAAGGCGACGCCACGCGGCGCGGTCGCGAAGTTCGCGGCCGCCGGCAAGTCCACCGGGAAGAAGGACCTCGGCGCCGTCGCCCGCGCGTACGGCAACGTGTACGTCGCCCAGATCGCGATGGGCGGGAACGACGCCCAGACGACCAAGGCCCTGCTCGAGGCGGACGCCTGGCCCGGGACGTCGCTGGTCATCGCGTACAGCACGTGCATCGCGCACGGCATCGACATGTCGAAGTCGATGAGCCACCAGAAGGACGCGGTGCGCAGCGGCTACTGGCCGCTCTACCGGTTCCATCCGAGCGACGTCGAGGATGGGCAGCCGTTCAAGCTCGACTCCGCGGCGCCGTCGATGCCGATCAAGGAGTTCGTGGCCGCGGAGACGCGGTTCGCGGTCCTCGCCCGGACGCATCCGGAGCGGGCGGCGGAGCTGTCCGAGCTCATCCAGGCCGACGTGGACGAGCGATGGCGCTACTACGAGCAGCTCGCCGGGATGCACCGGAGCATCCCGCATGCGCACCACGACGAGGCGCAGCCCGAGGCGGATGCCGCCCTCGGGGCGGGCGGTGCGGCGAGCGACGGGGGGGACGAGGCATGACCGTGGACCTGCAGACCCGATACCTGGGCCTCGACCTCCGTTCTCCGATCGTCGCGTCCTCGTCGCCCCTGACGGGCGACGAGGACGGCGCGGCCCGCCTCGAGGATGCGGGCGCGGCGGCGATCGTGCTCCCGTCGCTGTTCGAAGAGGAGATCCTCGCCGAGGAGCTCCAGCTGGACAGCGCGCTCGACGCGGGCACCGAGCAGTTCGCCGAGGCGCTCGACTACTTCCCGGACTACACGTCGTTCGCCGGCGTGGGCGACCGCTACCTCGAGCGCCTGCGGCGCATCAAGTCCCGGGCCTCCGTCCCGGTCGTCGCCTCGCTCAACGCCACGACGATCGGCGGCTGGGTCCGGTACGCGTCTCTCATGCAGGAGGCGGGCGCGGACGCGCTTGAGGTGAATCTCTACCGGCTCGCGGCCGACCCGCGGCGGACGGCAGCGGAGCTGGAGGCGATCGACCTCGAGCTCGTCGGCGCGGTCCGCGCCGCCGTGACGATCCCGCTGGCGGTCAAGCTCAGCCCCTACTACACGGCGCTCGCCGGCTTCGCCGGGCGCGTCGCCTCCCTGGGGGTCGACGGCCTCGTCCTGTTCAACCGCTTCTACCAGCCCGACCTCGACCTGGACACCCTGGACGTGGTCCCCCGCGTCGAGCTGAGCGGGTCGGCCGAGCTCCGCCTGCCGATGCGGTGGATCGCGATCCTGCGGCCCCAGCTCCCCGCGACCGTCTCGCTGGCCGCGACCTCCGGGGTCCAGACGGGAACGGACGTGGTGAAGGCGGTCATGGTCGGCGCGGATGTCGCGATGACGACGTCGGCGCTGCTGCGCAACGGCCCCGAGCACGTCCGGACGCTCGAGGCCGGGCTCCGCTCCTGGATGGAGGAGCACGAGTACGCCTCGGTGGCGCAGCTCCGAGGCAGCGCCAACCAGGCTGCGGTCGCCGATCCGTCCGCGTTCGAGCGGGCGAACTACATGCACGTGCTCCACTCGTGGGCGACCCCCGCCAGCCGGCTCCCCTGACGCGTTGACGCACGAGGGGCGCGGCGGGCGACCGCCGCGCCCCTCGTCGCTTCAGTTCAGGAGGCGGGGCGTGTCCTCGAACGCCGTCTTGCCCCCGAACCGCTCGCGGAGCTCCCCGTCCAGGACGTCGGCGAGGTTCCCGACCTCGGCGCACGCGTGGCCGACGCGCTCGGCGTCCACGGCTTGGGCCGGGATCTCCATCGCGAGGAAGACCCCGTCCGCGGCGCACAGGGCGCGGACGTAGACGACGCTGGCGTTGACCTCGTTGACCGCCGACAGGAGCTCGGGGCTCGGGGCGACGCCGCGAAGGATGGGCGAGAAGACCCGGACGACGGGTGGCGGGCCCGGCAGGAGGCGGACGAAGACGACCGCGCTCCCCGAGCGGATGCGGACGTCCCCGTCGTCGTCGCGGACGAGCTGGTCGGTCCGCAGGTACTCGCCCAGCGCCTCGTCGAGCCGCTCGGCCACCTCCACGTCGTCCCGCGCCGTGCCTGCCCCGTGCCCCTGCGCCGCCCACGACCCCGACCGTGCCTCGATGCCCAGGGCCGGCTCGAGGAAGGTCCGTCCCGCCTCGTCGAACCGCGCGTAGGCGAGGTCGGTCGGCCGCTCCACCCCGTACACCTCACGGAGGGTCACCACCGCGAGACGGGCGACCTCCGGGAAGGGGGCCGGCATCGGCCACTGTCGGCTGAAGTCGCGATGGTCGCCGCAGTGGTCCGAAGGCCACTGCCACCCGAGCGCGCCGAGTCGCTCCTCCTGCGCGGGGGAGAGCGCCCGGGGCGGCGGGAGCGACCGGTTGCTCACGGCCTGCGCCCGGAAGCCGGGCCGACCGCCCTGCGCGAACCGCACGCGATACGTGCCGTCCTGCGCGTCGCGGGTCGAGAGCACGAGGTGGCTGTCGACCGCCATCCGCTCGAGGACCGCGGCCAGCCGCTCCTCGAACGCATCCCATGCGGCCGCACCGGCCGCGCCTTCGTCCGCTGCCGGGCCGGCCCGGTCATCCCTCCGGCCGTCGCTGCGCCGTCGATCGTCGATATGCATGCGTCCCTCCGTGCATGGCCCGTCCCTGGGCCGTCCTCACCGCGTGTCGGAGCGGGCCCGGCCGCGCGCCCCCTGCCGCCTGCCGGCCCCGCCCCGCCCCGGAACCCATCGGTGGCGACATCGTCGCCCCCCGGCGTGCCATCTCTGATGGCACGCCGGTCTGGCCGGGTGCGGCGCGAGCGGCCCCCGGCGCCGGGCAGGGGCGCCCTGGGCACGTCGCCGAAGGCGCAGACAGCGCCCGAGCGCGATGGGCCGTGCCGCCGCCACGGCCGCGGTGAGGCCCGGTGCATCGTCGCGGTCCACAATGGCGGCATGCTCAGCCGGGGTGGTCGTCCGCTGCGCCGGGCCACGAGGTTCGCGACGGCGATCGTCGCCGCGTGCGTGGCACTGGCCGCCCTCGGCCCTGCGCCGGTCGCCGCGGCGGCGTCGTCCACCGTCCTCGACGCCGTCGGACAGACCTACACGCTCACCGCGCGGCTCGACGTGGATCACGGGCGCGTCACGGTCGCAGAACGGCTGACGGTGCGGAATGGATCGCGCGTGCCCATCGACGCGCTCGATCTCTCCGTCCTCTCCCGGGCGCTCGGCGCGTACCACGCCGACGGCCCGGTGACCGTGGGCGGCCGCCGCGCGACGGTCCGCTGGACCACGGGCACCAACCTGCGCGTCTCCCTCCGGCCGGCCCTCGCGCCGGGTCGCACCACGACCGTGACGATCCCATTCCACCTCGTGCTCGGCGCGGGGGACGGGAGCTTCGGCGCCCGGATGGGCCGCACGGACGGCGTCCTCAACCTCGGCGACTGGTTCCCGATCCTCTCCACCGTGCACGACGCGCACGGGGTCGGCGATCCGCAGGTGACGTGGGCGGCCGATCGGATCCGGATGGAGCTGACGCTCCCGGAGGACGTGGATCCCGACCAGGTGGCCACCTCGGGGGCGCGGGTGCGGTGGGACGCGGCGCGGCGGCTCCTCGTCACGGAGATCCGCCACGCGCGGAACGCGGCCGTCGCCCTCTCCCCTGCCTACCGTGTCAGCGAGGGGGACGTCGACGGGACCCGGGTGCGCGTGCTGGCTCTCGGCGACGCCGGCGGGACCCTGCTCGCGCATGTCGGGGCGGCCCTCCGCCGGTACGCCGACTGGTACGGCCCGTACCCGTTCCCGACCCTCGACGTCGCGGAGACGGGCGTCCCCGAGTACGGGCAGGAGTACCCGGGGCTCGTCTTCCTCGGCCGTGAGGTCGCGCGATCCGCGTTCGGCGTCTGGCACGAGGTCGCGCACCAGTGGTGGTACGGGCTCGTCGGCAACGACCAGATCCGCGAGCCCTGGCTGGACGAGGCCGTCGCCACGTTCTCCAGCCTGTATGCCCTGGGGATCGCGCCGGCCACCTGCTCGACCCTTCCGGTCGACATGCCGATCACCGCCTGGCCCGCGGAGCCCACCACGGGCGACTGGTCCGGATGCGACGGCTACGCGGAGACCGTCTACCTGCGAGGTGCGGTCTTCCTCGACGCACTCCGGGAGGTCCTCGGCACGGAGAGGCTCTTCGCCATCCTTGGCGCCTTCGTCGCGGCACACCGGTGGGAGGTGGCGCGTGGGCAGGACCTCGTGGACGCGTTCCGCGCCGCGGACGTCGCGACCGACGGGGTCATCCGGGCGTTCACCGGGTACCCGTGACCCGCCGGGAGTCGGGGGCCACCGCGGCCGCCCGGCGCGCCGGCCGCACCTGGCGCGACGCCCGCCTCGCGCCCTCGAGCCGGCGATCGTCGCTCCGCCGGGGCGTACGCGTCAGGCCTCGGCGTCCCGACGCGATTCGACCACCGTGACCGGCGTCCCGTGGACCGCATGGTCCGCGTGGATGGCCGGGATCGTCCCGAGCCTCCCGGCCCGGTAGTCCTCGAAGGCCTGCACGACCTCCTCGCGCGTGTTCATGACGAACGGCCCCATCCACGCGACCGGCTCGCGGATGGGCCGTCCCCCGAGGACGAGGATCTCGAGGTTCGGGCTCCGGCTCTCCTGGACCGCATGGGCGTCGATCGTGATCGCGTCCCCCGGCCCGAACACGGCGAGCTGGCCCATCCGGATCGGCAGCCGCTCGGGGCCGACCGAGCCGTGCCCCGAGAGCGCGTACACGAGCGCGTTGTGGTCCGGTCGCCACGGGAGGACCAGTCGCGCCGTCGGAGAGAGGGTGGCGTGCAGGTAGGTGATCGGCGTGTACGTGGACCCAGGTCCCGCGCGGCCCGCGACGTCGCCGGCGATGACGCGGACCAGCGCACCGCCGTCCGGCGATGACAGAAGTGCCGTCTCGCTCGCCCGGAGGTCCTGGTAGCGCGGCGGTGCCCACTTGAGCGCCCGGGGCAGGTTCACCCACAGCTGGATGCCGTGGAAGAGCCCGCCCGAGGCCACCAGCGCCTCCGGCGGCTTCTCGATGTGCAGGATCCCCGCGCCGGCGGTCATCCACTGCGTGTCGCCGTTCGTGATGACGCCGCCCCCGCCGTTGCTGTCGCTGTGCTCGAAGGTGCCGTCCATCATGTACGTCACCGTCTCGAAGCCGCGGTGCGGATGCCACGGCGTCCCCTTCGCCTCGCCGGGCGAGTACTCCACCTCGCCCATCTGGTCCATGTGGACGAACGGGTCGAGGTCGGCGAGGTCCACCCCCCAGAAGGCACGCCGGACGGGGAACCCCTCGCCCTCGAAGGCGGACGGGGCGGTCGTGAGGCTCACGACCGGGCGTTGGCGCGCGACGAGCGGGTCAGGTTCGGGGATCCGGGGCAGGACGGTGATGTCGGGAACGGTGACGGCAGGCATGGGTGGCACTCGTGCGGCGCTAGTTGCTGTCGCAACTATCTCCGATGATCAGCGCGGCGTCAACCGTCCGCATCCAGCCGCGGGTGGCGCCCCGGAGACACCACCGAGGCGGCGCGGCCGGCGGCGACTCACGCCCCGGAAAGGTCCGCGGTGAGATACCGCTGGAGCGTGGGGCCGACGAGACGTGCGACCTCTTCCGGCGTCGCCGAGGCGATCGGCTCGACCTCGACGACGTAGCGGGCGAGGGCGAGACCCACCACGTGCGTCCCCACGAGCGTCGCGCGGAGCCGCGCATCGGGAAGGTCGATGGCGCGCGCGAGCGCCATGAAGGGCCCCTCCTCGAGGACGCGCCGCAGCATCGACGCGGCGACCGGATCGGAGGTCGCCGATCGGATGAGGCCCAGCATGAGCGCCCGCATCGCCGGCGCCTCCCACAGGTGGAGGACGAAGAGGACGAACCGCTCCCCCAGCCTCTCGGGAGGGCCGGGCACCACCGACCGGACCGCCTCGTCGAAGTCCACCGGGATCTCCATCGCGGCCACGAAGAGTCGCTGCTTGGAGCCGAAGTAGTGGTGGACGAGCGCCGGATCGACGGCGGCGGCGGCCGCCACGGATCGGATCGTCGTCCCCTCGAAGCCGCGCTCGCCGAATAGGGACCGCGCCGTGGAAAGGATCCGCCCGCGCGTGTCCTCCCCGCCCGGCCGGCGGCCGGTCCGGCCGCCGCGCCCGGCCATCCCCGGCCCGGGGGCGGTCGACCCGGCCCGGGCGCGGCCGTCTGTCCCCGGCCGTGCCTCCGGCGCGCCCGAGCGCCCTGCTGGCGCCTCGCCTCCGCTCACGCCACCTCCCGCCGGATCGTCCGCGACGCGATGACCGCGAAGAACGCCGCGAAGAGGGCGAGCACCACCAGGTCGACCTGCAGGGCCGTGACGGAGAGGTCGGCCCCACGGACGAAGACCTGCCGCAGGCCGTCGACGGCATAGGCCAGCGGCATGACGTACGAGAACGGCTGGAGGATCGCCGGAAGCGTGCTCACGGGGAAGAGCACGCCGGACAGCAGGAACTGGGGGACGATCACGATGGGGATGAACTGGATGACCTGGAGCTCGGTGCGGGCGAACGTGGAGAGGAAGATCCCGAGGCTGACGGAGCCCATCGCCGCCAGAATCACGACCAGGTAGGCGAGTGCCGGGTTCCCGCCGACGGCGATCCCGAGCCCGATGGAGAACGCCGGGAGCGGCCCGATCGCGGGGATCTCGATCGAGCCCAGGACCCACGTCATGAGGATCGCGACCTGGATCGCCGCGAAGAGGCCGAAGCCGAGCGTGTACCCGGCCACGATCTCGCCGCGCGTGACGGGCGTGCCCATCAGGCGCTCGAGCGTCCCGCCGGTGCGCTCGCGGAGGAAGCTCACGCCGGTGAGGATGTAGACGAAGAAGTAGGCGAAGAACGCGATGATCGGCGGCGCGAAGTTCGCCATCGGGTCCGTGGACGGGGTCCCGTAGACCGTCTCGTGCACCACCGTGGGCGGGGTCACCCCCGTGAGCGACGCGGCCGCGCCGACGAGCGCCCGGGAGACGGTCGCGACCTGGCTGCCCTCCCCGGCCGGGTCCAGCCCGCTCGTGACGACGGTGATCGCGACCTGGCCACCGCCGCCCAGGCCCGCCGGGAGGACGATCGCGACCGTGGCGTCGCCGTCCGCGATGAGCTGCTCCGCTGCGGCCTGATCGGCGGCCGTCGCCACGGTCGCCCCCTCGGCCTCCAGCGCGGAGGTCAGCGCGGACGCGTACACGGTGCCGGGCATCCCGGCCTGGTTCACGACGACCGCGTGGACCGGCGGCGTCTCGCCCTCGCGCAGGATGAAGGTCAGGAGGCCGGTGAGCACGATCGGGGCGATGAAGAGCAGCGCCAGCGACGGGCGGTCGCGCCGGATCTCCTGGGCGACGCGACGGAAGAGCGCGACGGTCCGACGGCGGCTCATCGGGGACCTCCCGCGTCGCTCGCGTCGCCGGAGTCGACCGTGTCGCCGGCGAACCGCACGAACGCGTCCTCGAGGGCGGCCGTCCCGGCGCGATCCCTGAGCTCCCGGCCACTGCCCCGCGCGATGATCCTGCCTGCCCGGACGAACAGCAGCTCGTCGCAGCGGTCCGCCTCGTCCATCACGTGGCTCGAGACGACGATGGTGGCGCCGGCCTGGGCGAGCGAGCGGAAGTACCCCCAGAACTGGACGCGCAGGAGCGGGTCCACCCCGACCGTCGGCTCGTCGAGGAAGATCACCGGCGGCCGGTGGATGATCGCGCAGGCCAGCGAGAGCCGGCGCCTCTGGCCGCCCGAGAGCGTGCCGGTGACCGTCGAGCGCCTGTCGGCCAGGTCCACGATCCGCAGGGCCTCCTCGACCGCGGCGTCGCCGGAGACCCCGTACATCGAGGCGAAGAACCGCGCGTTCTCGCCGACCGACAGGGTCGGGTAGACCCCGTCGCTCTGCGTCATGTAGCCGATCCGGGCGAGCATGTCGCGCGACGGCATGCGCGCCCCCAGGACCTCGGCCGTGCCCGCCGTCGCGCGGGCGAGGCCGGTGAGGAGCCGGATCAGCGTCGTCTTCCCGGAGCCGTTGGGCCCCAGCAGGCCGTAGATCCGGCCCGGGGCGAGGTCGAACGTCACGTCGTCGACCGCGCGGAGGGGACCGAACGACTTCTGCAGGCCGACCGCCCGGATCGCCGGGGCCGCCGTCCCGGCGGGAGGGGCGTCCATGGGCATCGTGCGCCGCCTTCCGTGTGGTCCCGCCCGGTCGTCGGGGTGGCGCCGGGCACCGGTCGATGAATTCTACACCCGATGAATTACCGCCCGTGCGACCGCTCGGGCGTGCCGCCGCGCGCCGCGCTCCCTCGCGACCGGCACCACGGGTGACTGGTGTGCATCCGGAGGCCCGGCCAGCGCGAACGTCACCTGAGACGATGTGCCCGCGCCCCGGCACGAACCACCAGGAGGGATCCATGAGCGAGGTCACCATCCGGGTCCGCGACAACGGGAACCTGAAGGTCGAGGGGCCGGTCGTCCTGCTCGACGGCGAGGGGAACAAGATCCCCGTCACGGAGGGGCAGCCGCTCTTCCTCTGTCGATGCGGGATGTCGCAGCAGAAGCCGTTCTGCGACTCGTCGCATCGGGCGGCGGGATTCGCGTCGGTCGTGCGCGCCGAGCCCGTCGCCGAGCCCGCCGAGGCGTAGTCCCGGCGGCAGCCCGGTCCGACAGGCCGTCCGCGTCCGCCACGATCCGGGCCGCCCCGGGACCGCGGCGGGTCCGGACCCACCGCGACGCCGTCGGGTCGCTCCCGCGGGCATACTGCGCCGATGCAGATCGGCGTCTACACCTTCGGCGACCTCGTGCCGGACCCGCTCACGGGTCGGGCGGACCATCCAACGCGGGTATCCGAGCTCCTCGAGGAGATCGTGCTGGCCGACCAGGTCGGCCTCGACGTCTTCGGGGTCGGCGAGCACCATCGGCCGGACTTCGTCGTCTCGGCCCCGGCGGTCGTGCTCGCCGCAGCCGCGACGCGAACGACCCGGATCCGCCTGACCAGCGCGGTCAGCGTGATCAGCTCGGACGACCCGGTCCGGGTCTTCCAGCAGTTCGCGACGCTGGACCTCATCTCCGGCGGACGGGCCGAGATCATGGCCGGGCGCGGGTCCTTCATCGAGTCGTTCCCGCTGTTCGGGTATGACCTGCGCGAGTACGACGCGCTGTTCGACGAGAAGCTCGATCTGCTCCTCCGCCTGCGCGCGTCCGACCGGATCACCTGGCAGGGGCGCCACCGCGCCGCGATCGACGATCGCGGCGTCTACCCCCGACCGGTACAGGATCCGCTCCCGGTCTGGGTGGCGGTGGGGGGAACTCCGGCCTCGGCCGTTCGCGCGGGATCCCTCGGCCTGCCGATGGCCGTGGCGATCATCGGGGGGCTGCCGGAGCGGTTCGCCCCGCTCGTCGAGCTCCACGGGGAAGCGGCGCGGGCCGCCGGCTTCGCCTCGCCGCCCCCGGTGAGCATCAACTCGCACGGCCTCGTCGGCGACACGTCGCAGCAGGCCGCGGACGACGCGTTCCCGCCCCTCGCCGCGATGATGAACCGGATCGCCCGCGAGCGCGGCTTCTCGCCGATGGACCGGGCCGCGTTCGACGCGTCGCGCACGCTCCGCGGCGCCGACTTCGTCGGGAGCCCGCAGGAGATCGTGGACAAGATCCTCTTCCAGCATTCGATCTTCGGCCACGACCGGTTCCTGCTCCAGGTGATCGGGGGCGGGATGCCGCACGCGAAGGTGATGCGCTCGATCGAGCTCCTGGGGACGGAGGTCGCCCCTGCCGTCCGGCGCGCCCTCGGGGCCGGGGATGGCGGCGCTGCGCGCGCCGGAAGCGCGGCGGCGCACGGACCGGACGCGGGCGAGGTAGCCGATGCCTGACGCGGCACGCGAGACGCTCGAGGCGGCGCTGGCCGGTCGCGGGGAGCACGAGCTGTTCGCCTGCGACCCCGCGCTCGCGGACACGGCGGCCTTCTGCGCGGCCTACGGGTTCGCGCTCGCCGATTCGGCCAACACGATCCTCGTCGCGGGCAAGAGCACCCCGCCGGTCTACGCGGCGTGCGTCGTCCTCGCCACGCACCGTCTTGACGTGAACCGCGCCGTGCGCGGGAGACTGGGGACGCGCAAGGCCTCGTTCGCCTCGGCGGAGGAGACGCGCGATCTCACGGGCCACGAGATCGGCGGGGTCACCGTGTTCGGGCTGCCGGCCGGGCTGCCGATCCTCGTGGACGCTGCCGTCATGGAGCGCGAACGGATCGTCCTCGGGGGCGGCAGCCGCTCGTGGAAGGTCCTCGCCCCGCCGGCGATCCTGCTGACGATCGCCGGCGTCGAAGTGATCGAGGGTCTCGCCCGGCCGGCCGAGTGATCAGGCCACGACGAAGGTGACGGAGAACGTCTCGACGGGCGGCGTGCCGGACTCCCAGGGGCGGGCGTACGCGAGCTGGATGGACGTGGTGCCGGCCTGCGTCGCATGGAGGTCCCAGGTCTGGGCGCCGCCGGAGCCCACGACCGCGGACGCGACCGGCGTCGCCACGTAGACCCCCTCGGGCGGCGAGTCGAGCGCGACGGCGGCGGGGTCGGGAAGGCTCGTGACGGTCCAGCTGTAGCCGGTCGTGGGGTTCGCGGCCAGCGTGATGACGATGGGGGTCCCCGGCGCGACGGTCACGGTGGTCCCGTTCGCGGATGCGTCCAGGCGAACGGGCGCGGCCTCGGTGGGCACCGCGGTCGGCTGGTCCGTCGCCGGTGGCGGCGTCCCCGCCGGCGTCCCCGCGCCACCGGACGTGGTGCAGCCGGCGAGCGCGACCGCGAGGATGGGGATGAGCGTCAGCATGCGGTTCACGTCTGCCTCGATCCGTGTGGGCGGCGACCGCCGCCGGGCTCCGGACGCGGGAACGGCGGCCGCGGTTCCGTGCGCTCAGCCGAGCTCGATCGCCCGCTTCGACAGCCCCCACCAGAAGCCGTCGATCCGCGTCTCGGGCGGGGCGTCCGGCTCCGTCGCCGCCCCGAGCGCCACGAAGAGAGGTGCGAAGTGCTCGACCGTCGGGTGCGCGTAGGGCATCCCCGGCGCCTTCTCCCGGAAGGCGAACAGGGCGTCCAGGTCGCCGCGCCCGAGCGCCTCCGCGGCCCACCCGTCGAACTCGACCGACCATGCCGGGGCCACGCCCAGGTGGCCCATGTACGCGTGGATGAACGGGAGGCCGTGGGTCATGAAGCCGCTGCCCACGATCAGCACGCCCTCATCCCGGAGAGGTGTCAGGCGGCGCCCGACGTCGAACAGGTGGGCCGGGTCCAGGTCCGGCATCGAGACCTGGAGGACGGGGATCGCCGCGTCGGGATACATCGCCATGAGCGGGACCCACGCGCCGTGGTCCAGGCCGCGCCCGGGGTCCTCCGCGACCGGCTCCGTCGCGGGCATCAGCCGGCGCACGCGCTCGGCGAGCCCGGGCGCCCCGGGGCTGTCGTAGCGCAGCGCGTAGTAGTGGCGCGGGAAGCCGTAGAAGTCGTACACGAGCGGGACACGGGTGGTGGCGCCGAGCGTCATCGGCGCCGACTCCCAGTGGGCGCTCACGATGAGGATGGACGACGGGCGCGGCAGCCCGGCGGACCACCTCGCGAGCTCCGCCATCCACTGCGGCTCCTCCAGGAGCGGCGGTGCGCCGTGGCCCAGGTAGAGCGCCGGCATGCGTCCATCCGGGCCCGTCGGCGAGGCCGGGGCCGGCGACGCGACGGTGGATGGGGGGGTCGTCACGGGGGCGAACGGATCGGTCATCGACGGCTCCGAGGCTGGACGCTGGCCGCGGGGACGGCGTCGTCAGGGTACGACACTGCGAGGCGACGATGCGGAACGGGCTTCCACGCACCGCCGCACTCATGCATCATCCGCGGCAGGAGGTCACCCGATGACGCACGAACGAGCGGAGATCGTCCGCGACCTGGTCGCGATCCTCGTCGCGGCCGTCGCATGCCCGCTCGCGCTCTTCGGCGGCGCGCTCCTCGGCTGTGCCACGGAAGGCTTCAACGCGCAATGCGCGATGAACGGCGTCCTCGTCTCGCCGCCCATCCTGATCGCGGCGGGCGTCGTCGCGGCCGCGCTCACTCGCGGCCTGTGGGGCTACGTCTGGGTGTTCGTCGGCGTGATCATCGGGATGGTGCTGATCTTCGTCCTGACCTACCTGGGTGGGACGCTCCTCCCGGTCGATCCGGTCACCGGGACGATCGCGACGATCTGGTTCCTCGCCCCGGTGAGCATCGGCTACGTCCTCGGCAGGGGCGGGGCGTGGTTCATCCGGGCATGGCGTGCGG
Source organism: Chloroflexota bacterium (assembly GCA_029778235.1). Taxonomy (GTDB): domain Bacteria; phylum Chloroflexota; class Limnocylindria; order Limnocylindrales; family CSP1-4; genus CAIYQJ01. Next base: position 5,708 of record JAKOQS010000046.1, on the reverse strand, counting down.
CCGGCGAGGAGAAGCCCAAGACGACCTGAGCCCTCGCGGCCGACGGAGCGACCGGCGACGCCGGGTCCACGGCGGCGGGCGGCCGCCGGGCCGGCGCGAGCGTCGACCGCGCCGACGGGCGCCGCGGAAGGGTCGCCGATCAGACGGAGCGGGGCACGCTCCCCATGAGCTTGCCGAACCAGCACATGAACCGGTGGCCTCCGTCCGAGGCCTTCCCGAACATGAGCGGGCATCCGCCCGGGATGACCGTGATCCCGCTCTTCCTCGCGAGGGCCACCGCGTCGTCGGAGACGCTGCCGCCGCCGAACGATCGGTGCATCCAGACCCTGTCGATCCCGAGTCGCGCGCACTCCTCCACGAGGCCGGCGGCCGCCTCGGGACGCGTGGCGATGACGACCCCGTCCACGCCGCCCGGGATCGACGCGAGGTCCGGGTAGCACCGGTCCCCTTCGACAGTCTCGGCGTTGGGGTTGACCGCGAAGACCGTGTAGCCACGGTCCCGGAGTCGCACGTACACGACGTTCCCCCCGTGACCGGCGGCCTTGCGGGAGACACCCGCGACGGCGATGCGATCGTGCGAGAGGAACTCCGTTGCGGCGTCCGCGATCGAGGTCATGCCGTCTCTCCCTGCGGGCCATTGCCCGCCTCGGCGCCGGGCACGGCGCCCTTCTCCTCCGTCAGCGCGCGGGCGATCCCCTCTGACCACGTGCGCACGTCCGTCCACGGCCGGTAATCCCCTTCGGGCACCCGCAGCGCGGCCATGATCACCTTCTCGCCGAGGCCGAGCTGCTGCCGGTCGATCCGGCCGGCGAAGACCTGGTGGCCCCGTGCCCGCGCCTGCGCGGCGAGCTCGGCGACGTCCTCCGGCTCCTCGATCGGCGCGGGCGGATCGCCGACCGGGCCGCTGGAGAAGAACCAGACCGGGCGCTCCGCGAGCTCCGGCAACAGCCGCTCGACGAGGTCGCGGGCGGGCGCGAGCCAGTGACCCACGTAGATGGCGCTCCCGATCACGGCGGCATCGAACCCGTCGAGCGAGTGGACGTCATCCGGCGGCGCGACGACCGGGTCGATCCCGGCCTCGGCGAGGACGGACGCGATCTCCGCCGCCATCTCCGCCGTGGACCCGTGCCGCGACGCGGCGCTCACCAGGACCCGCATCCACTCCTCCTTCGCTGCCGGACGCCGCCCGTCGCCCGCTGCGGGCCAGGCAGGCCGCACGGCCGCACGGCCAGGCGACGAGGTCGCCCCAGCGTGGACCACCGTGCCCGACGCGGCGCCTCCGGACGAAGGGCCGGATGGCGTCGGTGAGCGGGACCATCGGCCGGCCGGCCGGGTGCGCATGCGTGGCGGGGGCGCGAACGAGTGCGATCCGGCTGCCGACCGCCCGCCTCCCGTATGCTGCAGGCATGACGCTGTACCGCCTGGAGCGCGGCGACGGATCACCGGAGCCGGCGCTCGTCGAGCCGACCCTCATCGCCGCTTTCGACGGGTGGGTGGACGCCGGGTCCGCCGCCACGGCGGCGGCCGATCACCTCGCCGGCGACGGCGGGCTCGTCGCGACATTCGACGCCGACGCCCTCTACGACTACCGGGCGCGGCGCCCGACGCTGGAGATCGTGGACGGCCGGCCCGGCGACCTCTCGTGGCCGGAGCTGCGGCTCCGCCGCGGGCGGGTCGGGTCGCGGGACGTGCTCGTCCTGAGCGGACCGGAGCCGGACTTCCGCTGGCACGCGCTGTGCGCCGACCTCGTCGCGCTCGCACGCGACCTCGGCGTCGCGGAGTGGATCAGCCTCGGCGCCATCCCGGCCGGCGTCCCGCACACGCGGCCGGTCCCCCTCCTGGGCACCGAGTCGCGCGCCGGGCTCCTGCGCGGTGAGGCGGCGCCCGGCCCGCCCGGTGTCCTGCGGGTCCCCGCGGCGGCCATCTCGGTCATCGACAAGGCGGTGTCCGGGGCAGGGATCCCGGCGCTGGGGATCTTCGCGCAGGTGCCCCACTACGTCTCCGGCCCGTACCCGGAGGCGTCGATCGCCCTGATCCGCGCCGTCGGGCGGCGGCTGGGCGGCGAGCTGGCGATGGACGACCTCGAGGAGGAGGCGCGGACGGTCCGCAGCCGGCTCGATGCGGCCGTCGCGGTGGACGATGCGACGCGCACCTACGTGGAGCGCCTGGAGGTCGCGGCGGACGAGACCGCCGGTCCCACCACCGGCGACCTCATCGGCGAGATCGAGCGCTTCCTCCGCAGCCAGGGCGGCGGCAACCTGCCCAACTGAGGCCCCGGCCGCGAACGGCGGCGCGCACCGGGGCCGGTGCAGGGCCGGGTCACGGGGACGGCCGACGGGCACCGGCGCGGCCGTCACGCGCCGCGGCGCGACAGCCGGGCGCGGCCGCCACGCACCGCGGCGCCACAGCCGGGAGACGGCTTCAGGCGGGCACGACGAACGCGACGACCACCACGGCGAGCGCCGCCACGGCCTCGACCGCCCCGACGTGGACCGGCTTCAGGGGCCGGGGGCCGCCGGCGAGCCGCCGCTGCACGAGCGGCAGCGCGATCGCACGGACCGTGAGGCCGGCCGCCACGACCGCGTAGGCGGGCGGCAGCGCGACCGCGGCGACCGCCACGAGCACCGCGTGGTAGGCGACCGACCCGACGGCGAAGGCGACGTTGCCGCGCTCGCGGATCACGGAGCGGACCACGAGCACGGTGGCGACGAGGTAGGCAGCCGAGATCGCCGTGTACGTGATGACGGTCCCGCCGTCGAACGCACCGGAGACGTACGCCGCGACCGGCGTCAGGACCAGTGCCTCGAGGACTTGGGCGAGCGTGTCCCCGATCTCCCGCCGTGCACCCGGACGCGCCCCGACGAGCGCGAAGCCGGCCGCGGGGACGACGACGACGGCGGCGAGCGCGATCGGCGGGTGCGCCGCGACCAGGAGCGCCGCGAGCACCGCGAAGACCGCCGTGTAGACACGGAGCGAGAGCAGGAAGGACGGCTTGCGGCGGGATCGGAGCCACGCCTGCCAGGTGGCCGACGCGAGGTAGCCGGCGACCGCGGCCGCGGCGAGCACGACCTGCCACCAGTCGAGCCGGCTCGCCGCGACGCCCAGGAGGAGCGGCACCGCGAGCATCGCCCAGGCACCGTGCTGGTGCGGGAACCAGAGGGAGGGGCCCGCGGCGTCGGCCGGGGCCGCGGCACCCGTCGGGCGGGGGGACGCGCCGCTCGAGCCGGCCGTCATCGGGCTGGATCGCCCACGAGCGGGACGAGCGACCACGACCACGCGTACGACCCAGGGCCCACGAGGTAGGACGGGAGCGTGTCGGGGCCGCAGCTCGCGGTGCCCAGGCCGCGGTGGGCCGCGTCGAACGTGACGATCGCCTCCGGCCGGGCACGAAGCTCCCCCTCGTGCGTCGCGGCCGCCAGGTCCGCGGCGGAGACGTGCAGCACCGACGCCTGGAGCGGCCGGTCGAAGGCGATGCGGACGCCACGGCCGTGATCCGCAGAGTCATGCAGCTCCAGCCACCGGACGTCCGCGTGGCCGCCGCTCTCCTGGGGCCGGACGTACGGCACGTGCTGCCCCGTCACCGTCGACCGCCAGCGGCCGACGACGCCGGCACGCTTGCGGTCCGGGTACGTCTCGTGCGGGCCGGAGCCGTACCACTCGAGCGATTCGAGGCCGGGCGCGAGCGACAGGACCGTCCCGACGCGGGGGAGGTCCTCGAGGGCCGACGGGATCTCCAGGGCCTCGGTGACGTGCACGCCGCCGCCCGGGAGCGGACGATACGTGGCGACATGCCGGACCTCGATCCCGGACCGTGTCGCCCACATGACGTGGACCACGGTCGCGCCGTCGGCGGCCTCGACGCCGACGAGCCGGCGCTCGAGTGCGGCGAGGCCGGCCGCCTCCCACGCCTGCGAGATCCCGCCGAACCGGTCGTTGTCGGTCGGGGCGCGCCAGAGCGTCAGGGCGGGCGGCGACGCGAGGAGCGGGCCGGTCAGTCGGCCGTCCGCGTCCACGACGTACGCCGCGGCCGCGTCGGCCGCGGCGGCCGCGTCGTTCGGTGCGGCGCCCGCCGCCCGCGGTGCCGCGACCGGGACGGACGGCGCGCCGACGGCGACGGGGAGCTGCGTCCAGCCCACCTCGAAGCCCGCCGGCGCCCACGGCTCGTCGAGGGCGGTGAGGAAGCGGACGGTGAGGAACGCCTCGCGTCCCGATCCCGCAGCCGGCGGCGCCCAGCCCGGGATCGCGACCGCGGCCGTCGTGCCGGGCGCCACCGCGGGCAGCGGGAGGTCTCCCCCACCCCGGGCCTCGCCGTCGACCGTCAGCTCCCACGTGGCACGGAGCCACCCGAGGTCGCGGAAGTGGCGACGGTTGGCCACGACCAGGCGTCCGGCGGTCAGGCCCGGATCGGTCGGGTCCGCGGCGGCTCGTGCCGGGGACGCGATCCACTTGTGCTCGACGAGGCCGGGCTTGGGGGTGCGGTCCGGCCAGACGAGGCCGTCGCAGCAGAAGTTCGCGTCGTTTGGGACGTCGCCGAAGTCGCCGCCGTACGCCCAGCGGGTCGTGCCGTCGGGGAGCCGCTGGACCAGCCCGTGGTCCCACCACTCCCAGATGAAGCCGCCCTGCAGGCCCGGCGTCGACTCGATGGCGTCCCAGTACTCGCCGAGCGTCCCGTTGCTGTTGCCCATGGCGTGCGAGTACTCGCACATGATCAGCGGGTGCCGCTGCCGTCCCGAGCGGGCGTGGTCCACGATGGCGTCGACGTGCGGGTACATCGGGCAGGTGATGTCGCTCGCCGTCTGGTCGCTCCCCCAGTCCCAGGCGATGGCGCCTTCGTAGTGCAGGGGCCGGCTCGGGTCGTATCGGCGGAGCCACCCGGCGGCCGCGTCGTGGTTCGCGCCGTACCCGGACTCGTTGCCGAGGGACCACGCGATGACCGACGCGTGGTTCTTGTCGCGGAGCGCCATCCGTGACACCCGGTCCACCCATGCCGCCAGGTAGCGCGGGTCCGCGCACAGCGTCTCGGTGAACGCGTGCGACTCGATGTCGGCCTCGGCGACCACGTACATGCCCAGCTCGTCGCAGATGTCCAGGAACGCCGGGTCGTTGGGATAGTGGGACGTCCGCACGGAGTCGAAGCCCGCCTGCTTCATCGCGACGATGTCGGCGCGCATCGACGCGACGGTGACGGTCCGCCCGGTGTGCTGGTCGAAGTCGTGACGGTTGACGCCGCGGATGAGGACCCGCCGCCCGTTGACCAGCAGGTCGCGTCCGCGGACCTCGACGCGGCGGAAGCCGACGCGGACCTCCACCTCCTCGACCGCGTCGCCGCCGGGCGAGCGGAGCGTCACGGTGAGCGGGTAGAGCGCCGGCTCCTCCGCCGACCAGGGACGGATCCCGGGGAGCGAGGCGCGGATCACGCCCACCCCGTCGACCGGCGGGTCGTACTGCGGCCGGGTCGTCGCCCACTCGGCCGCCTCGTCGGCGGTGAGCGACGCGCTGGCGATGGCGCGGGACGCGAGGCCGTGGGAACGCCGGTCCAGGTGCGGCGGAACGGGACGCAGGGCCGCGGGCACCTCCGCGGTCAGGGCACCGGCCCGGCCCCTGAGTCGGAGCTCCACCGTCCAGCCTGGCTGGGGCACGCCGGGGAACCCGACGGTGACCGCGACGTCCAGGGCGCCGGTCGAGCCGTCCTCGTCGAGCCCGGCGTC
>JAKOQS010000308.1 GCA_029778235.1 Chloroflexota bacterium | reverse complement strand
CCCGTAGCGGCGAAGCCTCTGACGGGCGCGGTGACCTGTGCCTCTGGCGACCCGGACGCGTGTGACGCAGGCTCGGCGGGAGCACGGGAGGGTCCGCGATGACCAGCGACTTCCTCGACATGCAGGCCGCCGTCGGCATCACCAAGCACATCGGCGGGGTCCCCGCGTCGCGGATGCTCCTCGAGGCGTGTCACGTCGACGAGGCGGACGAGGTCCTCGACGTGGGCTGCGGGATCGGCGTCGAGGCGGTCCGGATCGCGAGCACGACGAACGCCCGGGTGGTGGGCCTGGACGTCTCCGACCGGATGCTCGGCTGGTCCGACCGGCGGGCGCGCGAGGCCGGCGTCCGGGACCGGATCGACCTCATCCGCGGTGACGTCCTCGAGCTGCCGTTCGTCGACGGTCGCTTCGACGCGGTGCTCTGCGAATCGGTGCTCGCGTTCGTCGCGGACAAGGAGCGGGCGATCGCCGAGATGGTCCGCGTGACGCGCCCCGGCGGATGGGTCGGCATCAACGAGGCGTTCCTGCTCACGGAGACGCCCACGCCGCGCGTCGCCGAGCTCGCGCGCTCGATGGGGACGGCCATGATCACCCTGGACGCGTGGCGGGCGCTATGGGCCGCCTCCGGGCTGGAGGAACGGACGGTCCGCGCCTTTCGGATGGAGCCCGGCCGTGAGGTGCGAGGCCGCCTCCGGTGGATCGGGCTGCCGTGGGTCCTGCGGGCGTGGGCGCGGGTGATCCGCCTCTACGCGACGCAGCCGGAGATGCGGGCCGTCTTCCGGTCCCAGGCCACGGCGGCGACCGAGAAGGATCAGGCCGGGCCCCGGCCGGGCGCGGCGGTCTGGGTCTCCTTCGGGTTCGGGATCCTCACCGGCCGGAAGCCGGCCGCCTGACCTCCGGGCCCCCGGACTGTTCGATCCGGGTCGGCAGGCCGGCGGCGGGCCCGCCCGGGTCGATCAGCTCGGCGGGTAGGATGCGCCCTCGACCATCTTCATGACGAGCGCTTCGAGCGCCGCCTCCTCGCCCGGGGCGCCGTAGGCGATGACGTCGCCGAACATGTCGTCGGCGACCTTCACGGTCACGGCCAGCATCTGGAGCTTGTCGTT
>JAKOQS010000307.1 GCA_029778235.1 Chloroflexota bacterium | reverse complement strand
GTGGCGGGACCGGGAGCCTGACCGTGGCGAGGACCTCGTCGAGGACGCGCGGCCCCGTCGCGCCCGCGAGCTCGCGGTCGAGGTCGAGGAGCAGCCGGTGCGCGAGGACCGCGGAGGCCACCGCCACGACGTCGTCGGGCAGGACGAAGGCTCGGCCGTCGAGGGCCGCCCATGCCTGGCTCGCACGGTAGAGGGCGACCGTCGCGCGGGGGCTCGCGCCGAGGCGCAGGTCGGGATGATCGCGGGTCGATCGGCAGAGCGCCACGATGTACGCCTCCACGTCGTCCGCGACGAGCACGGTCCGGGCCACCTCCCGCGCCGCGAGCACGTCGTCCGCAGCGGCCACGACCGGGACCGCGTCGAGGGGCTCGTGGCTCGCCCGGTACCGCCGCGCGATCGCACGCTCTCCGTCCTCGGTGGGGTATCCGAGCGCGACGCGCACGAGGAAACGATCGACCTGCGCCTCCGGCAGCGCGAAGGTCCCCTCCAGCTCGATCGGGTTCTCGGTCGCGAGGACGAGGAACGGGTCCGGCAGCGGCCGCGTCGCGCCGTCCACCGAGACCTGACGCTCCTGCATCGCCTCGAGGAGGCCGGACTGCGTGCGCGGGGTCGCCCGGTTGATCTCGTCCACCAGCAGGACGTTCGTGAAGATCGGCCCGGGCACGAACCGGAACTCACCCGCGTGAAGCACGCTGCTGCCGGTGACGTCGCCGGGCAGGAGATCCGGGGTCCCCTGGACGCGGGAGAATCCGAGTCCGAGCGCACGACTGAAGGCCTTCGCGAGGACCGTCTTGCCGACGCCGGGGACGTCCTCCACGAGCGCGTGGCCGTCGGCGAGCAGCGCGACCGCCAGGAGGCGCGTCGCCCGCTCCGCGTCCACGACCGCCACCGAGACGGCGTCGCGCAGGCGCCCCCACAGCCGGCCGACGGCCACCGCGTCCGGGCGCGGCGCCTGGGGCGTGGTCTCCACGCGGTCCTCCACCTGCGGGTCGCCCGTCGCCGCCCGCGCCCCGCGCACGGGGCGGCCATCGCTGCGCCGGGTCGATGGTACGTCGGCGGCGAGGGGCGACGCCCGTCGCCGTCAGTTCCTGGGCGTGGGCAGCTTGATCCGCTGGCCGCGGACGATCAGTCCGGGGTCGCGGATCGACGGGTTCCGGGCGAGGACCTCGTCGAGCCCGAGACCGTACCGGTCGGCGATCGCCCCGAGGGCGTCCCCCGCCTTCACCACGTAGATGTAGCAGTCCGGCGTGCCGGGGCACGCCGTCAGGCCCGGGTACTTCCGGGGCTTCGGGGTCGGTGTCGGGGTGGCCGGCGCCGATGTCGCCGCCGCCACGGCCGCCGTCGCGCTCGGCGCGGCGGACGCAGGTCGGGTGGGTGCGACGGTGGCGGAGACCCCGGCCGGTGGCAGCACGACGGCGCCCGGCGCGGCGGAGAGCGCGGGCGAGGCGGCGGCCGCGCCCGGGACCGCCGCCGACCCGCTCGCGGCCGGAGCGGCCGGGCTCGGCGACCCCGGCGTCGTGGAGATGGAGAGGTCTCCGTTGGCGGCCAGCGAGATCCCGGCCAGGGCTGCGGCGAGGACAAGGACGCCGACTGCGGCCAGGATCGGCCCCGACAGGCGCCGGCGCGCGACCTGGCCGGCCTCGGGCTCGCGGTCCCTGCTCGCCTGGGTGGCCCGCACGAACCGGGCGCACTCGGGATGGTCGGCCGTCAGGCAGAAGAGCCGCTGGTCCCGGCCGGACGCCGCCACGGGCTCGCCCGTGGACAGGCACCGGTTCGCGGTGTCGGGGACGAGCCGGGCCGGGCGGACGCGGTCGTCGAGGTCGATCGACGCGAGGAACGGGCAGTAGATGCCCGGCGCCGCGCCGGGCGACCAGGCGTCGCGCGGAGCAAGCCCGCCAGGGCTCGCGGCCGGTCCCGCGGCGGCCCCGTGTGCCTCGGTCACCTCACCTCCGGGTCATGCGACCTGCGAACGTCCGCGAGTCTAGTACGTCCGGCCCCTTGTGGGACGTGACGACCGGGTGCTACCGTTCGGCGCCCATGCGGAGTCTCGTGCGCACATGACCGGGATCAGTGCCCTCGCGACACCCGCGCCGGCCGCGTCGACCCTCGCGAAGCCGAGGATCCGGCGGTGCCAGTACCGGCGCGTGGTCTGCGTGCTCCCCGGAGCCACCGAGTACGACGTGCAGTGCCTGCACCCCCGCCTCCGTGTCGCCCATCCCATCGGCGACATGGCGACGGCGATGGAGGTGTGCAACGGCTGCACCGCGGAGGGGATCTTCCGGCCGGACGAGGACTGACGCAGTCGCCGGTCGCTCGGGTCCGACATCCCGGATGGTCGCGCCAGCGAGGCGACCTGTAAGCCGAGTTCTGTACCGCGGTCTCCCGCGGCGACGGTCATCCATCTGAGGCCGGCGGTCGCCCGCCGGCTCTTGCGGCCGACCCGAGGGCCGGGCAGCGCACCCGTCGTCCCGGCGGACCGGGACATCGCCCTCCTACTTGGCCTTGCTCCAGGTAGAGCTTGCCGCGTTTCACCCCGCCGCCCGACCGTGGCCGGTCGGCGGACTCGTCTCTGTGGCGCTGGTCCTCGCCTCGCGGCGGACGGGCGTTACCCGCTACCCCGCGCTGTGGAGCTCGGACTTTCCTCACGCCCCCGCGGGCGGACCCGCCGGGACGCGCGACCGTCCGGTCGCCTCGCTGGCGCCACGAGTCTACGCCCGATCCATGCCGGGGGCGCCCCCCGGGGCTCGAGCGGCCGGCGGCAGCGCCACGGCCGATGGGAGGCGATCAGGCGCGGTCAGCCGGCCCCCGTGATGCGCAGGCCGTCCCAGGCCACCGACACCCCCGCCGGGAGGCGCCGCTCGATGCTCGTGTGCGTCAGGTCGTGGTCGAGATGGGTCAGGAAGGCACGGCGCGGACGAAGGTCGGCGATCAGGGCGAGCGCCTCGTCCACCGTCTGGTGGGTGGGGTGCGGGATGTCGCGCAGCGCCGAGACGACGAGGGTGTCCAGGCCGCGCAGCAGGATCCGTCCGTCCGGATCGATGCGCTGGACGTCGGAGCAGTAGGCGAAGCCGCCGGTCCTGTAGCCGGCGATGACGCGGTCGCCGTGCACGACGGGCACGGGCACGAAGCGGCGCCCCCCGATGAGGAACGGGCCTCCCAGCTCGACCGGTCGCAGCATCGGGATGCCGGCGAACCGCGACTGGCCCGGGGTGAACGCGTAGCCGAAGCGGCCGACCACGACCGCGAGGCTCTCCGCGTAGGCCCGGACGTCCAGGTATCCGCCCCGCAGCTCGTTGAAGCGGCGGAGGTCGTCGAGCCCGCCGATCGCGTCCGCGTGCTCGTGCGTGAGCAGGACGGCGTCCAGGTGGTCGAGGCCCTCGCGGATCGCCTGGGCGCGCAGGTCCGGACCGGCGTCGATGAGGACGCGGCGCTCCCCGAAGGCGAGGAGCGCCGACGATCGCGTGCGGCGGTCGCGTGGGTCGGCCGAGGTGCACGTGGGGCAGTCGCACGCGATCCGCGGGACGCCCCCGCTCGTCCCGCTCCCCAGGATCGTCACCGTCAGCTCGCCCGGGTCCGGGCCGGGATCGGCCGGGTCGAAGCCCTCCTCGAGCGCCGGCGCGGCGCCCCAGAGTCCCGCCCCGGGCCCCGGGCCCTCCGCCCTGGCTGCGCGGCCGGGCTGAGCGGCCGCCCCCTCGCCTCCCCGGATCGCGGCACCCCCCTCCCCGGCATCGCCGGGCATCCGCACGACCGACGCGGGGCCGCCGGCATGGGCGCGGTCGATCGCGGCGTTGGCGAGCGCGTCGGCCGCGTGGTTGCGGGCCCGCGGCTCCTGTCGTGCGGACCAGGCGTCGAGCGCACGGAGGCGCGCGAGGGCCTCCGCGTGCAGCGGCGCGAGCTTCGCGTCCTTGACCCGCCACCGCCCGGCGAGCTGCTCGACGACCAGGTTCGAGTCCAGGATGAGCTCCACCTCGCGCGCGCCCAGGCGCGCAGCGACCTCGAGCGCCCGGACGACGGCCGTGTACTCGGCGACGTTGTTCGTGGTCCGGCCCAGGTAGTCGCTGACCGTGGCGAGCGGCGGCGCGTCGGGCCGTCGCGCGGCATCGCGGTCCGCGTCGGCGTCGATGATCACGGCCCCGGCCGAGGCGGGGCCGGGATTGCCGCGGGCGGCACCGTCCGCCCGGATGACGACGCGGCGCGGCATCAGCGACCTCCCGCTCGCCCGCCGTCCGGTCGCGGCATCAGCCGTGCCGGCCGACGATGGCGCGGGTCACCTGCAGGATCGCGCCGGTCACGTCGATCCCGCGCGGGCACGCCGTGACGCAGTTGAACGTGGTCCGGCACCGCCAGACGCCGTCCTGGTCCGCGAGGATCTCCAGGCGCTCCTCGGCCGCGGTGTCGCGCGAGTCGAAGATGAATCTGTGCGCCTGCACGATCGCCGCGGGCCCCACGTAGGACGGCTGCGCCCAGAAGGACGGGCACGCCGTCGTGCACGCGGCGCACAGGATGCACCGGGTGGTGTCGTCGTATCGCTCGCGCTCCTCGGGGCTCTGGCGCCGCTCGCGCTCGGGGGCGGGCCCGTCGTTCACCAGGTACGGCATCACCGATCGGTACTTCGCGAAGAACCCGTCCATGTCCACGACCAGGTCCTTCACGACGGGCATCCCGCCGAGCGGCGCCACCGAGATCCGCCGCCCGAGCTGCTCCACGCGGATCCTGCAGGCCAGCCGGTTGCGCCCGTTGACGAGCATCGCGTCGGAGCCGCAGACGCCGTGCGCGCAGGACCGGCGGAACGTGAGCGTGCCGTCGATCGTGTCCTTCACGACGTGGAGCAGGTCGAGCACCCGGTCCATCGGGCCCGCCTCCACCGCGTACGTCTCCCAGTGCGGGGCCGTGTCCCGCTCGGGGTCGTAGCGGAGGATGCGGAGGTCGACGTGCATGCGCTGCGCTCCCGGCTCAGTAGGTCCGCGGCTTCGGCGCGAAGCGGGTGATCGTCACCGGCCTGTACCGCAGCTCCGGCTGCTCACCCGGGCGCCGATACGCGAGGGTGTGGGCGAGGAACCCGGCGTCGTCGCGCTCGGGGTAGTCCTCCCGCGAGTGCGCGCCGCGGCTCTCCCGCCTGGCCAGCGCCGAGGCGGCAGTCGCCTCCGCGCAGTCGAGCAGATAGCCCAGCTCCCGTGCCTCGAGGAGGTCCGTGTTGAAGGTCGTGCCCGTGTCCTGCACCGCGACGTCCGCGTATCGGTCGCGCAGGTCGGCGATCCGGCGGACCGCCTCGGTCAGCAGGGACTCGTCGCGGAAGACGCCCACGTTCGCGTCCATCAGCAGGCCGAGCTCCCGGCGGATCGCCTCGGGACGGGTCGCGCCCCGGCGCGACCGCAGGCCATCGAGCTCCGCGCGGGCCGGCTCGTCCGCGTCGGCGGCGATCTCCGGCATCGCCGCCCCCCGCACGTACTCGGCCATCGCGATCCCGGCGCGTCGGCCGAAGACGAGGAGGTCGACCAGCGAGTTGGTGCCCAGCCGATTGGCGCCGTGGACGCTGACGCAGGCGACCTCGCCGGCCGCGAACAGCCCCGGCACGACCGTCCCCTCCGGGTCGCGGATCACCCGGGCCGCGAGGTCGGTGGGGATGCCGCCCATCGCGTAGTGGGCGGTCGGCTGGATCGGGACCGGCTCCTTCAGGGGCTCGACCCCCAGGTAGACGCGCGCGAAGTCGGTGATGTCCGGCAGCTTCTCCTCGATGACCTTGCGCCCGAGGTGGCTGACGTCCAGGTGCACGTAGTCCCTGCCGCCGATGCCCCGTCCGTCGCGGACCTCGAGGTAGATCGCGCGGCTCACCATGTCGCGCGGCGCGAGCTCCATGAGCCGCGGCGCGTAGCGCTCCATGAACCGCTCGCCGTCGCGGTTCGTGAGGTACCCGCCCTCTCCGCGGGCCGCCTCCGACAGGAGGATCCCGATCCCGTAGATCCCGGTCGGGTGGAACTGGTAGAACTCCATGTCCTCCAGGGGGATCCCGCGCCGGTACGCCATGGCCATCCCGTCCCCGGCGAGCGTCCAGGCGTTGCTCGTGATGCGCCAGGCGCGACCGTAGCCGCCCGTGGCGAGGAGGACGGCCTTGGCGCGGAACGTGTGCATCCCGCCGTCCGCGATCCGGTAGGCCACGACCCCCGCGGCGCGGGCACCGTCACCCGCGTCGCCGCCCTCGAGCACGAGGTCGACCACGTGGTACTCGTCGTAGAAGCGGACCCCGGCCCGGATGCACTGCTGGTAGAGCGTCTGGAGGATCATGTGGCCGGTCCGGTCGGCCGCGTAGCAGGATCGTTTGACCGGTCCCTCGCCGAAGTTCCGCGTGTGGCCGCCGAACCGGCGCTGGTCGATCCGCCCGTCCGGCGTCCTGTTGAAGGGCAGCCCCATGTGCTCGAGCTCGATGACGCGCTCGATCGCCTCCTGTGCGAGCACCTCTGCCGCGTCCTGGTCGGTGAGGTAGTCGCCGCCCTTCACCGTGTCGAACATGTGCCACTCCCAGTGGTCCTCCTCGAGGTTCCCGAGGGCGGCGCAGACGCCGCCCTGCGCGGCGCCGGTGTGGGAGCGGGTCGGGTAGAGCTTGGTGAGGACGACGGTCTCGATGCCTTCGCGCGCCAGCTCCAGCGCAGCCCAGAGGGCCGCGCCGCCGGCGCCCACGACCACCGCGTCCGTGTCGATGCGCATCGGTCGCCTCAGGGGACCGGCCCGACGGGCATGGACATGACGGCGAGGGTCCCGAGCGCGAAGACGACGAACGCCAGCAGGTACAGGGTCATTAGCGCGGCCGTCCGCCAGCCGCCCTTCACGTAGTCGCCGATGACGGTCCGCATGCCCAGGAACGCGTGGAAGACGACCATCTGGAGCATCAGCCAGTCCAGCGTCCGCCAGAAGAGGCCGCCCCAGCGCTCGTCGAAGATCCAGGCGGATGTCTGCTCGGCCGGGTCCCAGACGAAGTGCGTGATGCTGAAGTGCGCGAGGGCGAGGACGAACAGGGCCAGGCCGGTGAGCCGGATGAGGTACCAGACGGCCAGCTCGAAGCCTGCACCCCGCGGGCGGGCGCGACCGGCCCGGGTCAGCACGGCCACCGCCCTACCCCCGCAGCCCGGGCAGGCCGAGAGCCGGCGCCACGATGAGATAGGCGCCGGGGATCCCGACCAGGAAGAAGACGACCCAGCTCGCGTACCAGAGCTGGAGGTGGTAGCGCGTGAGACGGGGCCAGAAGTCGAGCGCGATGATCCGCAGCCCGTTGAGCGCGTGGTACAGGAGGGCGGCGCCGAGCAGCGCCTCACCGATCCGGCCGGGCAGGCTCGCGTAGACGGCGAGGACCTCGTCGTAGAGCGCCGGGTTGGCGGCCGCGAGCCAGATGTCCAGGACGTGCAGGAGGATGAACGCCCAGAGCGCCACGCCGGCGATCCGGTGGAACGCCCATGCGAGCATCCCCGGGCCGCCGCGGTACCGCAGGAGCATCACGCCTCCATCTGGGACGCGGGCGTGGTCCACGCGTCGTGCCTCCGGCCGCCACGCCTCGCGGCGCGGGAGCCGGCCCCGCGTCGGGAGGCCCATCCTACCGCGCCTCCGCGCCCGGGGCGTGGTCCGGGGCGGGCGATCCGCGGCCCCCCGGGCGGCCGGCGCTCGGTCCGCGGCGGGCGGCTCCCCTGCCCCCGGCGGCCAGCGCCCGGTCCGCGGCGGCCCGCCCTGCGCCGTATCATCGAGCCGTCCCCGACCATGATCGCGGCCGCGGCCGCGCACGACCCGGAGGAGCCCCTCGTGAAGATCCAGGAAGCCGACGCGAAGCAGCTGCTCCGCGCGCAGGGCCTGCCGGTCCCGCCCGGCACCGTCGCGCGATCGGTGTCGGAAGCGGACGCGGCGGCGGACATGTACCTGAAGGACGGGGCCGATGCGGTCGTCGTCAAGGCACAGGTGCTCGTCGGCGGCCGCGGCAAGGCCGGGGGCGTGAAGCTCGCCCGGACGCGCGAGGAGGCCGACGCGGCCGCGTCCGCGATCCTGGGGATGCAGATCAAGGGCATCACGGTCCGCAAGGTCCTGGTGGGGCCTGCCGCGGACATCGTGAAGGAGTTCTACCTCGGGGCGATCCTCGACCGGGCGAGCCATCGCATCGTGATCATGGCGTCGGCCGAGGGCGGCGTGGAGATCGAGGAGGTCGCGAAGCGCGACCCGTCCCTCATCCTCCGCGAGTCGGCCCACCCGCTCCTGGGGCTCGCCGACTGGCAGGCGCGCAAGCTCGCGTTCGGGCTCGGGCTGTCGGGCCCCCGCGTGAAGGCGTTCACGGCGATCGCCCACGGCCTGGTGCGGACGATGCTCGCCGACGACGCGGACCTCGTGGAGGTCAACCCGCTCGCGATCGTCCGGGAGCGCGACGCCGAGGGCAACGTCGTCGAGCGTCTCCTCTGCCTCGACGCGAAGATCGTGCTCGACGACTCGGCGCTCCCCCGCCACCCCGACCTCGAGGCGCTCCGCGACCTCGACGAGGAGGACCCGACGGACGTCGAGGCGCGCAAGCACGACCTCAGCTTCATCCGGCTCGACGGGACCATCGGGTGCATGGTCAACGGCGCGGGCCTGGCGATGACCACGATGGACCTCGTGAAGCGCGCCGGCGGCGAGCCGGCCAACTTCCTCGACATCGGGGGCGGCGCGCGGGCGGACAAGGTCGCCTCGGCGATGAAGCTCATCCTCGACGATCGCAAGGTCCAGGCGATCCTCGTCAACATCTTCGGCGGCATCACGCGCGGCGACGAGGTCGCCAAGGGACTCATCGAGGCCCGGGCACAGCAGTCGCGGGACGTCCCCATGGTCGTCCGGATCGTGGGCACCAATGCCGAGGAGGCGCAGCGCCTGCTCCAGGAGGCGCGGTTCGAGACGGCGGCCACGCTCGACGAGGCAGCCGAGAAGGCGGTCGCGGCCGCGAAGGCCGTCGGAGGTGCGGCGTGAGCATCCTGGTCGGACGCGAGACACGACTGCTGGTCGCGGGGATCACCGGCCGGGAGGGCGAGTTCCACGCGCGGCAGATGAAGGAGTACGGGACGAACGTCGTCGCGGGCGTCACGCCGGGCAAGGGCGGACAGACGGCGCTCGACGGCACGGTCCCGGTCTTCGACACGGTCGCTGAGGCGGTGCGACAGACCGGCGCGAACACGTCCGTGATCTACGTGCCCGCGAGCGCGGCGCCGGACTCCATCCTCGAGGCCGTCGCCGAGGGGATCGGGACCATCGTGTGCATCACGGAGGGCATCCCCGCGCTCGACATGGTCCCGGTCGTGGAGGTCGTGCGCCAGAAGGGCGCGCGGCTGATCGGCCCGAACTGCCCGGGCGTCACGTCCCCGGGGCGGGCGAAGGTGGGGATCATCCCCGGCTCGATCCACCGGGAGGGCTCGGTCGGCGTGGTGTCGCGCTCGGGGACGCTCACGTACGAGGCGGTCCAGGCGATGACGGACGCGGGGATCGGCCAGTCGACGTGCATCGGCATCGGCGGCGATCCGATCATCGGCACCAATCACACGGACGTCCTCAGGCTGTTCGCTGCGGATCCCGAGACGGACGCGATCGTCCTGATCGGGGAGATCGGCGGGTCTGCCGAGGAGGAAGCGGCTGCGTGGGCGGCCGAGCACATGCCGGACGTGCCCAAGGTCGCCTTCATCGCCGGGCGGACCGCACCCGAGGGCAAGCGGATGGGTCACGCCGGGGCGATCATCAGCGGTGGGAGCGGCACCGCGCAGGCGAAGGTCGCCGCGCTCGAGGCGGCGGGCTTCCTCGTCGCGGAGACGCCCACGGAGCTCCCCACGCTGCTGCGCCGCGCCGGCGCTCGCTGAGGGCGCCGGCGTTCGCTGAGGGCGCCGGTCACCTCCCGGCTGCGCCGCCGCGGCGGCGCAGCACGGCCCCGGTGCCGGCCGGTGCCGAGGGCGCGTAGGCTGGGCGGATGACCGTCGCCGCCCTGCTCGCGATCGGCATGGCGCTCGCGTTCGCGTTCACCAACGGGTTCAACGACGCGGCGAACGCGATCGCGACGCTCGTCGCCACGCGCATCGCCCGGCCCGTGCCGGCCGTGCTCCTGGCGGCGGTCTTCAACCTCATCGGGCCGTTCGTCGTGGGCGCCGCCGTCGCCGACACCGTTGGGACGCTGGTCACGGTCTCGCCGGCCGACGAGATCCCCGTGCTCGGCGCAGGCCTGACGGGCGCCGTGGTCTGGGCGACCTTCACGCGCAGCCGCGGCATCCCGTCGAGCTCGAGCCACGCCCTGGTGGGCGGGCTCGTCGGCGCGGCCCTGCTCGACGCCGGGCTCGCGGCGGTGGACTGGGGTCCCTGGAGCCACGGCCACCTGTCGGGCGTCCTCGGGGTGCTCCTCGTGCTGGCCGTCTCCCCGGTCATCGCCGCGGTCACCGCGTACCTGGTGGAGCGCGGTGCGCTGCGCGCCGTCCGGCGGGCGACCGTCCGGATGCACGCCCCCGTCGCGAGCGCACAGTGGGCCACCTCCGCCGCGCTCGCATTCAGCCACGGCTCGAACGACGCGCAGAAGACGGTCGGGATCATCGCGGCGATCCTCGTCGCGGCCGGCCTGATCCCGACGATCGCTGCCGTCCCGTGGTGGACGGTGCTGCTCGCGTCGGTGGTCCTCACGCTCGGCACCGCACTCGGGGGGTGGACGATCGTCCGGACGATCGGGCGCAGGATCTACCCGGTCCGACCCGTGGACGGCCTCGTCAGCCAGTCGTCGTCGGCCGGCCTGATCCTCGCCTCCTCGCTCGTCGGGGCCCCGGTCAGCACCTCGCAGGTCGTCGCGTCCACGATCGTGGGCATCGGGGTCGGACGCGGACGGTGGCGGCACGTGCGCTGGGAGGTCGTCCGCGAGATCGCGCTCGCGTGGGTCCTCACGCTCCCGGCCGCGGCGGCCCTCGGGGCGCTCTCCCTCCCCCTGTGGAAGGCCATCGCCGGCTGAGGGAAGCAGGCGGGCCGGTCGCGAGATGGCGGCATCCCGCCGATCCGGGCATGCGGCTCCCTGCCTGGGATCAGCGCCATCCTGGGGCACCGGGGCCGGCCCGCGCGGGAACCGGCCCGTTAACATCCGCGGAGGCGCCTCGTCGGGCGCCCGGCGGCGGAGGTGGGGCGCGTGACCACGGGAGTCGTCCTCGCCATCGGCGTGGCGCTCGGGTTCGCCCTGACCAACGGCTTCCACGACGCGGCGAACGCCATCGCGACGCTCGTCGCCACCCGCATCGCGCGGCCGATCCCGGCAGTGCTCCTCGCGTCGGTCTTCAACCTCCTCGGCCCGTTCCTCATCGGCGCCGCGGTCGCCAACACGACCGGCAAGATCGTGGACGTCGGCGGGCCCGAAGCGATCGCGGTCATCGGCGCCGGCTTGACCGGCGCGACGCTCTGGAACCTCATCACCTGGAGCCGGGGCATCCCGTCCAGCTCGAGCCACGCCCTCGTGGGCGGCCTCGTCGGCGCGGCCCTGCTCGATGCCGGGCCGTCGGCGGTCCGCTGGGGGCCCGTGGTGGACGGCCACCTGGGGGGCGTGCTCGGGATCCTCATCGTCCTGGCCGTCGCGCCGCTCCTCGCTGCGGCGACCGCGTTCGTCGTGGAGCGCCTGGCCCTGCGCCTCCTGCGCCGGGCGACCGTCCGCGCCTCGGGACCGATCCGGTCGGCACAGTGGTTCACGTCCGCGTGGCTCGCCCTCAGCCACGGCTCGAACGACGCCCAAAAGACCGTCGGGGTCATCGCGGCCGTGCTCGTCGCCGCGGGGATCATCCCGGAGCTCGCCGACGTGCCGCCGTGGGTGGTCCTCACGTGCTCGCTCGCGATCACCGTGGGCACGGCGTTCGGCGGCTGGGGCATCGTCCGCACCATCGGCCGGCGCATCTTCCCGATCCGCGAGGTGGACGGCCTGGTGAGCCAGGGCACGTCCGCCAGCCTGATCCTCGCGGCATCGGCGGTCGGGGCGCCCGTCAGCACGACCCAGGTCGTCTCCTCCTCGATCGTGGGGATCGGGGCCGGCCGGGGGCGGTATCGTCATGTGGGCTGGGAGGTGGTCCGCGAGATCCTCGTCGCGTGGGTCACCACGATCCCGGCAGCCGCGGCCATCGGGGCGCTCGCGCTCCCCCTGTGGAGGTACATCGCGGGATGACCACCCTGCGACCCAAGCTCGGCTGGTTCTTCCCCGAGACGCCCGACGTGCTCGGGATGCTCTGTCGCCAGGCAGCCATCACCGTGGACGGGATGGAGGCGCTCACCGCGTGGGCCGCGGGAGATCCCGGGGCGGCGGAGCGGCTCAGCGACCGGGAGCACGACGCGGACGACGTGAAGCGCGAGCTGCGCGTCGCGCTCCGCACGGCGTTCATCACGCCGATCGGGGCCGAGGACATCTACGTCCTCTCGCAGCGGCTGGACGACGTGCTGAACGGGGCGAAGAACGCGGTCCGCGAGGCCGAGGTCATCGCGATCGGGCCGGACGACGCGATCGCCGGGATGTCGGCGTTCCTCGCCGAGGGCGTCCACCACCTCGCCGACGCCTTCGACATCATGGCCGCGAACGGGACGAAGAAGGGCGCCGACCCCACCGAGGCCGCCGACCGCGCGGTGAAGGCCCAGCGCAACCTGGAGCGCGTCTACCGCAACGCGATGGTGGCGCTGCTGAGCGTGGACGACCTGCGCGTCGTCATGGGCCGTCGCGAGCTCTACCGCCGCTTCTCCCGCATGAGCGAGAGCGTCCAGGAGGTCGCCGACCGCGTCTGGTACGCGGCCGTGAAGGAGGCCTGACGGCGCGACGCGGGCGTGCTCGGGCGGCCGCCCAGACCATCCGGACGCGAACAGCCCGGCCACCTGCGAGGGAGGTGGTCGGCGCCGGGTCCTCAGGGGATGGGGGCGAGCATGATCAGATCCACCCCCACGGCCATGCCCGTCGAGGCGGGGTTCTTCCCGGTCACCGCGAATGACAGGTACATGTCGCCGCGGCCCAGCGGGTCGCTCTGGTCGATCGTGTCCACGTAGAGGGCGTACCGGCGCAAGCTCGGCGCGTACAGATCGACGGTCTGGGTCGGCGATCCGCCCATGTGCATCTCCACGACGCCGTAATCGGGCCCCTTCGAAACGAAGATGACGGCGCGGAACCGACCGTGCGGCACGGGGACACCGAGGTCGAGCATCCCGGGCTCGATCGGCCGCCAGGCGAGCTGGCCCTCCCCGGTCCAGTGGCCCAGCAGGTCGGCGGGCTCCGGCTGCACGAAGGGACCGGCGGTCGCGGCGCCGCCGGAGGTGCTCGCCGGCAGGCGCTCCGCTTCCACGCGGCCAGATGCCGCCTGCATCGCGAGGTCCGTGGGCCGCGAGGGGGCAAGGGTCGCGATCGCGTCGAGGTCCACCCGCCCGGGACCGTACCCGACGCCGATCGTCACCGCGTGCCACGTCGCCGTGCTCCACGAACCGGACCAGACGATCCGCCGGTCCGCGGCAGGGCCTCCGAGGGGGACTGCCGTCGCATGACCGTCGACCGTGATGATCGCCGACCCGTGGTCCGGGCCGGTCGGCATGACCACGGCGACCGCGCTGCCGAAGACCCTGACGCTCGCGGTCGCGTCGGTGCCGGCCGCCCTGAGAAGGCTCCCGCCGCTCGCGTCGGCGTCCGTCACAGGCGTCCACCGTCCTGCGAGGGAGACCGTCGACGTCGTCGCCTCCATGATGTCGGCCTTCATCCACCGGCCGTACTTCCAGACGCTCTTGTTGCCGACCGCGTCGACCACGCGAACGCGGTAGGCGTACCACGTACCTAGCTCCATGCGGCGGCGCACCCGGTGGCTCTTCGTCTCGATTCGGGTCCAGTGTCGGCCGGCGTCGGTGGACTCCTCGAGGGTCGAGTACGCGACGCCGGAGATCGCATCGACCGGCTCCCACGTCACCAGGCTGGATGCCTCGCCGAGGACGGCGCCCTGGACGAACGCGGAGGCGACCGGGTCCATCGCCTCGGGCCGGGTCGCGTCCACGCGGACGGTGATGCTGTGCCACGCCCCGGGCCGCCCGTCATGCGCGGTCGCGAAGTAGCGCAGGACGGTCGTACCGCTGGCGGTGATGTCGACCACGGTGCGCGTGCCGGACACGACCCGCATGCCGGACGCGTCACCCGAACCCGTGGTCCGAGGACCGCCCCTGGTGAGCGGCGCCGTCCAGTACGTCAGGGACGCGGTCTCCGGTCCGCCGGTGAGCGTCACGACGGAATGCCCGGCCACCCATGTCGTCCCGTCGGCGGGCCTGGTCGCGGTCGCCCGCGCGGACGGTCCGGGCCGTACGGTCGCGGCCGACGCGGCGACCGAGAGCCGGCCGGTCGCAGACGTCGACGATCCGCAGGCGGCGCTCGCGCACGGCAAGCCGAGGGCCGCGTCGATGAGCTGGATGTCCAGGGTGAACCCCACGGTGTCGCCGGCGGAGAGGCTCGCGTCACGCGAATCGTCGCGAGAGTCCAGGGGGTGCGAGGTCTCGATGACGTCGAGACCACCCGACCGCAGTGCCGCAGCGGCTCCATCGGTCGTCCCCGCGGTCGGAGCCGACGGGCTCGTCTCGGTGTCGGCGACCCCGCACGTGCCGGGAGTACCGGCCGGGCACCGAACGAAGGCCCCGTCGAAGAAGCGACTCTCGCCGTCCTCGTCGATCGATCCTCCGATGAGGTCGTCACCCACCTCACGGAAGGTCCCGTCGCCGTCGGAGTCGAACGCGACGGACATCGAGGCGTATGCGATGGGCCGACCGATCTGGACGGCGGCGTAGAGGTTCGTGGCGTCGTTCATGACGAGGAAGGCCGCCGGGACCACCTCGGGCGACCCAGGCACCGGGAGCGCGAGCTCGATGGTCAGCCGTGCAGCACGGTCCCATTCGGCGGGCGCGATCCGTCCGTCGATGGTCGCCGTGCCGTAGCCGATCAGCGCGGACCCGGCCCCGCGCACGGGGTCGGCAGGCGCGGCGGATACGACGAGCAGGGCGGCCACCAGGAGCGCGAGCGTTCGGGGACTGGAAGCCGACCGATCCATCCATCCACCGCGATGCGGGACGCGAAGGTCGTGCGAGCCTGGTACGGCTCAACCGTCGTCCGACCCCGGTGTCCGCTGGAAGTACCGTTGGCCACCCAGATCGTCTCCGCGCCGCGGCTCGGGCGGCCGGATGGGCGGGCCCGTCCGGCGGCCGGTGGCCGTGCCCGCTGCGGGCGGCCGGCGCCGACGGGCCCGGCGGGACCTCGCCCGCCGCCGCTTGTCAGCGGATCGCGTCGGGCGCGACGAACCCCCGGGGGTAGAGCGACGCCCACGCGGGGCCGCCCGGTGCCTCGATGAGCTCCACGAGGACGCCATGGCAGCTGCGCGGGTGCAGGAACGCCACCGGTCCCTCGGCGCCGGGCCGCGGCGCCGAGTCGATGAGCTCGATGCCGTCGATCGCGAGGCGCGTCAAGGCGGCGGTGATGTCGTCCACCTCGAAGCAGACGTGGTGGAACCCCTCACCGCGCGAGGCGAGGAAGCGGGCGACGCCGGTGGTGTCGTCCGTCGGCGCCACCAGCTCCACCTTCACCCCGCCGACGGGCAGGAACGCGATCACGACGCGATCGGACGGGATCGGCTGGACCGCGCCGACCTCCAGCCCGAGGGCGTCCCGGTAGAAGCCGAGCGACGCCTCGATGTCGCGGACGATGACCGCGATGTGGTGGATCCGCCCGATCCTGCGGACGTGCTCCGGGACCCGTCGCGCCGCCTCGCTCATCGTGACCGCCTCCCTCCAGCCGATCCGCCGGTCCGGCCCGATCGGGCCGGCCTCCGCCGGCGCCCGGCCCGGCTCTCGCGCCGGCTCCGGGCACCCGTCCCGGGCGGCATCCTCCCGCCGCCCCTTCCTGGTCAGATGGTGATCCGCTCCCGGTACTCGCCCCAGACGGCCCGCAGACGGTCGCTGATCTCGCCGACGGTGGCGTAGGCGTGGACGGCCTCCAGGATCGGCTCGACGAGGTTCTCGCTGCCGCGTGCCGCCTCCTCCACTCGCCGCAGGGACGCCTCCCAGGCCGCCGGGTCGCGCTCGTCCCGGACCCGCCGGACCCGGGCCACCTGCGCCTGCTCGCCCTCGGGGTCCACGCGGAGGATCGGCGCGCTCGCGTGCTCCTCGTCGCGGTACTTGTTGACGCCGACGACGACCTTCTCGCCCCGCTCCACCTCCCGCTGCGTGAGATACGCGGACTCCTGGATCTGGCGCTGCTGGAACCCCGCCTCGATGGCCGCCAGGGTCCCGCCCATCGCGTCGATCTCGTCGAGCAGGCGCCAAGCGGCCGTCTCCACCTGGTCGGTGAGCGTCTCCACGAGGTAGCTGCCGCCGAGCGGGTCGGGCGTCTCCGTGACGCCGGCCTCGTACGCGATGATCTGCTGCGTCCGCAGCGCGAGGCGTGCGGCGGCCTCGGTCGGGAGGGCCAGCGCCTCGTCGCGCGAGTTCGTGTGGAGGCTCTGTGCCCCGCCCAGGACCGCCCCGAGCGCCTGGAGCGTGGTCCGGACCACGTTGTTGTCGATCGACGTCGCGGTGAGGCTGGACCCTGCCGTCTGGACGTGGAACCGGCACGCCATAGAACGCATGTTCGATGCGCCGAAGCGCTCCTTCACGATGCGCGCCCACATCCGGCGGGCGGCCCGGAACTTCGCGACCTCCTCGAACAGCTCGCTCCAGGACGCGAAGAAGAACGAGAGCCGCCCGGCGAAGGCATCGACGTCGAGGCCGCGCGCGACGGCCGCCTCCACGTAGGCGATGGCGTCGGCCATCGTGAAGGCGAGCTCCTGTGCGGCGGTCGCGCCGGCCTCGCGCATGTGGTAGCCACTGATGCTGATGGTGTTCCACCTCGGGAGCTCGGCGGTCGCGAACTCGAAGATGTCCGTGACCAGCCGCATCGACGGACGCGGCGGGTAGATGTAGGTGCCGCGGGCGATGTACTCCTTGAGGATGTCGTTCTGGGTGGTGCCGGAGATCCTCCCCCGCTCGACCCCCTGCTTCTCCGCGGCGGCGACGTACAGGGCCAGGAGGATCGCTGCCGTGGCGTTGATGGTCATGGAGGTGCTGACGTCGCCCAGCGGGATGCCGGCGAAGAGCGTCTCCATGTCGGCCAGCGAGTCGATGGGGACGCCGACCCGGCCGACCTCCCCGAGCGACTCCGGCGCATCCGAGTCGTAGCCCATCTGCGTGGGCAGGTCGAACGCGACCGACAGCCCGGTCTGGCCCTGCTCGAGCAGGTAGCGGAACCGGGCGTTGGTCTCCTCGGCGGTGCCGAACCCGGCGTACTGGCGCATCGTCCAGAGGCGGCCGCGGTACATGGTGGGCTGGACGCCCCGCGTGTAGGGGTACTCCCCCGGTCGACCCAGGTCGCGCTCCTCATCGAGGCCCGCGACGTCGGACGGCGTGTACAGGTCGCGGTACTCGATGCCCGACGTGGCGAGGAAGCGAGCCTTGCGCTCGGGCGCGTCGGCGACGGCCTTGGCGCGCAGGGTGGCGCGCCACCGCTCGCGGCCGGGGTCCGGCGCGGAGACGTCCTCCGGGCGCGTGCCGTCGTGGCCGGGGCCCGCCGGGCGGTCGCTCGGCTCCATGCGCGTCCTCCTGCGTGGGGCCCGTCTCGGCGGGTCCATGTCGGCCGGGGTCGGGGTGCTCCGGGCCGGGCCGCTCCGGGCCGGGCTGGTCCGGGGCCCGGTGCTCCGGCCCGGGGCGATCCGGGCCCGACGGCCTCAGTCCTGTTGCCCGATCCGGGTCAGGTGATGACGACGAGGAGGTCCCCCACCTCGATGTTCTGGCCGACCTCGACGCCGACCTGAGCGATCGTACCCTCGCGCGGCGCGCGGAGCTCGTTCTGCATCTTCATGGCCTCGACGACCAGGATCTGATGTCCCGCCTCGACGGTGTCCCCGGGCTTGACCAGGACGGCCACGACGCGGCCCGGGATGATCGCGTGGACCTCCAGCGGCCCGCCGTGCGCCTGGGCGCCGGCTCCGCGCCGGGCCCGCTCGCGCAGGAGCGCGCGCCGCTCGGGCTCCACCTCGACCTCGATGCGCCAGCCCCGGACCACGACCTCCCGGACGACGGTGCCCCGGGCACGATCCGGCCGTGCCTCGCCGACGACGATCGGCAGGCGGACCGGGTCGCCGTGGTCGGCGAGCGTCAGGCGCGCCCGGCCGGCCTCGAACCGCTGCAGGCGTGCCGGCAGCTGCTCGCCGTCCACGATCGGGTCGTCCGTGGGCAGGACGTCGCGCCCGACGAGGTGCGCGGCCGGGTCGGGGGCGGGCTCGATCGTCATCGCCGGGTCGCCCTCGAGCCGGGTCGCGGCGGCGATGGTCGCGCGCACGGCGCGCGGGCTGACGTCGCGCTCGGGCGTCTGGCCGGGCAGGGGTCCGGCGACCCGCTCGGTGCCTGAGGGCGCGCCGGCCGCCGAGGACGCTCCGGCTGCCGCCGATGCGGCCGCCGGCTTCGCTCGCTGCGCGGTCATGACGGCCACCTGTCGATCGCCATCGCGCGTCCTCCCTTGCGCCACGCGGGCGAGCCGTCGCCCGACTGCGTCGGCGGCCCTCCTCCCCCCGCCGGGGCGGCCGCGACCGCCCCCTCCTCGATCGCGACCAGGCCGGCCGCCAGCAGCGCTGCCCGGGCCCAGCGGAGCCGGGCGGCGGGGCCGTCCCAGTGGCCGTCCACCCACGTCGTGGCGAGGCCGCGGGCCTCGACGAAGTCGGGCTCGTCGAGCATGGCCCGGTGGAACGGGATGGTGGTCTGGATCCCGCCGACCTCGGCCTCGTCGAGGGCGCGACGGAGCCGCTCGATGGCCCCGGCGCGGTCCTCCGCGTGGACGATGAGCTTGGCGATGAGCGGGTCGTACTCCGCGGGGACCCGGTCCCCCGCCTCCACGGCGGTGTCCACGCGGATCCCCGGCCCGCCGGGCATGACCCAGCGCGTGATCCGCCCGGGCGCCGGCGCGAAGACCCGCGCGGGATCCTCGGCGGAGATGCGGAGCTCGATCGCGTGGCTCGTGGGTCGGGAGGCGCGCTGCGCGGCCGCCCGCACCCGGTCCGAGAGCGGGAGCCCCGCGGCCAGGCGGAACTGCTCCTGGACGATGTCCACGCCCGCCACCATCTCGGTCACCGGGTGTTCGACCTGGAGGCGCGTGTTGACCTCGAGGAACCAGAAGCTCCCGTCGCGGTCGTAGAGGAACTCGCACGTCGCGGCGTTGCGCAGGCCCGCTGCCGCGCCCAGGCGCTCGGCCATCTGGTGGAGACGGCGCCGCTCCTGCTCGGTGAGACCGGGGGCCGGCGCCTCCTCGATGAGCTTCTGGTGGCGACGCTGGGTGGAGCAGTCGCGTTCCCCGAGCGCCACGACCGTGCCCTCGGCGTCCCCGAGGAGCTGCACCTCGATGTGGCGCGCGGGCATGATCTCCCGCTCGAGGTAGACGGACCCGTCCCCGAAGGCCGAGGCGGCCTCCCGCGAGCCGGCCAGGAGGGCCGCCGGGAGCTCGTCGGGCGAGACGACGCGCCGCATCCCGCGGCCGCCCCCGCCGGCCGCGGCCTTCACCAGGAGGGGGAACCCGACCTCGCGGGCGGCCTTCAGGATGCGCTCCAGCTGGTCCGGGTCGTCCACCGGGGCCGGGTCCAGGGTCCCGGGAACGCACGGCACCTTCACCGACGCGGCGGTCCGCCGCGCCGCGAGCTTGTCCCCGAGAGCGGCGATGGCGGCGGGCGGCGGGCCGACCCACGCGAGCCCCGCGTCCTCGACGGCGCGCGCGAATGCCTCGCGCTCGGAGAGGAACCCGTAGCCCGGGTGTACGGCCTCGGCGCCGGTCGACACGGCCGCGTCCACGACCGCGTCGATCCGGAGGTACGACTCCCCGGGCGGGGGCGGCCCCAGCCGGACGGCGTGGTCGGCGACCCGCACGTGGGCGGCGGAGCGATCGGCGTCCGAGTAGACGGCGACGGCCTCCATCCCCATCTCGTGACACGCCCGGATGATCCGGACCGCGATCTCCCCCCGGTTGGCGATCAGGACCCGACGGAACGGGCGATCCGACGTGGCGCTCACGGTCGCACTCCCCTGCCCTGCCCTGCGACGTCTTTGCACAAAGACACGGGCGGCCCTCCGGCCACCCTCGCGCCGCCGCTCACAGTGGGATGTTCCCGTGCTTCTTGCGCGGGTTGACCTGTCGCTTGTCCTTGAGCATCTCCAGTGCCCCGATGAGGCGGGGGCGCGTCTCGGACGGGAGGATGACCTCGTCGATGTAGCCCAGCGAGGCGGCGATGTACGGGTGGTCGAACTGCGCCTCGTACTCCGCGACCAGGCGCCTGTGCTCGGCCTTCGGATCGGCTGCCTTCGCGATCTGGTCCTTGAAGATGATGTTGACCGCGCCCTCGGCCCCCATCACCGCGATCTGGGCGGTGGGCCATGCGAAGTTGATGTCGCCGCGGACGTGCTTGGAGCTCATGACGTCGTACGCGCCGCCGTACGCCTTGCGGGTGATCACCGCGAGCTTGGGGACGGTCGCCTCGCAGTACGCGTAGAGCAGCTTGGCGCCGTGCTTGATGATCCCGCCGTGCTCCTGGTTGACGCCGGGCATGAACCCGGGCACGTCCACGAAGGTCACGAGCGGCACGTTGAACGCATCGCACGTGCGCACGAACCGCGCGCCCTTGACGGACGCCTCGATGTCGAGCGCCCCCGCGAGCACGGCCGGCTGCTGCGCGACGATCCCCACGCTGCGACCGCCGAGGCGGGCGAAGCCGATGATGATGTTCGCCGCCCACCCCGGCTGGATCTCGAAGAAGTCGCGGTCGTCCACGACCGCCTTGATGACGTCGTGCATGTCGTACGGCTTCGCGGGATCGTCGGGGATGACGGAGTCCAGGGACGCGTCACGACGATCGACGGGATCGCGGGTCTCGACGCGCGGCGGATCCTCCAGGTTGTTCTGCGGCAGGTACGAGAGCAGCTTGCGCACGTGGTCGAGCGCGACGGCCTCGTCACGCGCCGCGAGATGCGCGACGCCGCTCGTCGTGGTGTGCACCATCGCCCCGCCGAGCGAGTCCGAGTCGATCTCCTCGTGCGTGACGGCCTTGATCACGTTGGGGCCCGTGACGAACATGTAGCTCGTCCCGTCCACCATGATCGTGAAGTCGGTGATCGCGGGCGAGTAGACCGCCCCGCCTGCGCATGGCCCCATGATCACCGAGATCTGGGGGATCACGCCCGAGGACAGGACATTGCGCGTGAAGATCCACGCGTACCCGGCGAGCGAGGTCACGCCCTCCTGGATACGCGCGCCCCCGGAGTCGTTGAGGCCGATCACCGGGGCGCCCACGTCCATCGCCCGGTCCATGATCTTGCAGATCTTCTCGGCGTACGCCTCGGAGAGCGACCCGCCGAAGACGGTGAAGTCCTGGCTGAACAGGAAGACGAGGCGACCGTCGATCGTGCCGTGGCCGGTCACCACGCCGTCGCCGAGGAAGTGCTGGTCCCCGAGGCCGAACTCGTGCGAGCGATGCGTCACGAACGCGTCCAGCTCGACGAAGCTCCCCGGGTCGAGCAGCAGGTCGATCCGCTCCCGGGCCGTCAGCTTGCCCCAGGTGTGCTGACGTTCGATGCGGACGGGCCCCCCGCCGAGAAGCGACTCCCCGCGCATCCTTTCGAGGCGCTCGACACGTTCGGCGTTCGTCACGTTCGCGTCCTCGTCCTTCCCCCTGTGCCGTCGGCGCTGTCTTTGCGCAAGGACGGCTGCGCTCGGGGCCGGGGATCGCGGCCCGCTCCCATCATAGGCACGCGCGTGGACGCGGGAGGAGCACCGCCCGCTTCCGGATGTGGCGCACGATGGCAGTCGCCGCGTCGTTCCGGCCAGTCCCGATGCGCCCGCCGCTCCGTGACGCTCGGGATGGGGCGTTCGGGCCGGTCGGCATGGTGAACTTCCGACCCGGACCAGCGCGCTGGAGGGCGTCGGCGGTCTCGCGCGTGCGTGCAGGATGTCCACAGTTCTGTTCACAAATGGCGCCGGATGTGGAAAACTTGCGGCCGATCGCGTGATCGATCGCGGCGGCATCCACGCTCTCCGCGCACCGTTGCGCGAATGTCGTGGAGTACGATGTCGCCGTCCGCGCGCGAGGCAGCGTCGCGACGGGATCGAAAGAGCGAGGTGGTGCCCCGGTGGCGCATGTGATCGCGATCGCGAACCAGAAGGGTGGCGTCGGGAAGACGACGACGGTGATCAACCTCGCCGGCGCGCTGGCCGAGATGGATCTCCGGGTCCTCTGCGTTGACATGGACCCGCAGGCGAATCTGACGGTCGGCGTCGGCGTGAACCTCGGCTCCGTCAAGCAGTCGATGTCCGACGTGCTGGCCGAAGGCCGCGCCACGATGGAGGAGATCGTCGTCGAGACGCCCACGCCGGGGATCGACATCGCGCCCGCGACGCTTGAGCTCGCGTCCACGGAGGTGGAGCTGTTCAGCGCCATCGGCCGCGAGCAGGCCCTCCGCGAGGCCGTGGATGGGTGGGTCCAGGACTCGTACGACTACGTGCTGATCGACTGCCCGCCCACCCTGGGGCTCCTCACGATCAACGGCCTTGTCGCGGCCAACAGCGTGATCATCCCCGTGCAGACGCAGTACTACGCACTGAAGGGCCTCACCGCGCTGGTGAAGGTCATCAACACGATCCGCCAGAAGCTCAACCGCGACATTCGGATCATGGGGCTCCTGCCCACGTTCTCCGACGGTCGCACGATCCTTGCGCGCGAGATGCTCGACGAGATGAGCGAGCTCGGCGACCATCACGTGTTCGAGACGATCATCCGGCAGACGGTGAAGCTCGGCGAGGCGCCCCTGACGGGCAAACCGATCACCGTGTACGCACC
>JAKOQS010000306.1 GCA_029778235.1 Chloroflexota bacterium | reverse complement strand
GCGGCGGGATCCTCCGCCGCGGTCGGCCAGTAGGCGGCCATCACCTCGTACAGGCGTCGCCCGTACAGCGAGGCGTCGAGCGAGCGGGCATGGTCGTTGAACCAGCCGTGGAGCTCGTCGTCCACGAGGGCCCAGTCCAGGCGGCGGTCGGGCGTCTCCACGAAGCCGTCGAGCGAGACGTTGAACGTGTAGATGAGCCGGCCCATCGGCGACCTCCTGCGTCCAGACCCCTACGCGTCCCGGGGCGACAGGATAACGACGGCGGTCTCGCGCGACCGTCGGGCCGCGAACGCGTCGAGATCGGACCCGGGCTTCGCCCAGAGCGCCCACAGGCGAGGGCGCTCGTCGGGGCCGGCCGCACGAGCGCGGACCGCGCGGGTGCCGTCGACGAGGTCGACCGTGGCGTTCGGGTGGGCCTGAAGGTTGAGCCACCAGGCGGGCTCCGGGTCTGCCCAGCCGTTCATGGCCAGGGTGACCAGGTCGGCGCCGTCCTCGATGTACCCGAGGATGGCCACGCGTTCGGCGCCGCTGCGGCGTCCGACGGTGTGGAGGCGCATCATCCCCCACCGCGCGTCGGTCGCCCGGCGGAGGCCCAGCCGGCCGCGGGTGAGCGAGTAGACGGCCCGCTGTCCGGCCCAGAACGCGCGGATGAACCAGCGGGGCGGCAGCGAGGGGTTCGGGCTGGACATGGTCGTCATCGCTCCTCGTCGGGATAGCGGAAGACGGCGTCGAGCGGGACGCCGAGGGCACGGGCGATCCGGAAGGCCATCTCGAGGGTGGGCGAGTACCTGCCCTGCTCGATCGCGATGATCGTCTGGCGGGTCGCGCCCACGCGGTCGGCGAGCTCGGCCTGCGTCATCTCGCCGTTCGCGAACCGCAGCGAGCGGATCGAGTTGGTGACCCGCGTGGGCTTCACCATGGCTGGAACGACCCGTGGTACGCCGCGATCTTCGTGACGGAGCTCAGGAGGGATCCGGCCAGTCCGCCGAGGAAGATCGCGTTGGCGATCCAGAGCTGGTCGATCCCGGCCATCGCCAGGCCGAGCGCGACGATCGACCCGGAGATCACCAGCCAGCTCCCGATGCGCTCGCCATAGCGGTCGATCTCCCGGTCCCGCTCGTCGTGCCTGTCCGCCTCGCGGGGATCCGAGGCCGCCGCCAGGACGTTGCCCGCGACGTTCGCGACCACGAAGACGACGATCGCCACGAGCATCGGCTGGACCCAGTCGACCTCGGCGACGGGCTTCTCGAGCACCTGCGGGAGGACGACCGCGAGGTAGACGACGAGGGTCGCCACGCCGACCACGAGCACCACCCAGTGGGTCTTCTCCCGGAATGTCACCGTTCGCCCCTCATGTCAAAGGTCCTTTACACACGCAAGGTAAAGGAGAGGCGACATCGTGTCAAGGGTATTTGACATTTCGGGCAGGCCGCCCGGCCGATGGAGGAGACGAAGTCAGCTCGCCCTCGCCTGATCAGGCCGGATCGCTCGCGCGTGGCGAATGGGCGCCCTCAGATGCTGTCCATCTTGACATACTGTGTAACACACGGTATCGTGTCAGGCATGGGCTTTGATGAGATCCTCTCCGGCGCCACTCAGGAGCTGCGACGCGGCACGCTCGTGCCCGCCTGTCTCCTGCTCCTCCGCCGCCCGGGCTACGGCTATGCCCTGATCGCCGACCTGGGCCGGCTGGGATTCGCCGTCGACGCGAACACGCTCTACCCGCTGCTGCGACGCCTGGAGAGCCAGGGGATGCTCGTCAGCGAGTGGAACACGGAGGAGAGCCGGCCGCGGAAGTTCTACCGGACGAGTCCGGACGGCGAGAGGCTGGCCCGGGCGCTGCTGGACGACTGGAAGGAGATCGACGCGTCCATCCGTCGACTCGATGTGGGAGACATCCGATGAGCACCCTGACGGACCGCTACGTCTGGGGCGTGCTGCGCGCCGTCCCCGAGCAGCAGCGAGCCGACCTCGAGCCCGAGATCCGGGCGCTCGTCGCGGACGCCGTGGACGCCCGCGCCGCATCCGTCCCCGGTGACGCCGCGGCGGCGGAACGCGCCGCGCTCACCGAGCTCGGCGACCCGGAGCTCCTCGCGGCGCGGTACACGGACCGGACGCTGTACCTGATCGGGCCGGCCTACTACCTCGACTACCGGCGCCTGCTCACGCTGCTCCTCACGATCGTCGTCCCGATCGTGACCCTCGCGACGCTCATGGCCGGCTTCATCGCCGGGACCGGCGCCGCGGACGTCGCGCTCGGTGCGATCTCCGTGGGTGTCAACGTGGCGGTCCAGCTCGCGTTCTGGGTCACGCTCGTCTTCGCGGTCGTCGAGCGCCGCGGCGCCCGGGCGTCGGGACCGATCGTCCCCTGGACGCTCGACCGCCTGCCGTCCCTGCCCCCGTCGGCCCGCCTCGGGGCCGGCGAGGCCGTCGTGTCGATCGTGGCTTCGGTGGTCCTCATCGGGGTCATCGCGTGGCAGCCGCCGTTCACGATCGAGGGCACCACCGTCCCCTTCTTCGACCCCGCGCTCAGCCCGGCGTGGGCGGCCTGGTTCGTCGGCGTGGCGGTGCTCCAGATCGCGTTCACCGTCCTGGTGTACGCAGCTCGGCGCTGGACGTGGCCGATCGCGGCGGTCAATGCCGCGCTCGACGCAGCGTTCGCGATCCCGGCGGTCTGGCTGCTCCAGACCGGCCAGCTGGTCAACCCGGCGGTGAAGGCGGAGATGGAGCGGATCGGCGCCGAGGCCGCGCTCGCGCCCACCGTGGCCGTCATCTCGGTCGTGATCGTGGGCGTGGTCGCGTGGGATGCCGTGGACGGGTTCCGCAGGGCCCGCCGCCGCGGCAGCGACGGTCGGTGATCGGTCGAACCCATTGACACTCGCGACCCATCCCGGCAGAGTCCGCGCATCCTGCGTCCCGCCCATGCCGCGGGCCGTGCACGATGCCAGGGAGACCCCATGGCCGCGTTCCGTCCACGCCTCCGCGCCGTCGTCGTGGGGGTCTCCGTCTTCGCCCTCGCCGCGGTGGCGGCCGGCGGCACCTTCGCAGCCAGCAACCCCGCCACGCTCTATGCCTGCTACGACGTGTACGGCAACGTCCGGATGGGCGATACCGCGCAGTGCAGGCTTCCAGGCGGCGGGCGGCTCGTGAGCTGGTCCACCGTCGGCCTCCCCGGGCCGACCGGCGCGACCGGCCCGACCGGACCCACGGGACCGACCGGACCCAGCGGACCGCAGGGCGCCTCCGGCGTGAGGGCGTGGGCCTACGTCGACGCGGCCGGTTCCGTCCTTCGTGGGGTCAACGTGCCGTCGGTGGCGCACCTGGGCGGCGGCCTGTACTGCGTGCAGCTCGCGGCCATCGATCCGTTCACCGCGGCGGCGATCGTGACCGCGGCGGGCGACCTGGGAAGCAGCGTCCCCTTCCAGCGGATCGCGACGGCGAATCCGGGCAGTCCGCTCTGCCCGACCGGCATCCAGGTGGCGATCGTCGACCCTGTGGCGGCAGGGGTCGCGTCCAGCTTCTCGATCATCATCCCGTAGGTGTCGGCCCCCTCCATGTCGTGCGCATGACGGCTGACGCGCCCTCGTCGGGCGAGCGCTGGTGAAGTCGCGACGGAACGCCAGCGCCGACCGTGGGATGGCGTATCCTCCCGCCACTGACGACGGACCTGGCGGCAGGCGCGAACGAGGTTCCGCGCACGGATACGTCGTCCTGGAGGGCACGATGACAGAGGCGGACGACCGGAGCCGACTGCCGATCCCGGACCGGCCCTACGCCGGCGACCTCCCCATCGACGCCCGGGACCCGTCGGCCAAGTTCCCGCCGATCGCGCCCCTGCGCCCGCCGCAGGGGGCGCCCAACGTCCTCGTCATCCTGCTCGACGACGTCGGCTTCGCCGCCTCGAGCGCCTTCGGCGGTCCGTGCGCGACGCCCACCGCGGAGCGGCTCGCGGGGAACGGCCTGAAGTTCACGCGCTTCCACACGACGGCCCTCTGCGCGCCCACGCGACAGGCCCTGCTGACGGGCCGGAACCACCACTCGGCCGGCATGGGGGCGCTCACCGAGGTCGCCACCGCCGCGCCGGGCTACACGTCCGTCCGCCCGAACACGTGCGCTCCGCTCGCCCGGATCCTCACGCTCAACGGGTACTCGACGGCCCAGTTCGGCAAGTGCCATGAGGTGCCGGTCTGGCAGACGAGCCCGATGGGGCCGTTCGACGCCTGGCCCAGCCACGGCGGCGGGTTCGAGCACTTCTACGGGTTCCTCGGCGGCGAGACGAACCAGTACTACCCGGCGCTCTACGATGGCACCACCCCCGTCGAGCCGCCCAGGACCCCGGAGCAGGGCTACCACTTCACGGAGGACATGACCGACCGGGCCATCGGCTGGATCCGCCAGCAGAAGGCGCTCATGCCGGACAAGCCCTTCTTCGTCTACTTCGCACCGGGGGCGACCCACGCTCCCCACCACGTGCCCAAGGAGTGGGCCGACCGATACCACGGCCGGTTCGACGACGGATGGGACGCGCTCCGCGAGCGGATCTTCGCGCGCCAGAAGGAGCTCGGGGTGATCCCGGCGGACGCCGAGCTGACGCCGAGGCACCCCGACATCCCCGCGTGGGACGAGATGCCGGAGGCGCTGCGGCCGATCCTCGCGCGCCAGATGGAGGTGTACGCCGGGTTCCTCGAGCACACGGACCATCACGTCGGGCGGCTCATCGACGCGCTCGAGGGGCTCGGCGTCCTCGACGACACGCTGGTCTTCTACATCGTCGGGGACAACGGGGCATCGGCCGAGGGCACGGTCAACGGCAGCTTCAACGAGTACTTCTCGCTCAACGGCGCCGCCCATCTCGAGACGCCCGAGTTCATGGCGGCGCACATCGACGAGTTCGGGACCCCGGCGGCGTACAACCACTACGCGGTCGGCTGGGCGCACGCGCTCGACACGCCGTACCAGTGGACGAAGATGGTCGCCTCGCACTGGGGCGGGACGCGCAACGGGATGATCGTCCACTGGCCGGAGCGGACGGGTGGCGGAACGGGGCTCCGGTCCCAGTTCCACCACGTCATCGACATCGCGCCGACCGTCCTCGAAGCCGCCGGCATCCCCCAGCCCACCCACGTGGACGGGGTCGAGCAACGCCCCATCGAGGGCGTGAGCATGCTCGACTCGGTCGGCGACGCCGGCGCACCCGAGCGTCACCACACGCAGTACTTCGAGATCGCCGGCAACCGCGGCATCTACCACGACGGCTGGACCGCGGTCACCCGTCACACGATCCCGTGGCTGTGGAACGCGCAGCCGCCCGCGCTCGACGACGACGTCTGGGAGCTGTACAGCCCGGACGACTGGACCCAGGCACGCGACCTCGCGGCGGAGCGCCCCGACAAGCTCGCCGCGCTCCAGGCGCTCTTCCTCGCGGAGGCGCGACGGTACAACGTGCTGCCCATCGACGACCGCCGGCTCGAGCGCTTCCTGCCGGAGATCGCGGGGCGGCCGGTGCTCATCCGGGGCAGGTCGCAGCTCCTGTTCAGCGGGATGGGGCGCCTGACCGAGAACGCCCTCCTCAACGTGAAGAACACGACGCACGCGGTCACCGCCGAGCTCGTCATCCCCGAGGGCGGCGCGAACGGGGTCATCGTGGCCCAGGGCGGGGCCTTCGGCGGGTGGAGCCTCTACCTCGTCGACGGCGCCCCGCGCTACTGCTACAACCTCTTCGGCCTGCGGCGCACGAAGGTCGCCGGGTCGGCCGCGATCCCGCCGGGCCGGCACCAGGTGCGGATGGAGTTCGCGTACGACGGCGGCGGGCTCGCGAAGGGCGGCGACGTCCGGCTCTTCGTGGACGGCGCGCAGGTCGGGGAGGGACGGCTCGAGGCGACGCAGCCGATGGTGTTCTCGATGGACGAGACGGCGGATGTCGGGCGCGACACGGGCTCGCAGGTCTCCGACGACTACGCCGCCGAGTCGAGCGAGTTCACGGGCACGATCGAGTGGGTCCAGATCGACATCGGCGACGCGGCCGAGGACCTCGACCACCTGATCTCGCCGGAGGAGCGCCTCCGCGTCGCGATGGCGAGGAGCTAGGGGCGGATCGTCGCCGCGGCGCGGCCGTGGACCGGACCGTGGCCCGCGCGCTCGCGGACCGGGTCGCGGCCCGGGCGCCCGCGGTCAGGACGCGACGGCGTCGATCGCGAGTGCGCCCACGACGCGGTCCTGGCTCTCCGCGCGCGGCGCGACCCAGGTGTTGAAGAGGCCGGGGCCGATGATCGCCCCGCCGTTCGCGGCGTCCTCCACCGTCGCCCAGTAGATGACGACGACGACCTCCCGGTCGCCGATCTTCGCCACGCTGAAGCGCTCGAAACCCGGCAGGGTGCGGATGAAGGGCGGGACCTCGCGCCCGACGTCGGCGAGGACCTCCTCGGCCGGGACGGTGAGGCGGATGCGGTTCACGACGATCGCCGACATGCGCGGGCCACTCCCTCGGATGTCGCGGCTCAGGGGCGGCCGCTCCGCGAAGGATAGCGGCCGGCAGGCCGCACCTCCCGAGGATGCCTGGCCCCGGGGCCGACCCTCCCGCAGCCCCTGGCCGACCCTGCCCTCGCCGCTCAGCCGGGATCCCACCGCTGGCCGCTCCCGGACGCGACCACGCGCCCGAACGGCCGGCCGAAGTGGCTGACG
>JAKOQS010000305.1 GCA_029778235.1 Chloroflexota bacterium | reverse complement strand
GACCACGCGGTCGATCGAGGTCGAGGAGCCCCCGGAGTCGTTCTTCCGGCAGTACTTCGGCGGCTCCGCGATGGGCCTCTACTACATCCTCCGGGACATGCCGGCCGGGACCGCGCCGTACGACCCCGCCAACGTCCTGACCTTCATGCTCAGCCTCACGACCGGCACGCCGATCGCCGGCCAGAGCCGCGTCTGCGTGAACGCCCGCTCGCCGCTCGTGGACGGCATCGGCGACAGCCAGGCCGGTGGGTTCTGGCCCGCCGAGCTCCGCTTCTCCGGGTTCGTCGGACTCGTGATCAAGGGCCGCGCGGAGGAGCCCGTCTACCTCTGGATCCACGACGGCCAGGCCGAGCTGCGCCCCGCCGGCCACCTCTGGGGCCGGACCACGGCGGACGTCGATGACGCGATCCGCGAGGAGCTGGGCGACCCCAAGGTCCAGGTCAACCAGGTGGGCCCCGCGGGCGAGAAGCTCGTCCGGCTCGCCGCCATCATCAACATGGCCAGCCGCGCCTCCGGCCGCACCGGGATGGGCGCGGTGATGGGCTCGAAGAACCTCAAGGCGATCGCCGTCCGCGGGACGAGCAAGGCGCTCGACATCGGCGATCCCGCCGCCTTCAAGGAGATCGCGAAGTTCGGGGTGGCGAACGTCCGGGTGAACGCCGACGTGGCCGGCCTCCAGGACCACGGAACGGCCAGCGTGCTCGAGCCCCAGCACGCCTCGGGCACCCTCCCCACGTTCAACTACAACGCCGGCCAGTTCGACCAGTTCGAGGCGATCTCCGGCGAGACGATGACCGCCACGATCCTGGTCGCCCGCGAGACCTGCTACTCGTGCGCCGTCAAGTGCAAGCGCGCGGTGGAGACCGAGTGGGAGGAGCGGCCGGTGGAGCGCCGGCACGGCGGGCCCGAGTACGAGACCCTCGCGACGTTCGGGTCGTACTGCGGTGTGGCCGACCTCCCCGCGATCGCTCTGGCGAACAAGATCTGCAACGAGCACGGCCTGGACACGATCGGGACCGGTGCGACGGTCGCGTGGACCATGGAGTGCTTCGAGAACGGTGAGATCACCGAGGAGGAGCTGGGCTTCGCGGCTCCGTTCGGCAGCGCCGCCGCGATGGTCCGCCTGACCGAGATGATCGCGACCCGCGAGGGCTTCGGCGACATCCTGGCCAACGGGTCGCGCAAGGCCGCCGACATCCTGGAGCGGGGTCACGACTTCCTCGTCACGGTGAAGGGTGCCGAGGCCCCGGCGCACATGCCGCAGTACAAGCGATCGCTCGGCGTGATCTACGCGGTCAACCCCTTCGGTGCCGACCACCAGTCGTCCGAGCACGACGGGATGATCGAGGAGGGGGCATGGGAGGTCTCGCTCGAGCGGATGGCGATGCTCGGCTTCGACCACGCGCTGGTGCCCGATTCGCTCGACACGGACAAGGTGCGGTTCGCCCTGAAGACGCAGTACTTCTACTCGTTCCTCGACACCGCATCGCTCTGCCAGTTCGTCTGGGGCCCCGGGTGGGAGCTCTTCGGTCCGAGGGAGACCGTGGACCTCGTGCGAGCCGTCACGGGCTGGGGCGACTTCGACCTCGACGAGCTGATGGAGATCGGCGAGCGGCGCCTGAACATGCTCCGACTGTTCAACGCCCGCGAGGGCCTGAGCCGGGCGGAGGACAAGCTGCCGGCGAAGTTCTTCAAGCCGCTCGTCGGAACCGGGCCCACCGCGGGGGTCGCGCTCGACCACGCGGTCATGGAGCACGCGCTCGACGAGTACTTCGAGATGGCGGGCTGGGACGTGGCGACCGGCAACCCCACACCGGAGACCACGGCACGGCTGGGCCTCGACTGGGTCGCCGTCTGACCCAGGCGCGGCGTGGCGGCGGCGGACGCGGATCCGAGCGGCGCGGCGGACGCGGATCGGAGCGGCCCGGCGGACGCGGATCGGAGCGGCCCGGCGGACGCGGATCGGAGCGGCCCGGCGCCCCGCCTGCGGCCCGGCGTCGGCTGTGACCGCCACGCATCAACGGCCGGGCTCGGGTGTCGTCGCGATGACCGGGGCGCACGTCCGCGATCGATCCGGGGCCCTCGACGACCCGTG
>JAKOQS010000304.1 GCA_029778235.1 Chloroflexota bacterium | reverse complement strand
GCGGGCAGCATCGCCGACGCCGGCGAGGCGGTCGCATCGGTCCCGCTCGTGGGCGACACCCTCGGGTCGCCGTTCGACAGCATGGCGTCGGCAGCGTTGTCCATCGCCGACGCGGGCCAGGCCGAGGTCGACGCGGTCGGCAAGCTCGCGACCTTCCTCGCGATCGCGCTCGCCGTGGTCGCCATCGCGTCGTTCGCGGTGTTCTGGGTGCCGATCCGGCTGGCCTTCGTCCGCCGGGCGACGGCGGCCCAGCGCTTCGTGGAGGCCAACGAGGACCTCGATCTGTTCGCCCTGCGGGCGATGGCGCGCCAGCCCCTGCACGTCCTGGCCCGGATCAGCGACGACCCCGCGGGTGCGTGGCGCCGCCAGGACCGCCGCGTGGTCCACGCCCTGGCGACACTGGAGCTCAAGGAGGAGGGCCTGCGGCCGCCGCCCCTGGCCGAACGACCGGTCTGAGCCGTCTTGCCGGTACGCCGGGCTTGCACCACGATGGTCGGCGCGCGCCCGGACCGGGCGGGTGACCGCCACCGTGGGAGGCCCGATGCCGAAGTCCCGTCATGTCGTCTCCGTCCTCGCCGCATCGGCCGTCGTCCTCGTGGGCGCCGCCCTGACGGCCGCGCCGGCCCAGGCCGCCACCCGCGACCGTTGCCTCAACGGGACCTGGACGATGTCGCCCGCGCAGGCCACGGCCTACATGAACCGGCTCACCGCGGCGAGCGCCGGTGCCGGCGGCATGGACCTGCACGTGACCAGCGGGCCGATCACCGCGACGTTCGCCGGCGGCCAGTTCACCGTCTCCAACGGCAACTACCAGGTCACCGGCACCGGCCCCAACAACGCCGACGTGACCGCCACCGCCAGCTACAGCGCGAGCGCCCCGTACACCACACGGAGCGGCAAGGTCGTCGTCGGCCCGGGCACGGCCGTCGTGCACATGGGGAACATGACGATGACGGTCGGCGGACAGGCGATCACGGTCCCCGTCGGCGATCAGACGGTGAACAGCCCCGGAGCACGGACGTCCTACACATGCACGAGGACGAAGCTCACCTGGTCGATCCCGGTCCCGTCGGGCGGCACGGTGCAGGCGACGTTCACCCGCTCCTGACGAACGCCGGGGTCGTCACGACCTGACCGTCAGCCGCGGCGGCGACCCTTCCGCTCGCTCGCGCGCTTGACGGACACGCCGCCGAAGATCGCGGCGCCCTTCACCACCAGTACCGGCGCGCCCGCGGGAGCACCGCCCTTCGGCATGTCGGACCCGCCGAACACGCCGATGACCTCGCCGCGCACGCCCATGCCGTCCGGGACGGTGATCTCGAGCCCGCCGAACAGGCAGACGACCGTGATGACGGTCTCCGCCGCGGTGAGTCGCGCCTCGGTGAAGTCGATCTCCCCGCCCCCGAAGACACACGTGGCGTTGAGAGCGGCCGGGACGACCCAGTCGCCTCGCCGCTCGAACCCGCTGAAGATGGCGACGGGCGAGCCCTCCGCGGACCCGGCCAGGTCGCGGTGCACCGGCGGGAGCTCCAACCCGTCAGGCGTGCGGACCTCCGGCGTGCTGAGCGTCAGTCCGCTGTGGCCGGGCACCGCCAGCGTGCCCGGCGGCACGGGCAGGTCCCGCAGCGTGGGCACCAGTTCCCCGTACGTCTGCGCGGCGTACACCTCGGCGAGCCGCTCCTGGTGCTCCGCAGGAGACAGCCGGCCCTCGGCGTAGGCGTCGCGCAGGACGCCGGCCACCTTGTCGCGGTCGGCGTCCGACGCCCGCATCCGAAGGACCGCCGCGGCAGGGTCGTCCGCTGCCGGCGGGTCGTCGGGCCGCTCGGCCGGGACGGGGTCGCTCACGACGCCCAGGCTAGCGACGGACGCCGCCGGGACGCCGTGCGTACGAGCGGCGAGCTCTCCGTCCTCCAGCGCCGGCAGGACGTGGTCGCGCAGCATCGGTGCGAGATCGCCGCGGGACGAGGCGTCGCCGGGCTCGAGCCAGGCGATCTCGGCGATCTCCCCGCTCGCGTGCGCGCCCGGCACCCACGGGTGCTCGAACACCCGGCCCTGGACCAGGTGGTCGGGCTCGTTGGCCGCCGGTGCAGTGAACGTGCCGAGATCGACGAGCGCGTGGTGGTCGAGCTCGACCCCGAGCTCCTCGTGGATCTCGCGCACTGCCGCCCTCGCGGCCGTCTCGCCGGACTCGATCTTCCCGCCGGGGAGCATGAACTTCGACGTGCCCGTCTTGCGCACGACGAGGATGCGGCCCTC
>JAKOQS010000303.1 GCA_029778235.1 Chloroflexota bacterium | reverse complement strand
GTCGTCCCGCTGCTCGTGTACGCGGTGGTCGGGCCGTCGCGGATCCTCGTCTTCGGGCCCGACTCGGCGCTCGCGGCGATCATCGCGGCCACCATCCTGCCGCTCGCCGGCGGCAGCCAGGACGAGGCCGTCGCCCTGGCAGGCATGCTCGGGATCATGACCGGGGCGCTGTGCATCGCGGCCGCGGTCGCGCGCCTGGGGTTCCTCACGGACCTGCTCTCCAAGCCGGTCCGGATCGGCTACATGAACGGGATCGCGCTCACCGTGATCGTCAGCCAGCTGCCCAAGCTGTGCGGCTTCTCCGTGGACGCCGAGGGGTTCGTGCGCGGGACCGCCGAGTTCGTCCGCGGGCTCGTGGACGGCGAGGCGGTGCCGCAGGCGGTCGCGATCGGCGTCGGCTGCATCGTCCTGATCCTGGCGCTCAAGGCCGTCGCACCGCGGCTGCCGGGGATCCTGTTCGCTGTCGTGGCGGCGACGGTCGTGGTCGCGGTCTTCGGGCTCGCGGAGACGATCTCCGTGGTCGGCGCGGTGCCCCGCGGATTCCCCGTGCCGGCGATCCCGCGCGTCCCGGTCGAGGACATCCCCGCGCTCGCGATCGGTGCGGTGAGCATCGCGCTCATCTCGTTCGCGGACACGAGCGTCCTCTCGCGCACGTTCGCGGGCCGGGCGGGCGTGCGCGTGGACCCGGACCGCGAGGCCGGGGCGCTGGGCGCCCTCAACGTGGTC
Organism: Chloroflexota bacterium; assembly: GCA_029778235.1. GTDB lineage: Bacteria > Chloroflexota > Limnocylindria > Limnocylindrales > CSP1-4 > CAIYQJ01. The sequence continues at coordinate 1,880 of JAKOQS010000303.1, read as the reverse complement.
GCGGGGTTCTTCCAGGGCTTCCCCGTGAGCAGCAGCGCGTCGCGCACGAGCGTGGCCGAGTCGGCGGGGTCCCGGACCCAGCTCACCGGCGTGGTGGGTGCCCTGATCATCGTGGGCCTCCTGGTCCTCGTGCCCGACCTCCTGCGCAACCTCCCCCAGACCGCGCTCGCGGCCGTCGTGATCACGGCCGTCCTGGGCCTGATCGACGCGCGCTCGGTCGTCCGGATCGCGAGGGCGCGCCGCACGGATGCGATCCTCTCGGTGGCCTGCTTCCTGGGCGTCGTCCTGCTGGGCGTGATCCCCGGGATCATCCTCGCGGTCGTGCTCTCGCTCCTCGACTTCATCCGTCGCGCATGGCGGCCGCACGACGCGGTGATGGGCCGGGCGGACGGCGTGAAGGGCTACCACGACGTGGCGCGGTACACGGACGCGAAGCAGATCCCGGGGCTGCTCCTGTACCGGTGGGACGCTCCCCTCTTCTTCGCGAACGCGGACCTCTTCCGGGGCCGGATCCTGGACCTCGTGGACGACGCCGACCCGCCGGTCCGGTGGGTGGTCGTCGCGTCCGAGCCGATCACCGACGTGGACACCACGGCGGCCGACGCGATCGAGGAGCTGGACGTCGAGCTCTCGCGCCGGGGCGTCGAGCTCGCCTTCGCCGAGATGAAGGACCCGGTGAAGGACCGACTGCGACGCTACGAGCTGACCGACCGCGTGGGCCGCGAGCTCTTCTTCCCGACGGTCGGGGCTGCGGTGAAGGCCTACCTCGAGGCCAGTGCCGTGGAATGGCTCGACTGGGAGGAGGCGCCCGACGGTCGCGTGCGGGCCGCACCGGAGGACACCCCGTGAACGACAGCGACGTGACCGCGCCGGGCGAGGCGACGACCGATCCCGCGGCGGCGACCGGGGCGGCCCCGGCCCATGAGTCCGCAGCGGCCCCCGCCCCCGCCGCCCCCGCCAAGGTCCACGTGTCGTGGGCGGAGCTCGATGAGCTGGTGGCCGGCCTCGCCGAGCGGATCGGCTCGGCGGCCGAGTACGACATCCTCCTCGCGGTCACGCGCGGCGGCCTCGTCCCGGCCGGGATGCTCGCGTACCAGCTCGCGATCCGCGAGATCCTCGTGGCGGCCGTCGAGTACTACGACGACGAGGGCGAGACCCGCGAGGAGGTCCTCTTCCACCACTTCCCGGACCCGGAGCTGCTGCGCGGGCAGCGGGTCCTCGTGGTGGACGAGGTCTGGGAGACGGGCTCCACGATGGCCGCGGTGGTGGCTCGGGTGCGCGACGCGGGCGGCGAGCCGACGATCGCGGTCCTCCACTACAAGCCGGGCCGTTCGCTCGTCCCGGAGCGGCCGCACGCCTGGGCGGCCGAGGTCGAGGGCTGGGTCGTCTATCCATACAAGGCGGGCCGATGACGGTCAGGCCCGGCCGCTATCGTGGCCTCGTGCAGACCCTCGGGATCAGGACGGCGCCACCGCGTCGAGAGGCGCCGCCGCACCGAGAGGCGCCGCCCATCCCGTCGTTCCGCGTGGGCCCCGGGCCGACCCGATGACGACCGACGCCTGGATCGCCGGGGCGATCTTCGTCGTCGCCTACATCCTCATCGCGGTCGACAAGTGGGACCGGACGCTCGTCGCCCTCCTGGGAGCCCTCCTCGTCATCGTCACGGGCGTCCTCGGGCAGGTCGAGGCGTTCCGGGCCATCGACCTGAACGTCATCTTCCTGCTTGCCGGGATGATGGTCCTCGCCTCGGTCATCGCGAAGACCGGGTTCTTCGAGCTCGTGGCGATCCGGTCGGTCCGGCTGTCTCACGGCGAGCCCGTCGGCCTCATGCTCATCCTGGCCGCGGTGACGGCCGTGCTGTCCGCGTTCCTCGACAACGT
>JAKOQS010000302.1 GCA_029778235.1 Chloroflexota bacterium | reverse complement strand
CGCGGCGAGACGCCGGAGGCGGACGCGGCGTACGCCGAGGAACTGAGCAAGGACATCAAGGAACGCGCCGAGCACCTCATGCTGGTGGACCTCGCCCGCAACGACCTCGGCCGCGTGTGCGCACCGGGATCCGTCGGGGTCGTCGACTTCATGAGCGTCGAGCGCTACTCCCACATCATGCACATGGTGTCGACGGTGACCGGCACCATCGCGGAGGGGCGGACGGCGTACGACGTGCTCGCCTCGACGTTCCCGGCCGGCACGCTCTCGGGTGCGCCGAAGCCCCGGGCGATGGCGATCATCGACGAGCTGGAGCCGCTGCGCCGTGGGCTGTACGGCGGATGTGTGGGGTACATCGACTTCGCGGGCAACCTCGACGCGGCCATCGCGATCCGCACCGGCCTGATCAAGGACGGAACCGCGTACGTTCAGGCGGGCGCCGGGCTGGTCGCGGACTCCGTCCCCGAGACCGAGCACGCCGAGTGCGTCAACAAGGCCGCTGCCGTGCTGCGCGCCGTGGCCGCGGCCGCGACGCTGCGTCCTGCCGCGGAGCCGGGCCAGTCTTCGTGAGCGAGCGCCGTGCGTACGCGACGGCACTGGTCGCCCTGGCGGTCGGCGGCATCGGGCTGGTCGTGGCCTACGGCCTGACCTGGGCGACGGCGCAGGTCCCGCTGCTCGCCGGCGCCGACGGCGTCGGACGGCAGGCGGAGATCGCCGGTCGCGAGCTCGTGCCGGCCGGTGCCGCGGGCGGGTGGCTGGCGCTGGCAGCGGTCGCGGGGGTCCTCGCCACCCGCGGCGTCGGCCGTCGGGTGGTGGCCGTCGTCGCCCTGCTCGCGGGCATCGCCGGCGCCGGGGGCGCCGTGCTGTTCGCGGCCCGGTCGACCGCGACGGTGACGTCGGTTGATCCGGGCGCGACCTCGGTCTCTACGACGCCCGCCTGGTTGCTCGCCGTGGCCAGTGGCGCCCTGGCGATCGCCGCGGCGGGCTGGACGTTCGCCCGGGGGACGACCTGGCCCGTGCTGTCGGCACGGTACGAGCGGCGGCCCGAGCACCGTGACGTGTCGGCCTGGCAGGCCCAGGACCTCGGCCAGGACCCGACCGAGGAGTCCGACGGATCGGACCGGCCCGGTCTGGTTGAATGACGCCATGTCGAACCCGCCCGCCGCAGTCCCGCACGAGAGCCACGGGAACACCCCGGCCGCGTGGACGACCGTCACGATCGTGATGGTCGCGTTCTTCCTCGGCACGCTCG
>JAKOQS010000045.1 GCA_029778235.1 Chloroflexota bacterium | reverse complement strand
GGGCTCCACGGCGAACGCGTTCCCGTCCGTGGCGCCGAGGGCGTCGCGGAACGTGAGCGGGGTCCACGCGTGCTCGGCCACGATCGACGACCGCAGGCCCGGCAGGCCGCCCGGCCCTTCGAGCCAGTCGATCAGGCGGTCGCGCAGGAGCGGCTCGGCACGCGTCCAGTCGTCCCCCGACCGCAGGTTCGGGACCGGGAGAAGGACCGTGAGGGAGTCGCCGCCCGCCGGGGCCATCGCCGCCTCGGTCCGCGTCGGCGCGTGGACATAGACGCTGAACGAGGTCGGCAGGCGTCGATCGTGCGTCACCTCGCGGATGAAGCCTCGGTAGTCGTCGCCGACCACGAGCGTGTGGTGGAGCAGCCGCGGGAAGACCCTGTCCGTCCCGAGATAGAGCAGGTAGGCGCTCATCGTCGTGCGCAGGGGTCGCAGGCGCCAGGGGAGGACGTCCGGGGCGTCGGGGACGATCCGGTCGCGCGCCGTCACGTCGCCGTTGTACACGACCACGTCGGCGGGGATCTCCGTGCCGCTGTCCGTCCGGACCGCGCGGACCCGGCGGCCCGCGTGGAGCACGCGGGCGACGCCATCGCCGGTCACGATCCGGCCGCCGCCGGACCGGATCGCCCGCTCCATGGCCTCGATGATGCTGTAGACGCCGCCCTCCGCGTACCAGGCTCCGTCGGCGATCTGCAGGTAGACCAGCGCCGCGTAGATCGCAGGCACCCGGTACGGGTCGCCGCCGATGAAGAGGGAGTGGAAGTCGAAGACCTGGCGGAGGTGCCGTTCGTCGAAGTAGCCGGCCACGAACGACCCGAGGAACCGGATCGCGTCGAGCCGGACCATCGTGGGCAGGAGCTTCACGAAGTCGGTGGCGCGCGTGAAGGGGACGCGGCCGTATCGCAGGATCCCCTGCTCGTGGATCGCCTTCGTCGCGGCGAGGAACCGGTCGAGGTTCGCCGCGTCGTGGGCGTCGAAGCGGAGCATCTCGCGGCGGAGCCCGTCCACGTCGCGCATGAAGTCGAAGTGGCGGCTGTCGTCGGTCCAGTAGATGCGGTACATGGGATCGAGCTCGTGGAGCCGGACCTCCGCGCCGAGGCTGGAGCCTGCGATTCGGAAGAGGTCGTCGAACAGCCACGGCATGGTGATGAGCGATGGGCCGGTGTCCCAGGTGAAGCCGCGGTCGCGGATCCGCGAGGCCCGACCGCCGACGGTGGTCCGACGCTCGAGCACGGTGACGTCGTGGCCGTCCGCGAGGAGGCGGATCGCCGCGGCCAGGCCGCCGAAGCCGCCACCGGCGACGACGACCCGTCGGCGACGCGCGCCGCCGGACGGCCGTGCCGGGCCACGGTCCGTGGGCTCGGGGTCGATGACGTCGGTGGACGCGGCGGGATCTGCGACGGCGGTCACGAGGAGGCTCCTTCGAGTGGGCGCCCGCGCCAGCGCGCCGGTCGTCCGCGGACGGCATCGGCGAGGCTCGCCACCTGGGCGATCGTCGTCGCGCCCACGGTGAGAGGGTGCCACAGGACCGTTCGCAGCGGCATGCGCTCCCGGATGGCGACGAGGAGGCGGAACGCGACGACGAGGGCGAGGGCGACGAGGCCGCCGGCGACGAGGATCGGGTCGCCGGCGATGATCCCGGCGATCGGCAGGACGCACGGGACGAGCCATGCGACCGTCGTCAGCGCTAGGCTCGCCAGGGCGACCGCGAACGAGCCGCCGCCGTAGGTGAGGAAGACGCGTCGCCACGCGGCGAGGGCGCCGCGGCCGTCGGGGTAGTGGCGGGTCGTGGCGAGGTCGGCCGCGCGCACGAGGCGGACGCGCTGACCCGACCGCACGAAGGCGCGTGCCAGGTCGATGTCCTCCCGCTGGCTGGCGGGCGCCGCGGCATGACCGCCGCTCCGAAGGTACGCGTCGCGCTCCACGAACAGCAGCGGTCCGTAGGCGAAGGCGAGGGCGGCGGGGCGGCCGCCGGTCCCGTGGAGGACCGCCAGTGGCAGCAGCCCCAGGATCGTCATCGGGAGCTGCGGCACGCAGACCTGCTCGGCGAACGTCGGCATCGCGTAGCGCGTGACGCCGGTGACCAGCCCGTCGCCCGTCCGTACCTGCTCCGTCGCAAGCTTCGCGAGCGCATCGGGGTCGTCGAGAACGGTGTCCGCGTCCAGGAACAGCACGTGCGCGTCGCGCGTCTCCGCGATCGCCCGGTCGCAGGCCCAGCTCTTGCCGCTCCAGCCACCCGGCTTCGCCGGCACGGACATCACGCGATCGCCGCGCCCGGGCCGGAGGCGCGCGAGCTCGGAGCGCGCGGTCTCCGCGGAGCCGTCGCCGGACCCGTCGTCGGCCACCAGGACGGAGAAGTCCGGGTGCCGCTGCGCCGCAAGAGACGCGAGGATCGCCGGCAGCCGGGCCGCCTCGTCCCGGCATGGGACGATGACGGTGAGCGCGGGCAGAGCCATGCCGGCTCCGGGCGTCGCCGGGGCGCGCAGCGCCCGCTCGGCCGCGAGCGACACGACCAGCGGGACGCCGGCCGCGAGACAGACCGCGACGACGAGGACCGCGCCGGGTGGCGTCGTGTAGAAGCCCCACGCGGCGAGGAGCGCCTGCGTGATCAGGAACCCGGCGAGGAAGTTGAGCCCGAGGAAGCTGCGCCACGCGCGGCGCGCCTGCGCCTCCCGCGGGTCGCACAGGATCGACAGCGGGAGCAGCAGGTACGGCGCGACGGCGATCGCCGTCAGCAGGCCCAAGGGGCCGTACGCGAGCGGGATGGCGACGGCAAGGCCGTAGCACGCGAGCGCGAGCCACGCGGTCGCCCGGGCGCCCGCGGCCGTGGCGATGGACCCGATCCTGGCGGCTCGGTCGTAGGCGATGTCCTGGATGGCGCCGACCGCGTGGCTCGCCACGCCCCAGGCGAAGAACGCCACGACCAGCGGCCACGGGATCGCCGTCACGGCCATGCCGCCCACGAGGAACCCCGCGATGGCGGGGAGGACGAAGTGCGACGACGACGTGAGCGAATCGAGGAGCGGACGCTCCTTGGTGCGCAGCGGCGGCGCCGAGTAGACGATCGCCGCCAGGGCGGCGAGGAGGACGGCCGCGGTGCCGGCGGGGGGCGCGACCAGCGCCAGCGCGACGAGCAGCGGGACGTTGGTGACGGCGATGGCGATCCAGGTGGCGCGGCGGCGATCGGGCGGCAGCAGCCCGCCCTCGACCGAGCGCTTGCGTGGGTTGGCGACGTCCGACGCGTAGTCGAAGACGTCGTTCACCCCGTACATGAGCAGGTTGAACGGCACGAGGAAGTAGAGGAAGCCGAGGGCGACCGCGAGGTCGACCCCCCGGAGGGAGCCGTACGCGGCCGCCGCGAACGGGAGCGCGGTGTTGATCCAGGAGAGAGGCCGGCTGGCCGCGACGAGATCCCGCAGGACCGCGCCCGGTGGATCGGTCGCGGGCGCGGGCACAGCCTTCCCGGCCGGCGCCGGCGGGCGCACGGGCGTCCCCGATGTCATCGTGGCCTGCCCCGGCGTCCGCGCGCCGCGTCGTAGGCGGCGATCGCCGTCAGGCAGAGGGCCGCGCCGTAGAGGTAGTCCTCCACGGGCGTCGTGCCGAGCCGGATCCCCGTGATCGACGGCTCGCCGTACGTGACGATCGGCAGTCCGGTGAGGACCGCGTCGAAGACGACGGTGAACGCCATGAAGGCGGTGAGCGCGAGCCATGTCGCGCGCCGTCGCGCTGCGCCGGCCCACCAGGTCGCGACGATCGCCGCGCCGAGCCAGGCGATCCCCGCGAGGGTGTACGCCGGCACCGTCACGCCCGCTCCTCCCCGGTCAGGCGCGCGGCGAGGCGGTACAGGAGGATCGCCCAGACGGTGATGAACGCGAGGAGGAGCGGCTCCTCGGGCGGGATCCCCGGCGGCACGGTCGCGATCACCCAGGCGGGGTTCGAGGCGAACCAGCCACCCGCCGCGCCCACGACGTCGAACGCGAGGAAGGCGACCTCGACGACCACGACCGCGACGAGGGTCGCCCGGCTCCACAGGCCGAGACGCATGCGCCGGTCGATCAGCGCGGCCCCGACGAACGAGAGGAGGATGGCGAGGAGGTACAGGCCGGGCACGCGTCGAGTGTAGCGGCGCTCACCGCCCGGCCGACGCCGGGCTTCGGTCCACGTCGGCCTCGGGCGAGCCAGCCGGTCCGGACGCGAGCGCGTGCGCATCGGGCCGACATACGGGTCTCGAGCCGCGTGATTCGCACTGCGACCGCCGCGCGGTACACGATATCCGCAGCTCCCGGGCGTTGACGCTCGGCCCGTCGCGTGGCACGATGGGCGCTCCCGCCCGCGCCCGCGGCGCAGATGCGCGCGCCGCCGACCCACCCGTCCCATGGACGGATGCGTCGGGACAGCCGTTCGGCCGGCGGAGATGCACGAGGGACCATGATGGCCGCCGATCCCGCCGCCCTAACGGCGGCGACACTCCGCCGCGACGTCCAGCTCGCCACGTACCGGCGGGCGGTCGAGGTCATGCCGGGCGGGGCGGACTCCAACTTCCGCGCCTGGGGCGAGGACACGATCTACATCGACCGCGGGCGCGGCAGCCACATCTGGGACCTCGACGGCAACGAGTACATCGACCTGCGGATGGGCTACGGCCCGGTGATCCTCGGCCACGCGGACCCGCGTGTGGACGACCACGTGAACGCGCGCATGCGGCAGGGCGTGAGCTTCTCGCTCACGAGCGAGGACGAGATCCGGGCGGTCGAGCTCATCCGCGAGCTGACCGGCTGGGTGGAGAAGGCCCGCCTGACCGTCTCGGGCACCGAGGCCACGATGCACGCGATGCGGACGGCCCGTGCGTACACCGGCCGTACCAAGATCGTGAAGTTCGAGGGCCAGTACCACGGCGTCCACGACTACGCGCTCATCAGCGTCGTCCCCAACGACGTCTCCCTCCTCGGCGACCGGGACAACCCCGTCCGGCTCGCATGGGGCCGCGGCATCCCGCCCGCCGTCGCCGACACGGTCATCCCCGTCTCGTACAACGACACGGCGATGCTCCGGCGCGTCTTCGAGGCCGAGGGGTCGGACATCGCGGGCGTGATCATCGAGCCGGTCCTCGGCAATGCGCAGGGGATCATGCCGCGGGAAGGGTTCCACCAGGAGGTGCGGGCGATCACCCGGGAGCACGGCGCGCTCCTGATCTTCGACGAGGTCAAGACGGGGTTCCGCTTCGCACGCGGCGGGGCGGCCGAGTACTTCGGGATCGAGCCGGACCTCGCCAGCTACGCCAAGGCACTGGGCAACGGCTACCCGGCCGCGGCCTTCGGCGGCAAGGCCGAGATCATGTCCGTCATGCCGAAGCACATGAGCCACGGCGGCACGTACGCCGGCAACCGCGTGGCCGCCGCGGCTGCGGTCGCGACGCTCGAAGCACTGCGGGACGGCACGGTCCTCGCCGGGATCGCGGAGACCGGGCGGCGGCTCCAGGGCGGCCTCGCCGACGTCGTCGCGCGGCGCGGCCTGCCGATCTCGTTCATGGGCCACCCGACGATGTTCGGGATGGTGTTCGCGGAGAACCCGCCTGCCGACTATCGCGGCTGGGCCGAGACGGATCACGACCTCTACGACGCGGTCGCCGTGGGCATGCACCGCCGCGGCGCGATGCCGGAGCCGGACAGCCGCGAGCCGTGGTTCCTGAGCGCCGCCCACGACGACGCGGACGTGGCGCGGATCGTCGAGATCTTCGCAGACTCCCTCGACGCGGCCCTGGAGGCGCGCGCCGCCGTCCGCTGACCTCGACGCCCGGGCGGACCCGCGTGGGTCCGCCCGGGCGATGGCCCCCGCCGCACTCGCCGCGGTCGCTACCATCCGCGTATGCCGACGTTCGACCCGAGCGACGTGGACGGCCTCGTCGCCTTCCTGCGTGCCAACTGGTTCGCCATCGCCTTCTGGGGGATCGTCCTGATCGTCGGCTACCGGCTGGCGCGACCGCTCGTCCACCGGGTGACGGTCCGGATCATGCGGTCCGCCGGAGGTGACGGGGACGACGACCTCCGCGAGCTGCGGGCGGCGGAGGCGGAGAAGCGGGCGGCCACCGTCGAGGACCTCGTGAGCAAGCTGCTCCGCGGGTCCATCATCGTCATCGCGTTCCTCATCCTCCTCGCGCTCTTCGACCTCCTGCCCGTGATCGCCGGGCTCGGCATCGTCCTCGCCGCGATCACCCTCGCGGGCCAGGACATCGTCCTCGACTACCTGATGGGCATCCTCATCCTCGTCGAGGGGCAGTACTTCATCGGCGACTGGATCGCGGTGGGCGGCGTGGAGGGATCGGTCGAGGAGATCACGCTGCGACGCACCGTCATCCGGGACGCGACCGGGACGGTGCACAGCGTCTCCAACGGCGTGATCCGGACCTCGTCCAACCTGACCCGTCTCTACGCCGGACTCGCGGTCGACGTGGTCGTGCCGTACGACACGGACATCGACCGGGCGACAGCGGTCGTGGCTCGCGTGGGCCGCGAGATGTTCGACGATCCCGAGTGGTCGGGACGCCTGCTCGATGCCCCCCGGCTCATCCGGGTCGGCCCGCTCGGCGACATCGGCGTGACGCTCAAGGTCGGTGGCCGCGTCCGGGCCGCCGACCGCTGGGAGGCACCCGGCGAGTTCCGCCGACGGCTCCTCGCGGCGTTCCAGGCGGAGGGGATCGAGATCGCCCGCCGCGGCGCGATCGTCGTGGGCAAGGACGCCCCTGGCGGGACGGTCGCGGTGGACCCGTCGGCGCTGGACACCCATCCCGGCGGCGGTCCGCCGGACGCGCCGGGCGGCTCGCGCACGGCGTCATGATCGCGCCCGGGCGCGGGACAGGACCGTGCCGACCGGCGCGCCGCGCCGCGCCGCCAGCGAGGCGACCCCTCGTTCCGGCGACGGCGCCGCGGTAGACTGGGACGCCGGCAGGCCGCCTCGCGGCCCGCCGCGGACCCATCGGCGCGTGGAGGACCGCCCGTGAGCGACCAGAGCATGCCGGCCCGCCCTGAGATCGAGGGGCTCCTGCTCGAGAGCCGGACGTTCCCGCCGGACCCGGCATTCGCCGCTCGCGCCAACGCGGCCGCCGACCTCTACGCCGAGGCCGAGCGCGACCCGGAGGCGTTCTGGGCCGCCCGCGCGCAGGACGAGATCTCGTGGTTCACGCCCTTCGGCACGGTCTGCGAGTGGGAGCTCCCGTTCGCCAGGTGGTTCGTGGGCGGCGAGCTGAACGTGGCCTACAACTGCGTCGATCGCCACGTGGAGCGCGGGCTCGGGGACAAGGTCGCCTACCACTGGGTGGGGGAGCCGGGCGACACCCGGACGCTCACCTACGCGGACCTCCAGCGCGAGGTCAACCGGGCGGCGAACGCGCTGCTCGAGCTGGGCGTGCGGAAGGGCGACCGGGTCGCGATCTACATGCCGATGATCCCGGAGCTGCCGGTCGCGATGCTCGCCTGCGCGAAGATCGGCGCGGCGCACACGGTCGTCTTCGGCGGCTTCTCCGCCGAGGCGCTCGCCGACCGGATCAACGATGCCCAGGCCAAGGTCCTCGTCACCGCCGACGGCGGCTGGCGCCGCGGCCGCAAGGTCGGCTTGAAGCACCACGCCGACGAGGCGCTCGCGAGCACGCCGTCGATCCTCCACACGATCGTCGTGGACCGGCTCGGCGACGGCTGCCACATGGTCGAGGGGCGCGATCACTGGTGGGCGGACGTCGTCGGGCGGCAGAGCGACGCGTGCGACCCGGTCCCGGTCGAGTCCGAGCAGATGCTCTACCTGCTGTACACCTCGGGCACCACCGCCAAACCCAAGGGGATCGTGCACACCAGCGCCGGCTACCTCCTGGGCGCCGCATGGACGCACCGGATGGTCTTCGACCTGAAGCCGGACGACGTGTACTGGTGCGCCGCGGACATCGGCTGGGTGACCGGGCACTCGTACATCGTCTACGGGCCCCTCGCGAACGCGACGACCGGGGTCATGTACGAGGGCGCGCCGGACACGCCCGACTGGGATCGCTGGTGGGAGATCGTCGAGACCTACGGCGTGACCATCCTCTACACGGCGCCCACGGCGATCCGCGCGTTCATGAAGCAGGGCCCCGACCACCCCGCGAAGCACGACCTCTCGTCCATCCGCCTGCTCGGGTCGGTCGGCGAGCCGATCAACCCAGAGGCCTGGCTCTGGTACCACGAGCACATCGGCGGCTCGAGGGTGCCGATCGTCGACACCTGGTGGCAGACGGAGACGGGCTCGATCCTCATCAGCCCGCTGCCCGGGGTGACCACCACGAAGCCGGGCAGCGCGACGTTCCCCCTGCCGGGCGTCGCGGCGGACGTGGTGGACGCGGAGGGGAGGTCGGTCCCGAACGGCTCGGGCGGCTATCTCGTCCTCAAGCGCCCCTGGCCGTCGATGCTCCGCGGCATCTACGGCGACCCCGAGAGGTATCGCCAGACGTACTGGAGCCGCTTTCCCGGGATGTACTTCGCCGGCGACGGCGCCAAGCGCGACGACGACGGCTACCTCTGGCTCCTCGGCCGCGTGGACGACGTGATGAACGTCGCGGGGCACCGGATCAGCACGATCGAGGTCGAGTCCGCCCTCGTCGATCACCCGTCGGTCGCCGAGGCCGCGGTGGTCGGCAAGTCCGACGAGGTCACCGGGCAGGCCATCTTCGCCTTCGTCATCCTCAAGGCGGGCCAGGAGCCGTCCGACGCGCTGGCGGTCCAGCTGCGCGAGCACGTCGCGTACGTCATCGGACCCATCGCGCGCCCCAGGTTCCTGCTGTTCACGCCGGACCTGCCGAAGACGCGCTCCGGCAAGATCATGCGCCGGCTCCTCCGGGACATCGCGGAGGGGCGGTCGCTGGGCGACACCACGACGCTCGCGGACGCGACGGTGGTGGACACCATCCGCGACCGGACCGGCGGCACGGAGGACTGACCGGGTGCCCTTCTTCGACTTCCTGCGGAAGAAGCCGACCCCGGCGCCGGCGATCCAGGCTCGGCCGCCGGAGGAGGAGGGCGTGCCGATCGACGCCTGCACGGAGGACTGGCGGATCCGGGGCCGCGTGGCCGCCGAAGGCCGCCTCCTCGACGTGCTCAACCGCCGCGATCCGATCTCCGTGATCTCGGCCGAATGGGCCCCGGTGGACGGCTCCGCGCCCTTCGAGCCGGTCCCCGGCCTCCGGACGCTCGATCCGTTCGACCTTCTCCTGGTGTTCGCTCGGCCGGAGACGATGCCGGCCCGATCCCTGGAGGAGAGTGCCGCCCGCCGCCGTTCGAAGGAGATGTTCGACGTCCTCGTGGACCTCGCCCCGTTCCAGGTCGTCGGGACGGTCCATCTCTATCCTGGGCTCGACTCATCCTCGCTGCTCGAGCACAGCACCGACCTGTTCTCGGCGTTCACGGGGGCGATCGCCGGGTTGGCGGACGGGCGCCACGTGGGCCCTGAAGAGCCGACGACGATCCTCGTGAACCGCTCCTACCTGACCCATGTCGAGCAGGTGGACGAGGTGACGATGCGCGCAGTCCTCGCATCGCGCGGCGTCGTCCTGGCGATGCCGGAGGACGACGCGGCCGAAGACGAGGAGGGGCCGAGCCCGGGCCCGGAGGTCGCGAGCCGGCCCGGGGGGCCGTCCCCGGGCACCGAGGCGCCCGCGGACTGAGACGGAGAGAGCCGGGCCGACAGGGCCGGCCCGGCTCTCGTGAGGGGTCGGTGGGGACCCGTCCGGATCAGGCCTCCGGGTCGTGAGCCGTGAGCTCGAGGATGCCGGGCTCCGCGCGGTTGATCTGCGGGGAGAAGCCGCCGAGCGACGCAACGCCGTCGGCGAGTGCGACGCCGGCGCCGTGCGTGACGGCGAAGACGAACTCGCCGGAGGGGCCGGACGACACCGTGACGGCGCGGACACCGTCGAGGCGACCGAGCTGCCGCTTGAACGCCGCGATGCTCGAGACGCTCGTGAGCCCGGTCACGACCACCTGCGACACCTCGGCCGGGCCGTCCTCCGGCACGGCCGGCTCGGGCTGGGGCGCCCCACCGGCGAGCCCGGCGAGTCGCGCGCTGATCGAGCCGTCGGCGACGGACGAGCCGTCGGCGTCCGCCGCCGCGACGTCTGCCAGTGCGTCGCGCTCGGCGTCGGCGAAGTCCGGGGTCGTGGCGAGACGCGGGTCGCCTTCGGCCTGGTCGCCTTCGACCGCGCTCTCCGCCATCTGCTCGGCCTCAGGCTGCATGCCCTCCGTCGCGTCCTCGACCGCGGCTTGGACCTCCGACTCACCGCCCTCGAAGGCCGCCTGGTCGCCTTCGGCCGTCCCCTCGACCGACGGCTGCTCGTCTTCGGCCCGGGGCTCGGCGGCACGATCCCCCTCGACCGCCGCGCCCGTGGCGCGAGCGACGACCGCGGCGCGTTCGGCCTCGGTGAGGGGTGCGAACGGCGGCGGTTCGGGCAGGCTGGCGGCCAGCGCCGCGAAGCGGCCGGGGTCCTCCTCGGCGATGAGCCGCTCGAAGAACGCGTCCATCTCGGCCTCGAAGGCCGCGACCTGCGACTGGACGTTCTCGATCTCGGCCTCGACGATGGCCGCGTGACCCTCGAGCTCGCGATCGAGGTCGGACTTGCGGCCGGCGATCCGCTGCTCCGTCTCCTCGCGGATCCGGGCGATCTCGGACTTGGACCATTCTCGGATGCCGGTGACGTCGTCGTCCGCACGGCGGCGGATCGTCGTCGCGTCGTCGGCGCTCCGCGACTGGATCTCCTCGACGGCCGACTTGCCGTCCGCGCGGAGCTGGTCGAGCGTCGCGACGCGGCCCTCCTCGGCGGCGGCGTGCATCGCGCGCGTGAGCTCCGCAAGGAACCGGCTCGTGCGCCGCACGACGGGCGTCTCGACGGCAGCGCCGTCTGCGCCTCCCGCCTCCGGCGTGCCGGGATCGGGCGCTTCGAGCTCGGTGTCCACGGCGGGCATCCCGGCGTCGGGCGCCATCTCGCCGTCGTGAGCCATGTCGGCTGCCTCGGTCTCCATGGGCGGATCGCCCCCGCCCTCGGGGGCCGGCGGGTCCCGCCGGTCGCTCCAGGGGAGCCGGAACCCGGCTCGCTGCTCGGTCGTGTCCATGCTCGTGAACCTCGTCGACGGCCCTGCGGCCGATGCGCGCTCCCACCGGTCGCGCATCCCCGAGTCTGGCGACGACGGGTCGCGCGGACAGGATGCCGGTGGTACCGGTACGCACCACCAGTTCGTACCGTGACCGTCGGATGCCGCCGCGGCGACACCGGGGCGTCCGCCCGAGGACGCGGGGCCGTCCACGGCCGACGGCGAGGTGCGGCGTCGGCTGCCCGGTCGGCTGTGCACCCGCGGAGGCGCCCGCCGCCCGGCTTCGACCCTCGCTCTTGCCGATGCCGGTACGATGCCCTGCATGGGTGCGCCCCTGGACGGGGCGCCGGCCCGGGATCTGCTCGGCCGGCGACTCCACGACCTCCGGATCTCCGTGACGGACCGGTGCAACTTCCGGTGCGTCTACTGTATGCCCGCGGAGATCTTCGGGGCCGACTTCGCGTTCGTCCCGCGCGCGGAGCTGCTGTCGTACGAGGAGAGCGCGCGCCTCGCCCGCATCTTCGTCTCGCTCGGCGTGGAGAAGGTGCGGATCACCGGCGGCGAGCCGCTCGTCCGTCGCGACCTGCCCGACTTCGTGGCGATGCTCGCAGCCATCCCCGGCGTCCGCGACCTGACGCTGACGACGAACGGCGCCGCGCTGCGCCGTCTCGCGCAGCCGCTCGCGGACGCGGGCCTGCGCCGCATCACCGTGAGCCTGGATTCGCTCGACCCCGAGGTCTTCGCCCGGATGAACGGGATCGGGTTCCCGGTCTCGCGCGTCCTGGAGGGGATCGATGCCGCGCGGGACGCGGGACTCGAGCCGATCAAGGTGAACACCGTCGTCCGGCGCGGGTTGAACGACGCGAGCGTGCTGCCGCTGGCGCGCTGGGCGCGCGCCGAAGGCCTGACGATCCGGTTCATCGAGTACATGGACGTCGGCCACGCGAACGGCTGGCGCCTCGACGACGTCGTGCCGGCGGCCGAGATCGTCGAGACGATCGGGCGCGAGTACCCGCTCGAGCCGGTGGCGCCCGCCTACCGCGGCGAGGTGGCGGACCGCTGGCGATACGTCGACGGGGTGGGGGAGATCGGCGTGATCGCGTCGGTGACCCAGCCGTTCTGCGGGGACTGCAGCCGCGCACGGATCTCCGCGGTCGGCGAGCTCTACACGTGCCTCTTCGCGACGCACGGGCACGATCTTCGCGCCATGCTGCGAGGCGGCGCGAGCGACGACGAGATCCGCGCGGCCATCGCAGGTGTGTGGGTCGGGCGCGATGACCGGTATTCCGAGATCAGGTCGGACGAGACGGAGGGCCTGCCCAGGGTCGAGATGTTCGCCATCGGGGGATGAACCCGCCGGGAAGCCGGGATCGGTCGGAGATGCATCGCTCGCCGCGGGCGGGCGCCAGAGACGGAGGGTGGGACTGTGACGGAGGGCCAGGGCGGAGCGCCGGGCGGCGCGGGCGCGGGCGGATGGCAGCCGGGGGCACCGGCCCCGCAGGGCTCGCCGCCGGACCTGGGTGACGCGGCCTCGCAGGCTGCGGCCGGCGCCCGAGGCGCCATCGACGACGTCGGGCGACAGATCCCCGGGAACGCGGCCGCCCAGCCGGCCCCCATGGGCCTGGTCTATGGGGACGTCCTCAATCGGTCGATCGCCTACATCATCGACGCGATCCTCATCGGGATCGTCAGCGGCATCCTGCAGGTCATCGTCGGGGCGATCTTCGGGCCGGCGGTGAGCGTGAACATCGACAACCTGGTCAACGCGAACAGCATCGGCGACCTGACGTCGGTCAACTACCTCACGATCGTCCTCGGCGCGGCCGTGGGCATCGCGGTCAGCTTCGCGTACTTCGTTTGGCTCTGGACCAGCCAGCGGGCCACCATCGGCATGAAGGTGCTCTCGCTGCAGGTCGGCAACGAGTCGAACGGCGCGACGCTGACGATGAACCAGGCGGTCATCCGGTGGGCAGCGCTCTTCGGGCCCGCCGCGCTGTCGCAGGCCTTCTGGCCGGCGCCGGTCATCGGCTGGCTCCTGGGCCTGATCTCGTTCGTCTGGTTCCTCGTGCTGCTCTACACGACGTGGGCCAGCCCGACCAAGCAGGGCCTGCACGACAAGTACGCCCACACGATGGTGGTGAAGACGGTCCGCACCGTCGCCTGACCTGCGCTCGGCGGACCCGCGCCGCGCGGGACCGACCGACCCGGCTGGATCCCGAGGCCCCGACCGTCCCGGCGGCGGGGCCTCGGTCCGTCCGGGGCCGGACGTAGGTGCGCCCCGCGCCCCGGATCGCCTCGTCGGGCCTCGGCGCGAGCGGCCCCCGGCTCCCGGCCGTGTCGGCCCGGGCGACCCGCCGTGCCGGTCCGGGCGACCCGCCGTCCACACCGTTCTCCACAGCCCGTCCACGACGGGACGCGTTCCGTGGATATCTTCCCGCCCATGCGCCGCGATTTCGTGGACAACCGCGTTGCGCCGCCTTCCGGCCGCCCGTATCGTTCGGTCTGCCCGAAGGGGTCCGCAGGGACAGCGGGAGCCGAGATCACCTCAAGGCTCGGGGTCCGGGGAACGGACCGACGCCGGTGGCCGAGATCGCATCAAGGCCGGCGGGGGAGGGACGGGGCCCGAGGCCCGTGGCAGAGATCGCATCAACGCCGGACGCGTCCCGGGCGAGGTGGCCGCCGCAAGGTGGGCGTCGCGCCGACGGAGCCGCGAGGAGCGCCGAGATCACATCAAGGCGGTTCGAGCGGAGCCGGAGCTGGTTCCTTCGGGCGCTTCCATGTCCGCCTCCGGGCGGACGCGCCCGACGGGACGTGACCGGCATCCCGGTGCCGGGGACGACCCGTCGGGCGAGGAAGCACCTCCCGGAGGATCGAGCGAGTGTCCACCGACCACGCCCTCCCCATCCACCCCTCAGACCTCCCGGCGCGTCTCGACGCGCTCGAGGCCGCCGTGCGTCACCGCACCTCCCTCGTGCCGCGTGTCGGGATCGTCCTGGGCTCCGGCCTGGGCGGCCTCGCGGACGGCCTCGTCGGGACCACCGCGATCCCCTTCGCCGAGCTCCCCGGCTGGCCTGCCGCCAGCGCTCCCGGCCACGCCGGCCGCCTGCTCCTCGGCGAGCTCGACGGCGTCCCCGTCGCGATGCTGCAGGGCCGGCTCCATGCCTACGAGGGCCATCACCCCGGGCTCGTCGTCCAGCCCGTGCTGCTGATGGGCCGTCTCGGGGCCGGGACCATCGTCCTGACCAACGCCGCGGGCGGGCTGAACCCCTCCTTCGGAGCAGGGACGCTGATGGTGATCGCGGACCACATCAACATGACCGGCCTGACGCCTCTGCTCGGGCCCAATGCGGACGCGATCGGCCCGCGGTTCCCCGACCAGACGGAGACGTGGACGCCGGCGCTGCGCGCGCGACTCCACGCGGCGGGAGAGGCCGAGGACGTCCCGCTCGAGGAGGGCGTCTACGTGGGCCTCCTCGGCCCCACGTACGAGACCCCTGCGGAGGTGCGGATGCTCCGCGGCTGGGGCGGGGACGCCGTCGGGATGTCCACGGTCCTCGAGGCGATCGCCGCCCGCTGGGCAGGCCTGCGTGCAGCCGGGGTCAGCCTCGTGACCAACCCGGGTGCCGGGTACGTCGGGGAGCCGCTCTCCCACGAGGAGGTGCTCCAGGCCGGCAGCGAGGCAGGGCCGCGCCTCGCCCGCGTGATCCGTCGGTTCGTGCGCGAGCTGCCCGCCGACTGACCCCCGGGCCCCCTGCCCGCCCCCGGGCCCGCCGACCGACTCCCGAGCCCCCGGCGCGGGCCCCCGGCCCTGTCAGCCCTCCGTGACCGGCAGCTCCCGTCCGGCCGCCTTCGCGGCCCGCGCCTTCTCCGCCCAGGCGCCGAGGACGGTGTCCTTGTGCGGCCGGATCGGGCAGTGCTCGTCGCGGTTCCCGGCCTCGTCGCAGTAGCCCAGCGGGACGCACTTCGGCGCCAGGAACGAGCCCAGGAACGGGCTGACGGCGAAGACCTCGTGACGGATCAGCTGGAAGAGCCGTCGGATCTCCCACTGGGCCATCGTGCAGAGCCGGAGCCCGGACATGTGGATCAGCGCCCGCAGGTTCGTGGTCATGACGAGGTTCGTGCGCGTCGCGTTCGGGAAGACGAAGCGTGCGTCCTCGCCGGGGATGCCCGCCTCCACCAGGTCGCCGTACAGGTCGAGCCCGTCGCGGATGTGCTCCTCGAACCGCTGGCGCAGCACGTCGTCGGCGTCGCCGATCGTCGCGGGCGTCATCGTGGACGCGCCCTTGAACTTCACGTACCGCTGGCTCTGCTGGTCGAACGCCACGCCCGCCCGGTGACGCACCAGCTGGTGCGAGAGCGTGCGGGAGACGCCGCTGATGCCGAAGGTGAAGACGACGTGCTCGATGGTGGACCCGTGGCCGGACTCGATGACCCGGCCGATCAGCTCCCGCTGCTTCGCCGGGTCCACGCGGCCGTCGAGCGCACGCGCCATGATCTCGTCCGGGTCGAGCTCGCTGTAGCACGTCCGGCACGCGGTGTAGATCAGGGGGACGTAGAACCGGTCCACGATCTCTCGATCCGGGAACAGGAGCGTCGCACGCATGCCCAGGTCGTGGCGGCCCGGGTTGCGGGGGATCCCGGGCCGGTCGCCCGCGGGTGCCGGACCCGGGCCTGGAGCCTGCGCCGGTGCGGGTGCCGGGCCCGGGCCGGTCCGAGCCCGGTCGGCGGGACCGGGCGCGGCGGAGCCGGGGGGACGGAGCGGCTCGGCGGTCATGGGCGGAGTCTACCGGTCGCGGCGGGCCGTCAGGCGGCGGCGTCGCCGGCCCGCCGCTCCGCGCGTGGGCGCCGCTCGGCGTCCCGGAACCAGGCCCACCACAGCGCGGTCGCGATGGTGTACAGCGTCGTGATCGTGGCGAACGCCACGGTGTATCCGGCCTCGAAGCCGAGCGCCGCCTGCAGCGCGCCGTACCAGAGCCCGGCGATGATCCAGCCGAGCGACCAGAGGAGGTTCTGCGCCGCCGCGAGCGTCGCCCGCTCGTCGCGCCGCACCATCTCCTGCGAGAACGCCGTGATCATCGGGCTGCCCGCGTTCATCAGCGAGTTCCGCACCGCCAGCGCCAGGACGACGGTCCACAGGACCGGCGAGAACCCCAGGACCAGGATGAACGGGATGCTGACCGACTGGACGACGACCACCGACCCGACCTTCCCCACGCGCCGGGCGAGGACCGGCTGGAGGAGGATCGCCAGCGTCGTGCCCAGGGCGGAGATGGCGAAGACGAGGTTGAGCGACGCGAGAGACAGGTCGAACTTGCCCTCGATGAAGACGTTGAGGAACGGGATCACCTGGCCCGCGCCGAGGGCGGTCAGGAAGCCCGGGAACAGGAGCTTGAAGAAGAGCGCGCGGTCGTGGACGACGATCCCCACCCGCGAGAGGGTGCGCGGCCGTGCCCGGTCCGGGCGCGCGGCGATCGGCTCGCCGCCCCAGGCGTCCCCCGAGCGCTGCTCCGCCGTGCGGGGCCCGCGCGGACGGGGGCGGTCGTCGCGCAGCGTGAGCAGGACCGCGAACCCGACGACGCCGAACCCCACCATGATCGCGAGGAGGATCCGGTAGACCGACGGGTCGCCGGACTGGAGTCCCCACAGGCTCGTGGCGAGAGCGGCCACGAGGGCGCCGAGCACCGCGGCTCCCACGCCGGTGAACGTCATCGTCGCGTACTGGGCGGCGAACAGCTCCCCCCGATGCTCGCGCGTGCTGTGCTCGGTGAGGTACGGGACGGTGACCACCGCGAACGCCTGCTGGCCCGCGGCGAGGACCGCGGCGAGCACGATGATCCCCGTGGGCGCGCTCACCGCGACGAGCCCTGTCGTGGCCACCACCGTCAGCGCCACCCCGCCCAGGAGCACGGCCCGCCGGCCGACGCGATCCGAGATCGCGGACGCGGGGAACGCCGCGAGCATCGCCGCGAGCGAGCCCACCGCGGCGACGACGCCGATGAACGAGTTGGTGAGCCCGAGAGAGCCGAGGTAGAGGTTGAAGTCGACCCAGTAGAGGCTCTGCGCCGCGCCGACGACCAGCGTGACCACCAGGAAGCGCCGCGCGTCCGGCTGGAACGACGCGTACGCGGCGGCGGCGCCCCAGAGCCGGCCCTGGCGCGCCGGCGGATCGCCGGGCCGCGCGCTGTCGGCCGCCATCGAGCTCAGGCGCCCTCTCCGGCGAGGTCCTCGTCGGTCATCTCGACGAGCGCGGCGACGTAGCCCTCCCAGTACGCCGCGTGCTCGTCGCGGTCCTTCGCGGCCAGCCCTGCCTCCGACCAGCCATCGTGGGTCAGCGTGACGTGCGTCCCGTCCTCCCCGTCGGCGAGGTCCCAGCACACGCGCGTGCGCGGTCCGCCGTCATCCCATGCCCACGTGTACGCGAGCCGCCCGCCCGGGACGACCTCAAGCAGCTCGCCGCGCATGACGTCGCCGCCGCCGAAGTCGAGCACGTACGCATCGCCCACCGCGCCCACGGGGGTCGCGCGGGTGAACCAGCGGGCGACCTGATCGGGCTCCGTGAGCGCCCGCCACGTCGCGCCGCGGTCGGTGGCGAGCTCGGCCCGGATGACCATCGGCCGCACGCGGGATCCGGGCATGGTGCACCTCCTGGGGGTCGGGACGCGTCCCCCCATGCTAGCCGGATGGACGGGCCGCCATGGACGCCACCCGGCTCGGCGGACGCGTCTCCCGCCGAGCCGCGGGTCCCGCCGCGCCGTTCGGCTCACCTCGCTGTCGCCCGCCCGTGCCGCCGATATCGTCCAGCGGCGTGCCGCGCCGGCCGGACCGCGGCGCGACCGGCCGGGTACCCTGACCCGGCATCGGCACCGAGGGGAGGGGATGGAGCGGGCGTTCGTCGCTGGGGTGGTCGCCGGCTACGGGATCGCGATCCCCGTCGGCGCGATCGCGGTGCTCATCATCGACGCCGGCCTCCGCCACGGCTTCCGCACCGCCGCGGCCGCCGGCGCGGGCGCGGCCTCGGCGGACGTCCTGTACGCGGCCGTCGCCGCCCTGTTCGGCGCGGCGCTCGCGGAGGTGCTGGCCCCCGCTGCGGTCCCGCTGCGGGCGGCGAGCGTGCTGCTGCTGGTCGCGATCGGCGTCCGCGGCCTTCTCGCGGTCCGCCGGGACGCGCGGGCCGAGCCGGGCACGGCGCCGATCCCGCCGGGGACGCTCCGGACCTATGCCTCGTTCCTGGGGCTGACGCTGCTGAACCCGATGACCGTCGTCTACTTCGCGGCGCTGATCCTGGGACTCGCCTCCACCGGCGCCGGACCGGCGGAGAAGGCGGCCTTCGTCGCCGGCGCGGGGCTCGCGTCGCTCTCCTGGCAGGTGCTGCTCGCGTTCGTGGGCTCGCGGCTCCACCGCCGCCTGTCATCGCGCATGCGGGTCGCGACCGCGGTCGTCGGCAACCTCGTCGTCATCGGCCTGGCCGCGGCCATCGCGCTGCCGCTGCTGACGGGGTCGTCCTAGTCGGCGTCCGGCGTCAGCTCCTCGACGAGCGCGCCCATGAACCGGCGGACCGCCGCGCGCTCGTCCGCGGAGAGACCGGCGAGCGCTCGCGCCACCGCGTCGTCCCGCCAGCGGTACGCGCCCTCCACGTCCGCGATCGCGCCCTCCGACAGCCGCACCCACACCACCCGCCGGTCGGCCGGGTCGCGTTCCCGGACCACGTACCCGCGTGCCTCGAGCTCCTCCACGAGACGGCTGGCCCAGCCCACGGAGACGCCGATCCCGCCGGCGACGCCGCCGATCGACGCGCGTCCGTGCTCGTAGACGTGCACGGCGGCGCGGACCGCCTGGGGCGAGAGCGGCGTCGCCCCGCCCGCTCCGCCGTGGATCGAGCCGGCGGGCGCGTCGGAGTGCCCGGGCCGCGCGGCCGCATGGACCACGTCGACCACGAGCCGCGCCGTGGCCCGGACCTCGTCCGGTGCGGGCCGCGTCCGCGCGTCCGTCGCACCGGCCACCGGCCGCCTGGCGTCGCCCGTGCCGCCGCCCGTCCCGTCGCCCGTGCTGCCGACGGTCGTGTCCGTCGGCGGTCGATCGCTCACGCTTGCGTCCGTCCCTCGTGCCGCATATCATTGCGTCTCGCAACGATTTCGTGACGTAACTATATCAGAGGCTGGCGCCACCCCCGGTCGGGGTCGGCGACAGCGGAGGAGCACAGCACGGTGACGGCACAGGCGGTCGCGGGCGGCGCGGCCATCCACGAGAGCGGACGCGGCCGATGGCTCGGCCTCGCGATGCTCAGCGTCGGCGTCTCGATGATCATCGTGGACGCGACGATCGTGAACGTCGCGGTCCCCTCGATCATCCGCGACCTGAACCTCGATCTCACTGCCGCGGAGTGGGTGAACACCTCGTACGCGCTGGTGTTCGCGGCTCTCCTCGTGACGCTCGGCCGGATCGGCGACGTCATCGGCCGTCGACGGATGTACCTCACGGGCCTCGTGATCTTCCTGGTCGCGTCGGTGCTCGCCGGCGCGGCGCAGACAGGCGAATGGCTCATCGGCGCACGCCTGCTGCAGGGCGTCGGCGGCGCCGCCATCCTCCCCGCGACGCAGTCGATCCTCAACGCCAACTTCCGCGGTCGGGACCGCGCGATCGCGTTCGGGATCTGGGGCTCCGTGATCGGCGGGATGGCCGCGGTGGGGCCGCTCCTCGGCGGGTTCCTCACCACCTACGTCTCGTGGCGGTGGGCCTTCTTCATCAACATCCCCATCGGCCTGGTTGCGATCGCCGGGACCCTGAAGTACATCGGCGAGTCCAGGGACGAGCATGCGAAGCCCGGCTTCGACTTCCCGGGCTTCCTCCTGATCACCCTGGGCCTTGGCGGCATCGTCTTCGCCCTCATCGAGGGCCAGACCTACGGCTGGCTCGTGCCCAAGCGCCCGTTCACCGTCGCCGGCTGGACCTGGCCGTCCGCCGACGTCTCGATCATCCCGTTCATCCTCGCCGGCGGTGCGCTCGCCCTCGTGATCTTCGCGGTCGTGGAGCTCCGGCGCCGCAAGGCGGGCAAGTTCTACCTCTTCGACTTCACCATGTGGCGCTACCCGGGCTTCCGCTACGGCAACCTCGCCGGCACGATCGTCAGCCTCGGGGAGTTCGGGCTGCTGTTCATCCTGCCGCTCTTCCTGCAGGCGGTCCTGGGGCTCTCCGCCTTCGAGACCGGCGCCCTGCTCATCTCGCTGGCCGTGGGCTCGTTCTTCGCCGCGCCCGGCGCCGCGCAGATGGCGCGCCGGTTCGGCCCGCGTCGGGTCGTCACGGTCGGCATGGCGCTCGAGGCCGTGGGCATCCTCTGGACCACGCTGCTCATCGCCGTCGACGTCAACGTCGTGCTCTTCGTGCCGCCGCTCTTCATCTACGGGCTCGGCGTGGGCTTCGCGACGGCGCAGCTGACCAGCATCGTCCTGGGGGATGTCCCGCCCCGGGAGTCGGGCCTCGCGTCGGGCACGAACTCCACGATGCGCCAGGTCGGGTCGGCGCTCGGCATCGCCATCCTCGGCACGGTGCTCGCGGCCGGCCTCTCGTCCGGCGTCCGGACGCAGCTCGCCGACCATGCGCCGCAGATCCCCGAGGCCGCGCGCGAGGGGTTCGCCATCGCGATCGAGCAGTCGGCGGGGCAGGCCATCAACGCCTTCCGCGGCGATCCGGCCGACCTCGTCGCGTCGGGCCTCGTCCCGCCGGAGTTCGCCGACTTCCTCGCGGGACCGGCGGCCAGGCCGGTCCTCGACCAGGTCGTCACCGCCGGCGAGGACGCGTTCGTGGACGCCGCCCGCACGGCAGGCTTCGTGGCGCTCGGGTTCGTGCTGCTCGGTGTCGTCTTCTCCTTCCTGCTCCCCAGGGACAAGCCGCACGTGCTCGAGCGGGTGGGGCCCGAGGAACCCGTCCCCGCGGCCGGGCGTCCTGAAGAGGACGACGCGATCCCGCAGGGTGTCCCCGCGGAGGCCTGAGCACCGGCTCCACCGGACCGCCGGGCGCCCCTTCGGGCACCTTGGGCTATCCTCCCGGGGATCGCACCCGCGCGGAACGCCCGAGCGGCGGCCGCCTCACCAGGAGTCCCATGCATCCACACGTCCGGACCGCCGCTGCGGTCGTGCTCCTCGCGCTGAGCGTGGCCGCCTGCGGCAGCTCCGCCGCGACCTCTGCGCCGTCCCCGTCCGCGCCCGCGGCGACGGACGCGCCCTCCGTCGCCCCCTCCGTCGCGCCGGCCTCCCAGGCGCCCGCCGGCTCGCCCGACGTCTCCGTGGCGCCGGACGCGTCCGCCGGCGCGTCGGCGTCGGCCGGCCCCGCAGCCACGCCCTCGCCCGAGCAGCAGGCGCTCATGGACCGCCTGCCCACGCAGATCGGGACGGTCCAGCTCAAGGCCAGTCCCATCGACGGAGCGGCGCTCATCGCCGCCGACCCCGAGGCCAACAAGGGCCTTGTCGAGTTCCTCACCAAGATCGGCCTGGAGCCCAAGGACCTGCTCATCGCGTTCGCCGCACCGAAGTCGCAGACGTCGGTCGCCTTCTCCATCGGCGCCTACCGCTTCGTCGGCGCCGATCCTGCCAAGCTCAAGACCGAGTTCGTCCAGGCGAACCTCGACAGCCAGCCGGGCTCGACCGCGAAGGACGAGACGATCGGCGGACGGCAGGTCGTGACCCTGGCGGCGCCCGCCGGACAGCAGGGCCCGCCCATCTACCTGATGTTCGATGGAGACACCGTCTTCGTCGTCAGCTCCACCGATGCGGACTTCGCGGCTGAAGCGGTGAAGGCGCTCCCGGCCAAGTGAACGGCCGTCGTCTCCTCTCCGGACCGGCCCAGGCGGTCGTCGTCGCGGCGCTCGTCGGCCTCGTCGTCGCCGCCTGCGGGTCGGCGGCCACCGCATCGCCGGCGCCCACGGCGACCGCGGCGCCGGCCACCCAGGCGCCGGCCGCGTCGGTGGCGCCGTCCGTCGGCCCCGAGGCCTCCGACGCCGGGACGCCGCTCCCGTCGTTCACGCGCGTCGCCGACCTCGAGGCCATGCTCCCCGAGAAGATCGGTGACGTGAAGCTCGCGCCGCGCAGCCTCACGGGGACGGACGTCCTCACGACCGGGGACCCGACGTCGATCAAGGCGCTCCAGGCGATGCTCGATGCGACCGGCGCCACTGCGGCGGACTACCAGTTCGCGTACTCGCCGTTCAAGACGGCCGCCGGCACCGACGCGGCCATCGGGGTCTTCCGGGTGAAGGGCTCCGACCCGGAGAAGCTGCGGGACATCCTCATCGAGCAGGGCCGGACGAACAACCCGGGCGTGGGACCTGCCAAGGACGCCACGGTCGGCGGCAAGCAGGTGGTGACCCTCGAGGTCCAGGACGGCGCGGGCACCGCCTGGACCTGGTACTACTGGCCGAAGGGTGACGTCCTCTTCTACCTCCAGACGGTGGATCCGTCGGTCGCGGAGGAGGTCATCGCGGCGCTCTGACGGCTCGCTCGGTGGCGGCCCGTGCGGGGTCCGTCCGGCCGTCCCGGGCCTGGTCCGCTCCGACCGGGCGCGCCGGCGCCGGGGTCCGTCCGGCCGCCCACGGCCCGGTCCGGTCCGACCGGGCGCGCCGTCCGGTCGGCCCCTGCGCGCCGGGCCGCGGGCACTTCCGGCGCCAGTGCGCCGCTGCTACGATCGCCCGACCTCGCGACGCACGACGGGAGGGCCGATGCAGCCCGGGCTCCTCGAACGACTCGCCGCCGGCCCCGTCCTCGGGGATGGGGGATACCTGCTGGAGCTGGAGCGACGCGGCTGGGTGCGCGCAGGCACGTTCACGCCCGAGGTGGCCGTGGTCCATCCCGAGGCGCTCGTCGAGCTGCATCGCGAGTTCCTCCACGCGGGCGCCGAGGTGCTGCAGGCGCTCACCTTCTACGCCGGCGAGGATCGCCTCGCAGCCGCGGGGCTCGCGGCCGAGGTGGACGAGATCAACCGCGAGGCGGTACGGATCGCCCGCCAGGTCGCGCGCGAGGGCGACGCGATGGTGGCCGGGACCCTCAGCCCCACGAGCGCGTACGCCCCGGACGACCGCCGGTCGGCCGATCACGTGCGGGCGGCCTTCGATCGGCAGCTGGATGACATGGTGGCGGTGGGCGTGGACTTCGTGATCGGCGAGACGTTCGCCTGGCTCGGGGAGGCGCGGATCTGCGCCGAGCGCGCGAAGGCCACCGGCCTGCCGGTCGTGGTCACCATGGCGTTCGAGGAGGAGCCGGTCGCGCGCGAGGGCGAAGGCGCGGCCGAGTGCGCCCGCGTGCTCGTGGACCATGGCGCGGACGTGGTGGGCGTCAACTGCCTGCGCGGCCCGGTGAAGCTGCTCCCGATCGCTGCCCAGATGCGCGAGGCGGTGCCGGTGCCGATCGCCTGCCAGCCGGTGGCGTACCAGACCCCGCCGGGACGTCCCGACTTCACGTCGCTCCCCGAGTTCCCGTTCTCGCTGGACCCGCTGCAGTTGCCAAGGGCCGCGATGGCGGAGTTCGCCGTGAAGGCGCGCGAGCTGGGGATCGGGTACATCGGGTCGTGCTGCGGGTCGGTCGCGGTCCACGTCCGCGCGATGGCGCAGGCCCTCGGCAAGGCGCAGCCCGACGAGCGTGACCCGATGGCGCGCGGCGTCCACGGGGGCGACGCCCGGCGCTGAGTCGCGGTCCCGCCCGAGGCCCGGGCGCCTTGGCGTTCGTCCCGGGGTGCCGCTCCGCGCGGCGCACGGCCGGCGCACGGCCCGCGCCCTTCCCCTCGCCGCTCCCCGACGCTCCTCCGCGGCGGCGCGTACACTCGGGGCGTCCCCGCAGGAGGAGCGGGGACGTCGGCCTCCGTGGCGAGCTTGCGTCCCGGCGCGTCGCGGTCGGAGAGGAGCCACCATGCGATCGACCGCCGGATCCCGCCTCGCGCGTCTCGCGGCTCTCGCGCTCGCACTGAGCGCACTGCTCGTCGCCGGTCCGCCGGTGCCCGCCCGCGCCGCGGACCCCCTCGTGCTGAGGGTGGGGACCACGCAGGACCTCGAGGCGCTGAACCCCTTCAACGCCTACCAGTACATCGGCTACGAGGTCTTCTACCTCAACTACGACCTGCTGGTCGGCTTCGGCAACGACCTCAAGCCGATCCCCGGGTTCGCCGAGTCCTGGTCCCAGTCGGCCGATGGCAAGACGTGGACGTTCAAGATCCGGCCGGGGATGAAGTGGTCCGACGGGACGCCCGCGACGGCCGAGGACGCGGCCTGGACGTTCCAGATGATCATCGACGCCCTGAAGGACGGGAACAGCGTCGGCTACGGGTACCTGGATCCCGACGTGAAGAACGCCGCGATGGTCTCGGCCACGGCCCCCGACCCCGAGACGCTCGTCATCGAGCTTGCGCGTCCCAACGACCGCCCGCTCTCGACGACCATCCCGATCCTGCCCAAGCACATCTGGGGCGACAAGAACCTCCAGCAGATCAACGAGTTCGCCAACGACGCGCCGGTCGTGGGCACCGGGCCGTACCAGGTGGTCGAGTGGAAGACCGGCCAGTACGCGCGCCTCGCCCGCAATCCCTACTACTGGGGGAACCGCGGCGCCGCCGACGAGGTCATCTTCCAGTTCTTCCCCGACGCCACCGACACGATGGTCCAGGCCTTCAAGGCGGGCGAGCTCGACTACATCCGCAACCCGAGCGCCCTCCAGTTCAACGAGCTCAAGAACGAGCCCGGCACCGTGACGATCAGCGCCACCTCGAACGGGTGGACGCAGCTGGGGTTCAACTGCTACCAGAAGGACATCCCCGGCGGCGGCGCTTCGACCACTGCCCTGCGCGACCCAGCCTTCCGCGACGCGCTCGGCTATGCCATCGACAAGCAGCTGCTCGTCGACCGGATCCTCCAGGGCTACGGGCTCGTGGGGACCACGCAGGTCCCGCCGTGGGAGCGACGGTTCCACACCGACCCGGCGAACCCCCGGCCCTTCGACATCGAGCTCGCGAAGCAGAAGCTCGATGCGGCCGGCTACGTGCTCGACGGGTCTGGGAACCGGCTCGACAAGGACGGCAAGGCGATCAATCTTCGCCTCTACTTCCCCAACTCGAGCGCCGACTATCCGAACATCGCGGACTTCATCACCGGCTGGTTCGACCAGCTCGGCATCAAGGTGAAGAGCCAGTCGTTCGACTCCGGCGCTTTGACGGACATCCTGCTGCCGCCGGAGGCGGGCGACCAGTACAAGGCCGACTACGACATGTTCATCTGGGGCTGGGGCGGCTCCCCGGACCCGAACCCGCTGCTCTACATCTTCACGACCGAGGCGATCGGGTCGCAGAGCGACAGCCAGTTCTCCGACCCCGACTACGACGCCGCGTTCGTCAAGCAGAACGAGGCGCCCACGACCCCCGACCGGAAGGGCTACATCGACGATCTCCAGCGGATCTTCTACGACAAGGCGCCATACCACATCTTCTACTACGACAACGAGCTCCACGCCTTCCACACGGACAAGTTCGCGAACTGGCAGACACAGCCCACGGAGGACGGGACGCCGTTCTTCGTGAACGGGTCGCTCAACTACACGCTGCTCACCGATGCGAAGGCCACTCCGTCGCCGACGCCGACGGCGGCGCCGACGGCGTCCCCGGCACCGGGGGCGACGGAGGCGCCGGCCACGACCGCTCCGACGCCCGGGCCGAGCGCGAGCCCGGGTCCGGGCGGCCAGCCGGGGGACAGCACCGGCACGTTCCTGCTCATCGGCGGGGTCGCCCTCCTGATCGTGCTGATCACGGTCGGCATCCTCGCCTGGCGGACACGCACCACCCGCGGACGCGGGCCGGGCGAGGAGGAGTAGGGGCCACCCGCGCGCGGCGCGGCACCGACGGACCGCATGAGCGGGGACGGGATGGGGCGGCTGCCCAGCGTGCGCCGCGAGGCGTGCGATGGGTAGCCGCTATCTCGCGCGGAAGATCGTCCAGGCGATCCTGACGATCGTCTTCATCGTCCTGCTCAACTTCGTCCTGTTCCGGATGATGCCGGGGTCGCCGGACCGGGTCCTCGCGCGCAACCTGCCCGACGCCGCGCGGGCTGAGCTGCGCGAACGGTGGGGCCTTGACCGGCCCCTGATCCCGGACCAGCTCGTGGCGTACATCGCCGCTACGGCACGGGGCGACCTCGGCGCCTCGTACAAGTTCAGCAACAAGCCGGTGACCGAGGTGATCGGAGACCGGATCTGGCCGACGCTGATCCTCTTCGGCCTCGGCGAGCTCATCGCGATCATCGTGGGCCTGGGCCTGGGCGCCTACTCCGGCTGGAGGAGAGGGGGGCCGGTCGACTACGTCGGCAACGGGTTCTCGCTGGTCCTCTACTCGATGCCGTACTTCGTCATCGGCATGATCCTGCTCATCGTGTTCGCGACCGGGCTGGGCTGGTTCCCGACGAGCGGGATGTTCTCCCTCGGTGCGCGGTTCGAGTCGTTCCCGCAGCAGGTCGCGGACTTCGCCTGGCACCTGTTCCTGCCGCTCATGACGGTCGCGATCGGCCTCATCGGCCAGTACTCGATCCTCATGCGGTCGTCGATCATCGACACCCTGACCGAGGACTACGTCACGACGGCGAAGGCGAAAGGGCTCACCGACGGGCGCGTGCTCCGCGCCCACGCCCTGCCGAACGCCCGGCTGCCCGCCGTCACGCTCATCGCGATCAACCTGGGCTATGTCATCGCGGGGGCGATCACGGTCGAGGTCGTCTTCGGCTGGCCGGGGATCGGGACGCTCACCGTCACCGCCCTCAACGCGCGCGACTACCCTGTCCTGCAGGGGATCTTCCTGCTCCTCTCGATCTCCGTCGTGCTCGCCAACCTCGCCGCCGACGTCATCTACGGCTACCTGGATCCGCGGGTGCGGACGTGACCGCGAAGCCGCTCTCGGGCCGCGAGCTCCGCGCCGAGCGATGGCGTCTCCGGCTGCGCGGCTGGTCGGACTTCGCCGGGCGCTTCGGGCGTCGGCGCGACGGCGTGGTCGGCGTGGGCGTGCTGATCCTGTTCGCCCTGCTCGCGCTCTTCCCGAACCTGCTCGTCGGTCCGCTGCAGACGGCCATCACCGCGCCCGGCCAGCCCCTCCAGCCGCCGAGCCTGGAGTTCCCGCTCGGGACCGACGACCTGGGCCGGAGCATCCTGAACCTGACCGTCCACGGGGCGCGCATCTCGATGGTCATCGGCCTGCTGGCGACCGTCGTCACGGTCTTCCTAGGCGCCGTCATCGGGATCGCCTCGGGGTACATCGGCGGGCGCACGGACACAGTGCTCATGCGCATCACCGACTTCTTCCTCGTCCTCCCCACCTTCGTCCTCGCCCTCATCCTCGCCCCGATCATCCTCGAGCTCATCGGGTCGGAGGCGGAGATCATGGGGATCCCCTCCACCCTGGTCGTGATCATCGTGGTCATCGGCATCACGAGCTGGGCCTCGACGGCCCGGATCATCCGGTCGCAGGCCCTCTCGGTGAAGGAGCGGATGTTCGTCGCGCGTGCACGCGTGATCGGCGGCGGGGGGACCCACATCATGTGGCGGCACATCATGCCGAACGTGCTGAACCTCATCGTGGCGAACACGGTGCTGGTCTTCGCCGGCGCGATCCTCACCGAGACGACACTCTCCTTCATCGGCCTCGGCGACCCGCTCCTCCCGTCCTGGGGCGTGATCCTCAACTCCGCGCAGACATCGGGTGCGCCGGGCCTGGGGGCGTGGTGGTACTTCGTCCCGCCGGCCACGTGCATCGTCCTGGTCGTCCTCGCGTTCACGCTCGTCGGCGGCGCGCTCGACGACGTCCTCAACCCGCGGATGCGGGTGCGCCGATGACCGACCGACCGGACCTCGCGCCCGTCGTGGGCGCTCCGGCACCCGACGCCTTCCCGGCTGGCCCGGCCGCCGATGCCGCGTCCGCGGCCGAGATCCGCGGGCGGCGGCAGTGGCCGCTGCCCAAGCAGGCCGACCCCGACGCACCGCTCCTCGTCGTCGAGGACCTCCGCGTCCACTTCAGCCTGGAATCGGGCTCGGTCAAGGCGGTCGACGGGGTGAGCTTCACCCTGCGCGACGGAGAGGCGCTCGGGATCGCGGGCGAGTCGGGGTGCGGCAAGACCACCACGGCGCTCGCGCTCATCCGGATCCTGCCCGGCAACGCGAAGGTCATGGGCGGGAGCGTGAAGCTCTTCGGGATCGACCTGGTGCCCAAGACGGACACGGCGCTCCGCCGGTACCGATGGCGCGAGATCTCGCTGGTCTTCCAGGGCGCGATGAACGCCCTCAACCCGGTCAAGAGGATCGGGGAGCAGATCGCCGAGCCGATCGTCGTGCGGCTGGGCCAGTCGCAGGCCGACGCCGATCGCCGGGCCGGCGACCTCCTGGAGCTCGTGGGCATCCCGCGCCAGCGGGCCCGCGCATACCCGCACGAGCTCTCGGGGGGCATGCGCCAGCGCGCCATGATCGCGATGGCCCTCGCGTGCGATCCGGCGATCGTGATCGGCGACGAGCCGACGACCGCGCTCGATGTCATGGTCCAGGCCCAGATCCTCGAGCTCCTCGAGCGGCTCCGCCGCGAGCTGGGCCTCTCGCTGATCCTCATCACGCACGACCTCTCGGTCATCGCGGAGACGTGCGACCGGGTGCTGGTGATGTACGCCGGGCGCGTCGCCGAGGAGGGGCCGGTCGCGGAGGTCTTCACCCGCCCGCGCCACCCGTACACGCAGAAGCTCCTGGGCGCCTTCCCCAACATCCACGCCGACCGGCGCACGCTCGAGGTGATCCCGGGCGCGCCGCCGGACCTGCGGACGCCCCCGCCCGGCTGCCGCTTCCATCCGCGGTGCCCCCTCGTCCTGCCGGTCTGCTCGGAAGTGGTGCCGCCGGAGACGACCTTCGCCGGCGTCCGGGTCGCCTGCCACCTGTACGGCCCGGAGTCGGACGGGTCGCCGGTCCCCGTCCCGTCCCTCGCGGCCGGCGTGGACGCCCCGCTCACGCCGGACGACGGGGCCGGGCCGGCGGGCCCGCCCGGGCCCTCGTTCGCGGACGTCGTGGCCGAGGAGCTGGCCGCCACGACACCCGCGCACATCGGGTCGCTCGACCACTCGATCTCGCCCGTCCGGCCCCCCGGCGAGGACCGGCGCCCCGGGGAGGACGCGTGAGCGACCAGCGCGACCTCCTCCGCATCGAGGGGCTGAAGGTCCACTTCCCGGTCCGCGGCGGGCTGACCGACGCACTCCTGCGCCGACCTGCCGGCTGGGTGCGCGCGGTGGACGGGATCGACCTCTCCATCCGGCAGGGCGAGGTCCTGGCCCTCGTCGGCGAGTCCGGCTCCGGCAAGACGACCACCGGCCGCGTCATCGTGAAGCTCACGCGCCAGACCGAGGGCCGCCTGGTCTTCGACGGGCGCGACGTCTCCGACCTGTGGGGCGTCCGGGCGCTGCGCGAGTACCGGCGACGGGTCCAGATCATCTTCCAGGACCCGTACGAGACGCTGAACCCCAAGCAGACCGTCCACGACTTCGTCGCCGAGCCGCTCCAGGTGAACCGGCTGGCGCGGTCGGACCGGGAGCGGGAGGAGCGCGTGATGGCCGCCCTGGAGGCGGCCGGCCTGCGACCCGCGACGGACTTCGCCTTCCGCTACCCGCACGAGCTCTCCGGCGGGCAGCGTCAGCGGGTGGTCATCGCGGGCGCCCTGGTCATGGGCCCGGAGCTCGTCGTCGCCGACGAGCCGGTCTCGATGCTCGACGTCTCGATCCGGACCGAGCTCCTGCGCCTGATGCTGGACCTGCGGCGGGATCGCGGGCTCACGTACCTCTTCATCACCCACGACCTGTCGGTGGCGTGGGTCATCGCCGACCGGATCGCGGTCATGTACCTCGGCCGCATCATGGAGTCCGGGCCGGCCGAGGCCGTGATCCGCTCGCCCGCGAACCCGTACACACGCGCGCTCGTGAGCGTCTCCCCGAGCCCCGCCCCGGCGTCGACCGGCATCCGGGCATCCCGGACGATCCTCACGGGCGAGACGCCCGACGCGGCGGACGTGCCGCCCGGCTGTCGCTTCCATCCCCGCTGCCCGGTAGCCTTCGACCGATGCCGTCGCGAGGAGCCGCCCCTGTTCGACCTTGGGGCCGGGCACGCGTCGGCATGCTGGCTGGTCGAGGGCGGCGGCGCGCTGCCCGCGGCCGGTCCCCGCGAGGAGACCGGGTAGGGAGCGGGCAGCGGTCAGGCGCCGGCGCGCCCGGCGAGGCGGCGGATGTCCGCCTGGGGCCCGGAGATGATCGCCACCTCGCCGATGCGGAGGACGCGCCCGTCGGGCGGGTTCGCCTCGTAGTCCGACTCACCGTGGACGACCGCGAGAACGAAGATCCCGTCGTGCCGCAGCGAGGCCACGTCCCGGTCGGCCAGCGGGGAGCCGGCGACGATCGCCAGCTCGTCGAGGGAGAACGCGAGCTGGCCGTGCGAGAGCGCCTGGTCCAGGAAGTCCACCACGCGTGGCCGGCTGGCGAGCTCGGCGAGCCGGCGGCCCGCCATCGTGTACGGCGAGACGACACGGTCGGCGCCGGCGCGCGTGAGCTTGTCCTCGGCCTGGAGCGTGGACGCGCGGCCGACGATGAACAGCCCCGGGTTCAGCGCCCGCGCGGAGAGGATGACGTAGACGTTGTTCGCGTCCGAGTCCATCGTCGCGACCAGGCCGCGCGCACGGTCGATGCCGGCAGCGAGCAGGGTCGCGTCGTCCGTCGCGTCGCCGGCGACGACGAGGTGGCCGTCCCGGCGGGCGTGCTCCACCGACGGCTCGTTCCCGTCCACGACCACGAGGCGGTGGCCGTCGTGCACGAGCTCGCGCGCGACCGTCGAGCCGACGCGCCCGTACCCGCAGAGGACGAAGTGGCCGCGCATGTCCGCAAGCTCGTCCCGCACCCGCTTCGCCTCCCGTCTCCCGCTCGTCGCGTCGCGAACGAGCTCCTCCGTGATGATGCCCACCGTCCCGAAGATGAGGGCGACGCCGCCGATCGCCACGAGCGAGGTCCAGATCCGCAGCGGCTCGTCGAGCTCGCGCACCTCGCGGAACCCCACCGTGGTGAGGGTGATCGCGGTCATGTAGAACGCGTCCGACAGGTCCCACCCGCCGATGACCATGTACCCGGCGGTCCCCACCGCGAACGCCGCGGCGACGACCAGGAGCCACGCGCGCAGGAACCGCCACGGCCCGGCACCGGACGCCGTGGATCGCGAGCGGCCGGCCGCCCCGGACATCGCCATCGGACGCATCGTAGGCGACCGGCGGGCCGCTCGGGGTACCATCCGGCGCCATGAGCCGTCTGCCGGACCTCGGACCCCGCGGTGAGGGGTGGGTCGCGATCCAGGGCGTCCTGTTCGTCGCCATCGCAGCCTCGGCCCTCGCCCCCGAGGCGTGGGGCGAGACGGCCGCTGCCGTGACCCTGGCGCTCGGCGTCGTCCTGATCGTCGCGGGCGGCGTCCTCGCGGTGCTCGGCGTCCGCGACCTCGGGGGGAGCCTCACGGCCACCCCGCGTCCGCGCGCGGACGGCGTCCTCGTGGAGACCGGTGTCTACGGCCGCGCGCGACACCCGATCTACGGCGGCCTCGTCCTCGGGGCGCTCGGGTGGGGCCTGGTGAACGCCAGCCTGCCCGGGATCGCCCTGTCGGCGGTGCTCCTGGGCTTCTTCTACCTCAAGTCCACGCGCGAGGAGGCCTGGCTGGCCGACCGGTTCGCCGGCTACCCGGCGTACCGGGGCCGTACCAAGCGGTTCGTCCCGTTCGTCGTCTGACGTCCCGCGCGCCGGGCCCGTGGCTGCCCCGCCGGCCTCGTCAGCCTGTCGTCACCCGGCCGGGCACCCCGTCTCGTCGGGGAGCAGCGGCCGGAGGATCAGCGACCACGTCTCGCCGCCGCTCTGCCAGTACGTCAGCTGGTCGGCCGCCTGCAGCGCCGGGCGCAGCGTCGCGAGGTCGTCGCCGCGCACCACGCCGCACCGCATCGTGGGTTCGGCGCCGGCGCGGAACGGCTCGCCGAACGTGGCGAGCGGCGTGGCCAGCGGCCACTCCGCGAACCTGGGCGAGGCCTCCGGCTCCCGGCCGACCGGCGTGGCGCGCTGGCTGTAGATGCGGATCGCCGTGAAGTCGTACGGCTGGTCGGCCGAGGCGACGTCGGCGCCGAGCCACCCCGCGAGGTCGCCGAGCTTCGACTCGAAGTCGGCGAGGTCGGCGCGCGCCGCGGCCTCCTCCGGCGGGATCATCGACGGGTCCTCGCCGATCCCCAGGGCGTATGCGGAGACCCGCGAGGTCGTTCCGCCTGCGTTCACCGTGAAGATCGTGGTCGGCGCATCTGCGATGCCCGGGTAGTCGTAGTGCGCGTCGTTCCCGAGGAGGCCGGCGTCGGCCGCCGCTGCGAGCACCTCCTGGAGGCCGGCCTCGGAGATGCGGGAGACCCGCAGGTTCGGCAGCGCGGGGCCAGGGTAGATCTCGATCATGGGACCCTGGGTGATCACGCGGCCGTCACCGTAGATGCTGACGACAGGGAGCTCCGAGAGGATCCGGCCGGGTGGGACGAGGCCGCCCCCGATCTCCACGCGGAGGACGAGATCGTCGGCGCCGGTCGGATGGGTGATCGCCTCGACGGACGGCGTCGCGCCCGGCGGCTGCGTCCCGCCTCCCGGCGTCGCGGACGGGGTCGATCCGGCGCCCGTGCAGGCGGTGAGTGCCAGCAGGGACGCGAGGGTGAGGCCGGCGACGGCCGCGGCATGTCGATCCATGGCCCGTCCGACGCCCGAGCCTCCCTCCCGGTTCCTCCGGTCGAACGTCACGGCGCCGCGGACGGCTCCGTCGCCGACGGGCTCGCCGCCGGCGCGTCGCTCGTCGCGGGCGCGGCCGGACCGGAGGCCGCAGGCTCGGGCGTGGGGCTCGGCACCGTCCCGTCGATCGTCTGCTGGATCGCCTCCTCGATCTTGCTGAGCTGCGTGACGCCCTTCAGGAGCGTCGCACCCCGAGGTCCGACCACGTGGAACGTGGGAGTGGACGAGATCCCGATCGCCCGTCCCTCCTCCGTCTGCGCCAGGGCCGCGCCGTGCGCCTTGCGCGCGTCCATGCACGTCGCGAACGCCTGGGTGTCGAGGTCGGCGAACGCCGCGAGCTGGGCGAGGTTCTTGGGGGCGAAGGCGCCCTGGTTCTCGCCCTGCTGCGACGCGAAGAGCAGGTCGTGGTACAGCCAGTACCCGCCCTGCTCGCCCGCGCAGCGCGCCGCGGCGGCAGCCTCGACGGACTCGTCCCCGAGGAACGCGAAGTCACGGAAGACGAACCGGATCTTCCCGGTCTCGACGAAGTCGCGCACGAGGGCCGGCTCGATCGCGTGCGTCACCACGCCGCAGAACGGGCACTGGTAGTCGGCCCAGACCTCGACGAGCACCGGCGCGGCGGGATCTCCGAGGACCGGGGCGCCCTCCGCGGCGGCCGCGGAGCCGGCGCCCGAGCCCGCGCCCGAGCCGCCCGGGGTGGCCGATCCGCCCGGGGCCGTGCCCGAGGACGCGCCCGTCGATGCGCCCGGGCGCGAGGCGTCGGTGGTCCCCGACGCGGGCGACGAGCCGCCGCCGAGCATCCCCGCCGCGGCGAGCGCGACGGCGACGATCGCGCCGCCGGCGACAGCGGCGAGGAGGTAGCCCCCGGCGCGTGCGAGGCGCCCCGCCGGCCGCGTCGCGACCGGCTCGGCCTCGACGGGCACCGCGTGGACCTCGCCGGGCTCCACCGGCGCGAGCGCGGGGCCGGCCGCGTCCGCGGTGCCTTCCGCGTCCGGTGCGGCCGCGCCCGGCAGCGGAGCGAGGGGGCGCGGAGCGTCGGCGGGTCCCGCGCCGGAGGCGTGCTCCTGCGGATCGGTGTCGGTCATGGGGGTCTCCTCGGGGTCGGTCGCGGCCGTCGGCGGACGGCCACGGTCGACCGCGTCATCGTCGCACAGGCCGCCCCGGGGCGCCGTGGCCATCCCTGCGCAGCGGCCGCGCGTCGTGCGACCGACGGCGGTACGCTCGGCGGGCACTGCTCCGGCGGCGGGAGGGCGACGGATCGATGGGCGAGACGGTCTCGGGCTTCGCGGAGGCGATCGGGCTCCTGCTCGACATCGCAGGCGTCCTCGCGATCGCGATCGGATTCGTCCTCTCGGTCGCGATCGTCACGCCGAGTCTCTGGCGCGGCGACCGGATCCAGGCCTACGGCACGTTCCGCGTGGGCCTCGCCCGCGCGATCGTGCTCGGGCTCGAGGTCCTCGTCGCCGCCGACATCATCCGGACCGTCGCCGTGGAGCCGACGCTCGAGAACGTCACCGTCCTCGGGATCATCGTCCTCGTGCGGACGATCCTGAGCTTCACCCTGACCGTCGAGATCGAGGGTCGCTGGCCGTGGCAGGCGAAGCGGCCAGAGTCGCACCAGAGCATCGGCCCCGAGTGAGCGGCCCGCGGGCCGGTGCGCGGCCGCGATCGGGTCCGCGTCCTCGGCGTACCTCGTCATCCCGTTCCGGACGCTCGCGCACGCGGTGACGCGCCGCGGCTGACGGGGGCGGATCGCGGCGGGGCGCCCCTCGGGCCTCAGGCGACCTCGACCACGAGATACCGCCGGGAGCCGGATGGGGCCTCGACCGAGATCTCGTCGCCCGCCGCGGTCCCCAGGAGCGCACGGCCCAGGGGGGAGGTGTCGCTGATCCGTCGCTCGGCAGGCTTGGCCTCGGCCCGGCCCACCACCGTGTACGTCTCGCGCTCTCCGTCGTGCTCGACGGTCACGACCGACCCGATGCCGACGACGTGGGTCCGCTCCATGTCGTCGATGACGATGACCGAGTGGAGCATCGCGTCGATCTGCGAGACACGACCCTCGAGGAACGACTGCTCCCGCCGTGCCGCCTCGTAGTCGGCGTTCTCGCGGAGGTCGCCGAGCTCCCGGGCCGCCTTGATGCGCGCGACGATCGCCGGGCGCTCCACGGTCGTCAGGTGCTCGAGCTCCGCCTTGAGCGCCTCGAGCCCGGCGGCCGTCAGGTGCGTGACGGCGACCGCGGGCGGCGGCGCCTGCTCCGTGGCTGCGCTCCGCCGGCGTCGCGGGGCCGCGTCCGCCGCGGCGCGCGTGGCCGCGGCGCGCGCGCGCGTGGACGGCTTCGCCTTGGGTCCGCCCGCCGCGCCCGACAGGGGCATCCCCGGCTTGATCGCGGCCTCGTCGTCGGGGCGGAAGAGGCCCGTGAGGCCGTGCTCGTCGCGTCGCCCGTCCGGCGCCTCGGTGTTGCCGTAGGGGAGGACCAGACGGGGGTCGGGGAGGCGCGCGGCGGACGCGGGATCCACGCCGGCGGCGAAGGCCCCGAACGCCGCGTCCGCGTACTCCTCGGCGGCGTCGGTCTCCGCCCACCACAGCCGCAGCTTCGTGAGGTCCTTGAGCACCCGGAGCCGCCAGGCGCTGCCGAACGGACGACGGTCGCCGATCGGGGTCGCGGCGAGCGCCGCCGCCCGCCCGCCGAGCGACTTCGTCGTGGACCCGATGAACAGGACGGTCTCGCCCGGCAGCCACCACCGCCGCAGGTCCGCGGCCAGCTCGTGCGGGGTGGGGACACGGCCGTCGAGCCGGAGGTCAGGCACGCGCTCGAGCCACGTCCGGAGCGCGTGGTGGTCCACGGGCATCTCGGCGTGCGGCGACGCGAGCTCCACGACGAAGATCCCGGGCCGCGAGCTGCGGAGCGGCGCGCCCCAGAGGGCCGGCCCGTCGGCGAGCAGGCCGAGGCTGCCGATGAGGTCGCGTGCGGTCGGACCGGGGCGGGCGGGGGGCGGCGGGGCGGGCGGCATGGCCGTCAGCCTATCCGACCCACCGGGATGCCGCTGGCCGGCCCGAGCGGGCCGGCCTTGGGGATCGGCCGCAGCCGGGGCGGGTCCTGTCGCTCGCCCCCGCGCCGGCCCTCGACGGGCCGGCCTTCTCCGGGCCGGAGCGTGGCACCGTCGGCCCGGCGCAGGGAAGAGGACGAGGCCGGCCCGGAGGGGCCGGCCTCGTCCGTTCGGTCGCGGGTGGGTCAGGCGGTCGCCTTCCCCGGCTCGATCTCCGTCATCGCGTGGTGGATCCCGAGCGTGTCCATGAGGCCCAGGAACGGATCGGGGTCCATCTCCTCCGGGATGACGATGCCCTCGGCCTTCCACGCGCCCTCGGCGATGAGCTCCATGGCGAGGACCGGGTTGAAGCCGGTCTGCCAGCCCACCACCTGCAGGCCGTGGTTCCGCCAGATCTCCTGCGCGTCGGCCATCTGGTAGAGGTAGACCTCTCGCGGCCGGCCGTCCTTCACGCCCGTGACCCACGTCCCCACGATCGCGCGCCCGAACATCCGGTCGCCCACCGTCATCGGGTCCGGCGTGAGGGCCATCACCACGTCGCGCGGCGCGACCTCCACGTTGCCGACCCGGATCTTCTTCGTGGAATCCAGGCCGATCTTGTGGAGCGTCTTGAGGATCTCGATGAACTCGGCCCCGAGCGCGTACTTGAACGAGGCGCTCTTCACGTCGAGGGCCCGCGGGATGAGGGCGACCTCCTCGTGCTCCACGTTCACGCACTCGACCGGCCCGACGCCCTCCGGGAAGACGAACTTCTCGGCGCCGGAGAACGGCTCCGTGGTGAACCAGCCCCGCTCCTTCTCGTACAGGAGCGGCGGGTTGAGGCACTCCTCGATCGTCGTCCAGATGCTGAAGACGGTCGCGAACGCGTACCCGTCGATGTACATGTCGCCGCCGTCGCGGACGTGCGCCCCGTGGACCTCGTCGAAGAGGTCCTTCGCGGCCTTCTTGGCGAACAGGTCCGTGAGGCCGGGGTCCATCCCGATGCCCAGGAGCGCCATCCGGCCGCTCCCCTTCCAGGCGTCCGCCATGGCGAACTGGCGCTCGCCGAGCATGACGCCGACCTTGCGGAACGGCTCGTCCGGGTGCGGCTCCGACAGGCTCACCGCCATGTCGATGTAGTCGATGCCGGCCTCAAGCGCGGCCTCGAAGATGGGCATGACGAAGCGCGGGTCGACCGCGTTCATCACGAGGTCGACCTTCTCCGCCTTCGCGAGGGCGACGATGTCCGCCTTGCGGCCGGCGTCCAGCCGGACCGCCGAGTACCGCGGGTCGTGGCCGACGACGGAGTGGACGTACTGGGCGCGCTCGAGGTTGTAGTCGGCGAGGACCATCTTCTCGAGCCACGGCCGACCGCGGCTGAGCTGGGCGATCGCCTCCCCGACGGTGCCCGTCCCGATGAGCAGGACCTTCATGTCCGATGACTCCTTCCGGCGGGCCCCCGACCGCGCCACCACGGCGCCGGGCCGCCCCGCATCGGTTCCCTTTGTGCCTCCAGTGTGCCCGACGGCGGGCGGCGCCGCCGACGATCGGCGGCGCCGCGATGTCGGGGATCGGGTCAGCCGATGACCCCCGGGCCCTCCATGAGCTCGGTCGGCGGCTTGATGTCGAGGGCGTCGGGCTCGGCGACCTCGAGGCGGTGACGGAAGAACGCGGGCTGGTAGATGCGCTGCGCCACCATGAGGACGAGGCCCAGGACCGTGAACACGACGGCGATGACGACCGGCGGCCCGAACCCGAACCATGACGCACCGGTGTAGGTGTTCTCCGGGTTCGACAGGTCGATCACGGACTGGATGAGCGCCCACAGGAGGACGATCCCGCCGAAGAGCGGGACGAGCCCGACGAGGAACAGGTGCCGGACGTTCCGCCGGAGCAGCCGTCGGAAGTAGATGATGCTCGCGAAGCCCGTGAGC
This sequence comes from Chloroflexota bacterium, assembly GCA_029778235.1. Taxonomy (GTDB): domain Bacteria; phylum Chloroflexota; class Limnocylindria; order Limnocylindrales; family CSP1-4; genus CAIYQJ01. The sequence goes on along the minus strand of JAKOQS010000045.1, from coordinate 9,230 downwards.
CCGTAGTAGAAGGCGATCATCATGCCGAGCGCCGCGATCGCGTCGTACAGGACGTTCGCCGAGACGAGGCGCATCACGCCGTAGAACACGATGGACAGGATGCCCATCCAGATCGTCGACGTGCTGGGCGTGAGGTACTTCGGATGGACGCGGCCCCAGTACTCGGGCAGCGCCTTGTGGTCGGCCATCGAGAAGGCGGTCCGGGCGGTCGGCAGGATCGTGGTCAGCGTGGATGCCGCTGCCGACGTGAGGATCGACGCGATGAGCAGCAGGTAGAGCGGGTCGCCCATGACGTCGAGTCCGAGGGCGCCGAGGACGTCCTCGCTCTCCGCGTTGTCGATGAGGAACTGCGGGCCGTGGAACGCCTGCGCGGCGACCGAGACGAGGACGAAGGTGACCAGGAGCAGGAGGGTGGAGATCACCGCCGCCTTGCCGGGCCCGCGGTACGGGTCCTCGCTCTCCTCGTTGATGGAGACGGCGCTGTCCCAGCCCCAGTAGATGAAGATCGCCGTCACGAGGCCGGCGGCCAGGGCCGTCCAGCTGAAGCCGGCGCCGGGGTCGGCCTGGTCGACGATCGCGAGCGGGTTCAGCCAGTCGAGTGACGGGAGCACGGAGTCGGCCGGCGGCGTCCCGGTGAGCCCGTACACGGCGGCGAGCGCCATCAGCGTGAAGAGGCCCAGCGTGATGATCTCGACCGCCAGGAGGAAGAACTGCAGCCGCGCGGAGACCTGGATCCCGATGTAGCTGATCCAGGTCATCGCGGCGATCCACGCGATGCCGAGCACGATGACGGCCATGTCGCCCGTCGTCACGAGGATGCCCGCGGACGGGAGGTCGATGAGCACGTCCTCGAGCGTCGCCGGGTCGAGCTTGAACAGGTAGAACGTGTAGATCGCGGCGATCTCGGCGAGGTTCGCCATGACGATGATGTCGGCGACGATGATCGCCCAGCCGGCCATCCAGCCCAGCCACGGGCCCATCGCCCGGGAGACCCACGTGAAGCTCGTGCCGCAGTCGGGGTCCACTCTGTTGAGGTAGTAGTACGCGGCGGCGATGGCGCCCATCGGCAGGAACGCGAGCAGCATGATCGCCGGCGATTGGACGCCGACGGCCACGACGACGAAGCCGAGGGAGGCGGCGAGGCTGTACGCGGGGGCGGTGGATGCCACCCCCAGGACCACCCCGTTGACGAGCCCGACCGCGTCGGCCTTGAGCCCCTTGCGCCCGGGCAGGGCGCGGTCCATCGTCGTTCCCGCCATCGTGTCCTCCCTCCGGACGGGCCTCCGGCCTCGATCCGGCCAAGCCACGGATCCGACCCGGGACGCGGGGGACGCGATGGGACGCGCTGCGGAAAGCGAAGCCGCCACCGCGCGTCACGGGTAGGGCCGTCCCGCCCGAAGGCGTCGGCCCGACCGGTACCATCGTGGGCATGAGCGGCCGCGGCACGCCGGCGATCCAGGCTCTCGACCGCGCTCGGGTGGCCTACGTCGTGCACGAGTACGACGCGGGGGCTCCGACGGCGGGCGGGCCGAAGGCCCCCCATCTCGGGTACGGCGAGCGGACCGCGTTGGCGCTCGGGATCGACCCCGGGCGGATCTTCAAGACGCTCATCGCCTCGGTGGACGGGCGCCTTGTCGCCGCGGTGGTCGCCGTGGACCGCGAGCTCGACCTCAAGGCGCTCGCCGGGGCGGTCGGGGGGCGGCGGGCGGAGATGGCGGACCCGGCGGCGGCCGAGCGCTCGAGCGGGTACGTGGTGGGCGGGATCAGCCCGTTCGGCCAGAAGCGGACGCTCCCGACGGTCGTGGACGCGGGCGCTCTCGCGCACGCGACGATCCTCGTGAGCGGCGGGCGGCGCGGCCTGCAGGTGGAGCTGCCGCCGGCGGACGTGGTCCGGCTGACCCGCGCGACCGTCGCGCCGATCGCGCGGTAGCAGGCCGGGGCGGAGGGCCAGCGCCCGCGGGCCGAGGGCGGGGGCCGGCGTTGCGGCGGCCGGGATGGCGCGGCCCGCTCATGTTCTTCCGCCAGATGCACACGGGGCGTGCACCTGACGGCCTCATGCCCCCGCCGGCGTGCGTTCCCGCCGACCTGTGGCGCGAGTCCACGCCCGATCGCCGCCCCGGCGGCCTGCCTGCGGGCCGCGCCGAGTGCCCGGGGCCGGTCTAGTGCACGCCCCGTGTGCATCCGGCGCGGAGGCCGGGGCGGGAAGGGTCGGCGGCCGCCATCACTGCCGCCCGCCCGTCCCCGGCGCGCTTTCACGGCCGCGCGAGACGGACCCGGGAGGCCCGTCCTCCGCGGGCGCCCGGAGTGGCTACGCCCGGAGGAGCGCCCGGACCTCCGCCGCGCGGCGGACGGTCTCCAGGTCCCACGGGACCCCCAGGACCCAGTACGACTCCGTGACGCCGAGCGCGGCGAACGCCCGGAGCCCCTCCGCGACCTCGGCGGGCAAGCCGGCGAGGTCCGGGCTGTCCTCGCCCGGCTGCATCGCATGCCGGCGCGCGTACGCCTCGAACGCGGCCAGCGCCGCGTCACGGGTGTCGCGGACGACGACGTTGAGGGTGACCGTGCGCACGATCGTGGCCGGGTCCCGGCCCACCGCCGCGCAGTGCGCTTCGAGCACGGCGGAGGCGTCGGCGACCTCCGCCGGGTCGCCGTAGCAGTTCCACAGGTCGGCGTGCTCGGCCACGATCCGCAGCGTCTTGCGCCGCCCCGAGCCCCCGATGAGGACCGGGAGGGGGGCCGCGGGGACGGGTCGCGCGACCGCGCCCTCGAATCGGTAGAAGCGCCCCTCGTGGGTCACGCGCTCCCCGGCCAGCAGCCGCCTGATCAGGCCGGCAGACTCCTCCAGCCGGTCGAGCCGCTCGCCGGGCGAGGCGCCGAACTCGAACCCGAACGCCCGGTGCTCCTCCTCCATCCAGCCGGAGCCCAGCCCCAGGACCAGCCGGCCGCCGGAGATCTCGTCCACCGTGACCGCCATCTTGGCCACGAGGCCGGGGTTGCGCAGCGTGTTCGCCCCGACGAGCAGGCCCAGCCGCACGCGCGAGGTCACGGCCGCGAGCGCCGCCAGCGCCGTCCAGCCCTCCAGCTTGGGCGCGGCGGGGTCGCCCTCGTCGTTGAGCAGGTGGTCGTCCACCCAGATCGAGTCGAACCCCGCCGCCTCGACCGCCCGCGCGGCGTCGCGGAGGTCGGGCCAGGTGGCCTCCTGGAGCCAGAAGGCGGCTCCGAGGCGCATGGCCGTCACGTCGGTCCCGGCCTGCCCGATCCGGGGGTCCTCGATTCGCCCCACCCGGGGGTCCCCGATCCGCCCGCGGCCGCCGCTCCCCAGCCTCCGGCCGTCCGGCCGCCCACCGTCGCCCCCCGTTCCGTCAGCGCCCGGATGCCCGCGCCCGGCCGCCGCGCGGGTGGATGCCTCCGCGCCGGCCCGCTCCCTCGCGCGCCCGCGTCTCCCGCGCGTCGCGCACCGAGGCGCCGGGGGACGCCCGCCCGGAGATGGGCCGCGGCTCCACGTTGCGGTCGGGCACGAACCCCGGCTCCACCGTCCACGGGATCGCCCGCTTGAGAAGCCGCTGGATCCCGCGCAGGAGGTCCACCTCGTCCACGCAGGCGAGGCTGATCGCGTCACCCTCGAGGCCCGCCCGCCCCGTCCGCCCGATCCGGTGGATGTAGTCCTCGGCCACGAGCGGCAGCTCGTAGTTGACGACGATCGGGAGCTCCTCGATGTCGAGGCCGCGCGAGGCCACGTCCGTGGCGACGAGCACCTCGATCTCCCCCGCCTTGAAGTCCGCGAGCGCCTTCGTGCGCTCGGACTGGGTCCGGTCGCTGTGGATCGGGACGGCAGCGATCCCGGCCCGGTCCAGCTCGCGCGCCAGCCGGCTCGCGGCGAGCTTCGTCCGCGTGAAGACGAGCAGCTGGTGCCAGCCGTTCTTCCGGATCAGGTGGACGAGGAGTGCCGTCTTGAGGTCGCGATCGACCGGGTAGAGCAGCTGCCGCACGGTCTCGACCGCGGTGTTCCGCGCCGCGACCTCCACCGTCTCGGGGTCGTGCAGGAAGCTGCCCGAGAGGCGGCGGACATCGTCGTTGAAGGTCGCGCTGAAGAGCAGGTTCTGCCGGCGTGCAGGGAGCAGCTCCATGATCCGCCGGATGTCCGGGATGAAGCCCATGTCCAGCATCCGGTCCGCCTCGTCGAGGACGAAGATCGAGACCTGGCCCAGGTTGACCGCCTTCTGGCCGACGAGGTCGAGGAGGCGGCCGGGCGTGGCCACGAGGATCTCGACGCCGGCGCGGGTCTCCTTCACCTGGGGGTCCACCGGCACGCCGCCGTAGACGACCGCCGACCGGAGCGGGACGTACCGCCCGTATGCCTTGACCGAGTCGGCGATCTGCATCGCGAGCTCGCGCGTGGGGGTGAGGATGAGTGCGCGCACGGGGTGGCGCGCGGGCGAGAAGCTCGCGTTGGCGGTGGGGGCGAGGAGCTCGAGGATCGGCAGGACGAAGGCGGCGGTCTTGCCGGTGCCCGTCTGCGCGGCGGCGAGCAGGTCGCGCCCGGCGAGGACGATCGGGATCGCGCGCTCCTGGACGGGCGTGGGTTCTTCGTAGCCTTCGTCGGCGATGGCGCGCAGGGTCGCGGCCGAGAGGCCGAGGTGGTCGAACGGCACGGGCGGGGGGTTCTCCTGGGTGCCGGCGCGGTGCGAGACCTCGCGTGATCCGGGGCGGGGGACCGCGGCGACGGCGGGACGGCGCGTGGGGCGCCGGGCTTCTCTTGTCCCGGGAAGGATAGCCCATGCGGGTCGCACGACCGGCGGGGGTGGGTCGGTGGCCCCGCCCACGCGCCCGGCTCGACGCTCCGCGCACGAGCGCGTACCGTGGCGACCATGGCCGTGCCCGAGGGACTCGTCGTCGCGAACCCGCGGAGCCGCCTGCTCGCGGATCCGGAGCGACGCGCGCGGGTGGAGCGGGAGATCGACGACGCCGTCCGGGCGCGGACCGGCGCCGCGACCACCTGGGCCGACGGGGATCGGGCGTCCGTCGAGCGGGCCGTCGATGCCGCGGTCGCGCGGCGTGCGCCGCTGGCCGTCGCCGTCGGCGGGGACGGGACGATCCGGATCGTGGCGGAGCGGCTCGTCGGGACGGGGATCCCGCTCGCGGTCGTCCCGGCCGGGACCGGCAATCTCTTCTCGGGCGCGCTCGGCCTGCCGATCCGGCGCCAGGCCGCGGTCCGGGCGATCGCCGAGGGCGGGGAGCGGGACGTGGACGCCGGCGCCGTCACGTGGACCGTGGGTGGCGACCTCGTCGGGGGTGCCGGCCCCGCCGGCCCGGCGACGGACGGGAGCGGCACCTTCATCGTCGCGTGCGGGTCCGGCTTCGACGCGCGCGTCATGGCGGCCGCGAGCGACGCGGCGAAACGGCGCGCCGGTCGGGCGGCCTACTTCGCGGCGGCGGCCTCGCTCGTCCCGGGGCTCACGGTCCACCCCCATCGGATCGAGGTGGACGGGGAGGCGCACGAGCTCCCGGCGCTCGCGGTCCTCGTCGTGAACGCGGGCGAGCTCATCCCCGGCATCGTCGCCCCGCGCCTGCCGATCAGCGCGAACGACGGCCTCTTCGACGTGCTCATCGTCCGCGCATCCGGCGTCATCGGCGGGATCGTCGGAGGGCTCGAGCTGCTCGCCCGCTCCCAGGTCGGATGGTCCGCCACGGGGGCGTCGCTCCGCGTCCGCGGTCGTCGCGTGGCCGTCTCGTCCGCACCGCCGGAGGTCATCGAGGTGGACGGCGACGTCCTGGGGCGGGGCTCGTTCACGGCCGAGGTGCTACCCGGGGCGCTGCGGGTCGTCGTGCCTCGGCCGTCGCGCTGACGCGGGCGACCCGCCGGTCGGCCCGCCTCCTCCGTCCCCCGGTCCGGCAGGGCGCCGGGTGCGTCCGACCGACCCGGATGGGTGCTAGCGCCCGCCCGCCTTCGACCCCTTCGTCCCACCCGATCGCTTCGGCGGCAGCGTGAGCGCGAACGCGACCGCGCGTGACAGCCACCTCGCGAGCGCGGCGTCGTCGGCGACGATCGAGGGCGGGAGAACGACGTACTCGCGCATCGGCCGGCCCGGCATCGGCTCGAAGGGCCGTGCGCCATCGGTCGCGAAGAGCTCGTTCCGCTCGTCTGCCGGCAGCCGGACGAACCAGTCGTCGCCGTACAGCCCGGCGGTCATGTTCCCGCCCACGAACGCGCACGGACAGCCGAACATCGTCCGCTCGACCGCCGCCGGCTGCGATGCGAGCGCGGCGCGGTAGCGCGTGACGGACGCGGGCGATGGCCGGGGGATGGGCGGCATCCCGGGTCGCTCCTTCGGGCCTACGCCGCGCGCCGGCGCCCGATCCCCGCGATGTTCGCGATCGCCAGGAGGAGGATCGCCCCGACGATCGCGACGGCGAGGGTCTCGACGTTGAACCCCTCGCTCACGTTCACGCCGAAGATGAGGCTCGCAAGCCAGCCGCCGACGACGGCGCCCACGATCCCGACGATGACGTTGAGCAGGATCCCGTTGCCCTGCCCGCGAACGAGCTTCCCGGCCACCCAGCCGGCGAAGCCACCGATGATCAGCCAGCCGATCAGCTCGAGCATCCCGACCTCCCTGATGTCCGGCGAGTCTATCCGACCTGCCCGCGCGGACCCCCGGTCGATCGGCCGTCGAGGGACAGTCGACCAGCGGGAGAGGTGCGGTCGACCTGCCGGCGAGGCACCCGGGGTACCATCGCCGCCATGATGAAGACGCCGGCATCTCTTCCCTTCACGGGCGACTCCGAGGCGGACGCCCTCATCGCCTCCGACCCGCTCGCCCTCCTCATCGGCTACGAGCTGGACCAGCAGGTGACCGTCCAGAAGGCGTTCTCCGGGCCGCTGGCGCTGTCGCGGCGCATCGGCGGGCTCGATGCCGCGGCGATCGCGTCCATGGATCCGTCGGCCCTCGAGGCCGCCTTCCGCGAGAGGCCCGCGATCCACCGGTTCCCCGGGACGATGGCGGCCCGCGTGCAGGAGATGTGCCGCCACGTCGCCTCCGTCCACGGCGGCGACGCGGGCAGCATCTGGCGCGACGCGGCCGACGGCTCGGACCTGGAGCGGCGGCTGCTCGCCGTGCCAGGCATCGGCGCGATGAAGGCGAAGTCGCTCATCGCGGTCCTCGCCAACCGGTTCGACGTCCGGCCGTCCGGGTGGGAGGCGGTCATGCCCGACTACCCCACGCTCGGGAACGTGGACTCGCCCGAGGCGCTGGCCGACTGCCAGGCGAAGAAGCGCGCCCACAAGGCGGAGATGCGCGCCGCGGGGTGAGCCGCCTCGCGGAGTCCGTCGGGCGAGAGCGGGCGTGACGGCGTCGCGGATCCCGTGGCGCCACGTCGTGCTCGTCGGCCTCATGGGGTCGGGCAAGACGACGGTCGGCGAGCGGCTGGCGGCGCGGCTCGGAGTCGCGTTCGTGGATTCCGACACCCAGCTGGAGCGGGCCACCGGGCGGACCGGCCGCGCGATCGCGGGGGAGGACGGTGTCCCGGCCCTGCAGGCGATCGAGGCCGGGCTGCTGCTCGACGCGCTCGCGGCGTCCGGGCCGGACGTCGTCGCCGCCGCGGCGAGTGTCGTGGACGAGTCCAGGTGCCGGCTCGCCCTCCGCGAACCTGGGATCGCGGTGATCCGGCTCCGCGCGCGGCCCGCGACGCTCGCGGCCCGCCACGCGCGCGGCGCCCACCGCCGGCCGCTCGGGCCGGATCCCGTCGCGGCGTTCGCCACGCAGTCGCGCGCGCGGGCGGCCCGGTTCGCCGCCGTCCGGCCACTCACCACGCTCGACGTCGACGCGATGCCCGTGGACGCGGTCGTGGAGGCCGCGGCGGCGGCCCTGCGAACGCCCCCGCCGTGACGACCGCGCCCCGCGCGGCCGGGCGAACGCGACGGGGGCCAGGTCGGGCCTCGCGACCATGTCCTGGCCGGCGATCGCGTCGTGCCGGGGGGTCGCATCTGTTGACCGGCGTCGCGGTCGGTGAGAATGTCGTGACGACATGGTCGTGACGACAGGATCTCCCGGAAACCCGCTCCCTGCCTCACCGCAGGACGACGGCCTCTCCCCCGAGGCCGCCGCGCGCGCCGTCGCACGCCTGTTCCCCGAGGTCTACCGCCGCTACCACTCCGCGCGCAGGCCCGTGGGAGACGCGACCCTGCCGGTGACCCGGCGCGGGCTCGAGGTGCTCATCCATCTCGCGTCCGCCGGGCCGCTCACGATCGGCGAGCAGGCCGAGCACCTCGGCCTTCGGCGCAACACGACCTCCGAGCTCGTCGCCCGCCTGGAGGCGAAGGGCCTGGTGGCCCGGATCCGCGACGAGCGCGACGAGCGCCGCGTCCTCGTCTGGCTGACCGACACGGGCCGGGATGTCGTGGGGCGCGTCGGCCAGGTGCTCGCACCGGACCTCCTGGCGCGTGTCATGGCGTCGCTCGAGCCTCGCGATCGTGCCACGGTCGTCCGTGGGTTCGAGCTGCTCGCCCGGGCGGAGCCGGCCGAGGCCGGGGACGCGGCGCCGGCGGCCTCAGCTTCCCCCACCACCGATGCGATCGCCACGCCGGCCCGGCGCGGCGGCCGGACAGCGAAAGGACCGCGCACATGACCGCCCCGATGGTTCCCGACGTTCGCTGCGACAGCTGCGGGATGCCCCTCGCCACCGCCGCCGACCACGCACTCGGCGACCCGTCCATCCCGTACTGCCGCCACTGCACGCGCGAGGACGGAACGCTCCAGGCGCGCGATGAGCGCCTCGAGCGGTTCACCCAGTGGTCGATGCGGGCGGAGGGCCTCGACTACGAGACCGCCAAGGCGCGCGCAGAGGCGTACATGGCGACGATGCCGGCCTGGCGGAAGGACGCCTGAGCGGCGGCACGCCCTGCCCCGCGCCGTCGCCGGGTTCGCGCGGCAGTCCCGCGTCCGCGCAGCCAGGTTCGCTGCGATCCAGCCGGCCGCGACCGTGGACACAGATCGGCTCGCGGTGGACCGGACGGTCGAGCTCGCGCGGGCGGCGGTCCCGGGGGAGCGATCCGCGCGCTCGTGATATGGTTGCGCACTCAACCACACGAGCCGGCGGCCGACGCCCGACCGGTGCGCCGGGAGCACACGAGATGGACGAGGCGATCAGCCGCGAGCTGGGGCGCGGACAGGTGATCGACATGACCACGACGGGCAGGATCACGGGCGAGCCCAGGCGCATCGAGATCGTCT